>CAYTJL010000218.1:0-16423 GCA_964437785.1 uncultured Polyangiaceae bacterium
CTCCTCGCCGCCGCGCCCGCCCTCGCCGCCCCGCTCCACACCGAAGGAGCGTGGTTTCGTGACGAGGCGGGCCGCGCGGTGATCCTGCGCGGCGTGAACGTCGCGGGCGACTCCAAGGTGCCTCCGTTCACCGCCTCGCACGACCCGGCCATCTACGCGCCGCTCGCGCGCTTCGGCTTCAACGTGGTCCGGCTGCTCTTCACGTGGGAGGCGTACGAGCCCGCGCAAGGCAGCTACGACGAAGGGTATCTGGATGGATATGCGAGCGCGGTGAAGGCCGCCTGGGCGAACGGCCTCTACGTGATCGTCGACTTCCATCAAGACGCCTTCTCGCGCGGCTCGATCGGCGGCTGCGGCGATGGATTCCCCCTCTGGGCCATCCCCCCCGGCGTCACGCCCGCAGCGCCGGACAACGGGCCTTCGTGCGCGGATTGGGGCACCAAGATGCAAGGCGACGCCGACATGCTCGCCTCGTGGAGCGCGTTTTATGCGGACACCCACGGCGCGCGCACACGGTATTTGGCGATGGTCGAGCGCGTGTCGGAGCGGCTCGCGAACGAGCCCGGCGTGATCGGCTACGACCCGATCAACGAGCCTTGGGGCGACGAGGTGACCGAGATCGGCCCGCTCTACGAGGACGCCGCCCAAGCCATCCGCAAGGCGAGCCCGGGCGCGATCGTCTTCGTCTCGCCGCGCGCGCTGACGAGCGCCGGGCTCCCGACCGAGCTCGCCAAACCCACCTTCGACAACGCCGCGTACAGCCCCCACTTTTACGATGCCTCGGTGCTGCTCTTCGGCGCGTGGAGCGGGTTCGCGCCGACCGACGCGTTCGCGCTCATGAGCGGCACGGCGACGAGCTGGGACGTGCCGTTGTTCCTGGGCGAATTCGGCTCTCCCGGGCCTACGCTCAACGGCGACGCGTACGTCGCCGTGATGTACCGGACGCTCGATGAGGGGCTCTGGTCGAGCGCCCAATGGTCTTATACCCCCGGCTGGACGGAGGCCACGAAAGACGGCTGGAACGCCGAGGACCTCAGCATCGTCGACGACCAAGGCGCGCTCCGATCGAACTTCCGCGTTCGCCCCGCGCTCCGCGCGGTCAGCGGGACACCCACCCTGTTCCGTTGGAACGACAAAGGGGATGGGACCGTCGAGGTCGGCTGGGATCACGACCCCAGCCGCGGCGCGACCGAGATCTTCCTCCCGGTCGAAGACCTCTTTGGACAAGGCGGCGCGGCGATCACCGCAAAAGAACAAGACCTCTCCTGCGCCCTCGCCGGCCATTACGCGATCTGCACGTCCTCCGCGCCGGGCGCCAAACACGTCACCTTCTCCAAAGCCTCTCCCGCCCCGCCGCCTTCAGGCTGCGCGGTGGCCCATGATCCTGGGAGCAGCGGTGTTTGGATCTTCGCCGTATCGTTGATCGCCCTCGCCGGCCGCGCGCGCGGCCGCCGCCGGGCGTGATCTCATAAAGCCCCGAGCGCGCGGGAGAGCGCGGGGATCATCTCTCCTGCTCTCCCATCGACGCGCACGTGGGCGAGCTCGTCGCCGCGGGCAGGACCCATGTTGACGATGCCGATCGGGATACCCCGTTTGGACGCGGCGAGGACGAAGCGATACCCCGAGAAGACCGCGAGCGACGAGCCCACGACGAGCAGCGCCTCCGCGCGCTCGACCATCGCATACGCCTCTTCGACCACCGGCTTCGCCACGTTCTCGCCGAAGAACACCACCCTCGGCTTGAGCGGCCCGTCGCACGCGAGGCAGTCCGGGACCTCGAACCCTTCGATCAACGAGGTTGGGAGATCCGCGTCGCCGTCGGGCGCGATCGCGGCCGTGCGCGCGCGGAGCCCGGGGTTCATGGCGACGAGGCGCGTTTGGAGCGCCGATCGTTCGGTGAGCGCGCCGCAGCGCAGACACACCACCTCGCGGATCGCGCCGTGAAGCTCGATGACGCGGCGGCTCCCCGCGTCGAGGTGCAGCCCGTCCACGTTTTGCGTGATGAGCCCCGTGAGCAGCCCCGCGCGTTCCATCGCCGCGATCGCGTGGTGCGCGGGGTTGGGCTTGGCCTCGTTGAAGCGCTCGAAGCCTACCATCGAGCGCGCCCAATAACGCCTCCTCACCTCGGCGGATCGGTGGAAGTCCTTGCCCAAGATAGGGTTACGCGCGCGCCTCCGCGTCTCCGGGCCGCGGTAATCGGGGATGCCTGATTCGGTGCTGCACCCGGCGCCCGTGAGGACGCAGAGCGCCTTGCCGCGGAGCGCGGCGGCGAGCGTCGCGACGTTCGTCATGGAACAAGCCCCCTCGCCCCCTTCACAGGAGCATCGATGAACGCGCGCGCCGCCTCGCAGACGGCCGGATCGACCTCGAAGCCCAAGAACACGTGCCCCGCGAGCTTGGCGGCGCGGGCCGTGGTCCCGCTCCCCATGAACGGATCGAGCACGACGCCGGGCGCGGGGAGGGCCGCCGCGGAGAAGCATTGAAGCGGCAGATCGAGCGGAAACGTAGAGCTGTGAGGCGTGTCGTTGGGCGCCTGCACGAGCCTCCACACCGAGGGCACAGGGGGCTTTACGCGGAAGGCGTGGCGCTCGTCCTTGGCGAACACGTAAATACCCTCGTGGCGCCGGTGCGGCCTCCGGCAACGCCCCTCGGGCAGCGGGCGGCTCTTGTCCCAAATCACCTCGCCTCGAAACAGATACCCCATCTCGCTGAGCCCGATGATCACCCGTTGAGGGAGCGCGAGGAGGTTGCCATAGCGGAGCCACCCGACGTCGCCGCGCACGAACGCGCGCCGCCGCCCGCGCACCTTGGTGTAGGCGGAATTGGTGGGCGAGAGGCCCGACCCGTCTTTGCCGAGCGAGCTGTACGCCGCGTCCTCGGTCCGCCAATTGATGGGCGTGTTGTAGGCGTCCCCCAGGTTGAGCCACAAAGTCCCTGACGGCTTCAAACAACGCATCACCTCGGCCAAGACCGCGACGAGGCCCCGGACATAATCCCTCGGATCAGGCTCGCTCCCGAGCCCCGCCCCGCCGCGCTGCCCCCAATACGGAGGTGACGTTACCGCCACATCGACGCTGTCGCTCGGGACGAGCGCGAGCGCGTCGCGGCAATCGACGGCGTGAACGTGGTTGAGCGCAAACGGCCCAAGACGCTCGTTGGGCGGCGGATCGAGCACGAACGCCACACTACCCGCTCGAAGACATGTAGGCAACCGCGCAGGACAAAACCAAATGATAGTCGCGGAATTTTCTGACAATTCAGCGCGCACGGGTGGTATCGTCTGCGGATGCGGATCGCAACGACGTTCAGCACCGCGCGCGACCCGGAGGAGGCTGCGCGGAGCGCTTCGGAGGGGCTCGTTCGCGCGCTCGGGCGAGCGCCCGATTGGGCTCTTTTGCAGGTCGCGGTGGGGCACGCGCCCGACCCTGTTCGCGCCGCGGTCGAGCGCTCGCTGGGCGGGGCTTCGCTGCACGGGTCGAGCTCGTGCCTTGGTGTGATGACGCGAGAGGGGATGCACAGCGAAGATGGGGTTGGCCTAGGCCTCCTCGGCATCTGTGATGAGGAGGGCTCGTATGGCACCGGCTGCGCGGACATCGGCGCCGATCCGGCGGGCGCCGCCCGTGAGGCGGTGACGCGCGCGATCGACGGCGCGGGCAGGCCCGGTGAGACACCTGCCATGTTGTGGCTGACGGCCGCGCCCGGCCACGAAGAGGCCGTCCTCACCGGCATCGCGTCGGTCGTCGGCCCCGGGGTCCCCATCGTGGGAGGGAGCGCCGCGGACAACACGGTCGAGGGCCATTGGTACCTCCTCGCGGGCGGCGCGGTCCATCGCAACGCGGTCGTGGTGAGCGCGCTTTATCCCTCGACGCGGATCGCGTCCGCGTTCCAGAGCGGTTATGAGCCGACCAAACACCGCGGTCGCGCGACCAAGGCGCGAGGGCGGTTGTTGATGGAGATCGACGGCTCTCCCGCGGCCGACGTCTACAACACGTGGACGGGCGGGGCCATCCAAGACGCGCTCGCGAGCGGTGGTAACATCCTCGCCAAGACGACGCTCTTCCCCATCGGACGCCGCGTCGGTCAAACGTCCTCGGCCCCCTCGTATCGCCTCGCCCACCCCGACGCGGTAACGGTTGATAGGGGCCTGAGCCTCTTCGCGGACGTCAACGAGGGTGATGAGCTGGTGTTGATGGCGGGCTCCACCGCGGGGCTCGTCGCGCGCGCCGAGCGCGTCGCGATGGAGGTCGATGACGATCGGGGCAAGACAGGGAGCGTCGCGGGCGCGCTCGTGGTCTTCTGCGCGGGCTGCATGCTCGCGGTGCGCGAGCACATGCCCGCGGTCGCGGCGGGGCTCGATCGCGCGCTCGAGGGAGCTCCGTTTTTGGGCTGCTTCACGTTCGGGGAGCAAGGATGTTTCACCGGCGGGGAGAACCATCATGCAAACTTGATGATCTCCGTCACGACGTTCGCGCGGAGCTGATCTCATGAGCGAGGGGGAGAGGCTCCATGAGGCGGTCCTTCGGCTCGAAGAGGGGCTCGCGACCGAGCGCCGCAGGAGGCTCGGCGCCGAGGCGCTGCTCGAAGGCGTCCAGCGCCTCTTCGACGCGCGCGCGCTCGACGAGCTGCCCGCGCTCCTCGTCTCGATGCTCCGGGACGTGTTCGAGTGTGACGAAGCAGCGATGTTGGGGACCCATGGAGATGCGCTAACGCCGCTCGCCGCCACGAGCGCGCTCTTCGACGGGACCACGTGGCGGCCTGCCAAGATGTTTCGTCGCGTGCTCAACGGCCATCCCGCCGCGGTGTTCGACGTGCGCAGGGTCGAGGAGTGGGCGGCGCAGCCCGAGGCGCTCCTCGCCGTGGCGCGGGCGGTGATCCATTTGCCGCTCCGCGCGGGGGGCGTCACCTCCGTGCTCATCGGCGCTCGCTCGCGCGACGACATGTTCTCTCCGCGGCACGTCGAGCTCGGGCACCAATTCACGCGCATCGCGGAGCACGTGATGGAGAGCCTCGCCGCGCGCCACGAGGCGGAGCAGAGCCGGCTCGCGGGCGAGCGCGCCAAGCTGCTCGAACAAACCAACGCCGATCTGGAGCAAAAGCTCGATACGATCCGGCGCCAACAGATCACGATTGACCAGCTCTCGGCGCCCGTGCTGCGTATTTGGCGCGGCGTGTTGGTCGTGCCCATCGTGGGCGACTTGGGCGATCACAGCTCGACGGCCATCGGCGAGCGGCTGCTCAACGCCATCATCGAGGAGCAGGCGCGGACAGCCATCTTGGATTTGACCGGCATCGACACCGTCGACGCGGGGACGATCGACCGGCTCGGCAAGATCATCCGCGCGGTCGAGCTCATCGGCGCGCGATGCCTCTTGAGCGGCGTGAGCCCGCTCACGGCGATGACGATGGTGAACCTCGACATGCCGAGCGCGACGCCCTTTCACGCGCTCGCGGACGCGCTCGCCGCGGCGCTCTCGAACGATCCGAGGATCGCCCCGCGCGCCGCGGCGGTGAGGCGTTGATCAATTGCCCACGACGCCGGCCCAGACGTGGATCGTGCCGTCGAGCTCGGACTCGATGTAGAACATCTCGCCGTTGATGAAGGTGTCTTTGGAGAGCACCTTGATGGTGAGCATCAACGTGTCTCCGTTCTGGCCCGTGGTCTTGTCCCACGTAAACTCGAGCAGCGGGTTGCCGCCGAAGAACGCCGAGTCGTCGTACGCGGTCACCGTCCAAGGCCCGCTCGTGGGCACCGCGCTCCAGAGCTTGACCTCGACGGCCTTCTGTTGCCCGACCGGGATCTTGACCCCTTTGGTGACCCAAGGGCCGTAATAGTCGATGGTGATGGTGTCGTCCAAGACAGGCGTGCTGTTGAAATACGGGCTCTGGATCGCGGGCAGGCACGGGTCCTTGTCGGCGAGCGCCTCGACGTTGGACCAGCTCCTCTGGACCATGTGATCGATCCCAGGCACGTTGAGGTACGACTGGGCCTCGAACAAGCACATGTCCGCGTTCTCACCGCCGTTGAAGACGGTCCACGCGGCGTGGTCGTCGTCGGTGGAGGCGAAGGCAGGGTCGGTCCCGGGGTAAGGGTCGCTCGCCGCCTCGACGAGCTCATGGCTCATGACGATGGTGAGCTGATCGACGTCAGGCACGTTCGGCCCGTCGAAGCCCGGACACTGGCAGACGATGGCGAAGGGCACGAGCACGCCGCCCACCGTCACCTCGTAGTGATATCCATCGTAGTCCATGCAGCACGCGCCGTCGCCGTCGTACGCGGTGTCTTTGTCGATGACGAACGTATAAATGGTGTCCTTGTCAGGCGCGCCCCAAGGCGGGTTTGCCCCGGAGACGTTCGCGTCGAGCTCATCGAGCAACGTGGTCTCGTCGAGCGCGGCGGGCGCGTTCGTCGCGCGATCGATCGAGGGGAGCACGGTGATCGCGCCGACGCCGTATTCAGAGGCGATCTGGGTCCAATATTGAGACGCCGCGAGCTGCGTGAGGAACGTGTCCTCGTCCGCGGCGAGCGGATCATCGGCGTAGCGAATGAGCTTGACCTTGGGGTCTTTGAGCACGGGCCCACCCCAGCTCACCACCTGAGGCACAGGCGGGTGGGGAGCGACCGTGAACGTGCCCGCGCCCGAGCCGCCGGAGCCCCCGCCCGAGCCGCCCGCCCCGCCTGGACCGCTCGTGGTGTCCCCGCCTCCGCCGCAACCGATCACGGGGAGCGTCATCGCCAAGAGAAGAAGAGACCGATTGATCCACATGCCCAACATCATCGAGGCACGTGGCACCCGCTGTCAACGCGCGGGTTCAGAAAAGCGGTGTGACACCGCGCCTCGCCTCCCATCATCTAGGCTTCTTACGGGCCTTGTCCTCCTTTGCCGGTCTGGGGTGCGCGCTCCGCTCATGCGTTTGCCCCCCGATGCCGTGGAAGAGCACGTCCACCATGGACGCGGCGAGCGCGTCCGCGGGCGGGATGGTGACGCCGTTTGGCAAACGCCCCTCGGTCAAACGACGGAACACCTGGGGCAAGAGCGCGAGCGACACCGTGGCCGCGGCGAGCACCGCCGGGTGGTGTTGATTCGAGAGCTCGCCCGCCGCGACGCCGCCGAGGAGCATTTGGAGAACGAGCGGCAAATGGCCTTTGGCGAAGCGGTCCATGAGGCGCGAGAGGCGCGCCGACGAGATGAGCGCCTCGCGCACCACGAGGCGAATCACCGTAAACTCATCGTCGCTCATCGCGGCGATGCGGGCGTAGAGCCTTTGGAGCTTGTCCTCGGTGGCGCCGCCCGCGGCGAGGCTCACCTCCAATTCATGGAGGAGCCCCGCGTAGATCTCCTCGACCACCGCGAGGAACAGCTCGTCTTTGGTGGGGTAATAATAATAGACCATCCCGATGCTGGTGCCCGCGTCCGCGGCGATGGCGCGGAGCGACGCGCCGTCGACGCCTTCGAGCAGGAAGCGCGCGCGCGCGGCGTGCAAGATGCGAGGAGCGATGTCGCTCTTGGGCCTAGCCATCAGGCGATCCTCTTGGTGAAGCGCAGCGACGCGAGCGTCACGAGCGCGAGCAAGATGCCCATGAGCCAGACGAGCTCGATGACCACCTCTTCGAAGCTCGCGCCTTTGAGCGTGATCCCGCGGATGATGCGGAGAAAGTGGGTGAGCGGGAGCGCCTGCGAGATCCACTGCGCGGGCCTCGGCATCCCCTCCCACGGGAACATGAAGCCCGAGAGCAGGATGTTGGGCAGCAGGAAGAAGAAGGACATTTGCATGGCCTGTTGTTGGGTCTTTGCCAGCGTCGAGAAGAAGAGCCCGAGCGCCAAGTTCGCCGCGATGAACACCAGCGAGAGGGCATAGAGCAGCGGGCGTGACCCCAAAAAAGGCACTTCGAAGACGATTTGACCGACGGTGAGGATGAGCGTCATTTGCACGTAGCCAATCGCCACATAAGGCACGATCTTGCCCACCACCAGCTCCCACCGCCGCACCGGCGAGACCACGAGCTGCTCCAGCGTCCCGCGCTCGCGCTCGCGCGCGATGGCCATCGCGGTGAGCATCACCATCGTCATCGTGAGGATCACCCCCACGATCCCGGGCACGATGTACACCGCTGTTCGAAGATCGGGGTTATACCAGGTCGCGGGCGTGAGGCTCACGCCGCCGCCCTCCACGACCATCCCCGCGCGCGCTTGCTTGACGACGGCGAGCTCCGACGATCGCGCGGCGGCGAGCGAGGCGGCGGTGTTGGTCGCGCTCGCGACGGTCTGCGGATCCGATCCGTCGACGACGAGCTCGAGCTTGGCCGTGCGGCCCCGGACGATGTCGGACGAGTAGCCCGCGGGCACCACGAGCGCGACCTTGGCCTTGCCCGAACGGAGCGCGCGGCCGATCTCGTCGTAGCCTTGGACCTCGCCGACGAGCGTGTAAAAGCCCGTGGCTTGCATCGAGCGCGCGAAGTCGCGCGAGCGCGCCGACTGATCTTGATCGTAGACGACGGTCGGGATGTGGCGGACGTCGGTCTCGATCGCGTAGCCGAAGAGGAGGAGCTGCACGATCGGCAGCATCACCATCATCGCCATGGTGAGCCGGTCGCGCGCGAGCTGGAGCAGCTCCTTGATCGCGATCGCGAGGAGGCGCGTGATCATGACGCCGCTCCCCGCGCGCTCGCCGCGTCGCTGCGCACCATCGACACGAACGCGTCCTCGACCGTGGGGTGCGCGGTGCGCGCGCCCTTCACGGTGATGCCCGCGCCGCCGAGGACGCCCTCCGCGAGCGCGAGGGCGTCGGAGCCTCGCCTCGTCACGACGCGCAGCACGCGGCCGTAGTGCGCGGTCTCGTCGACCTGATCGTGCTCGGCGAGCAGCGCCTCGGCGCGCCGCGGATCGTCGACCTCCAGCTCCGCGGCGGAGAGCCCGCGCCGCGCGACGATCTCTTCGGGCGTGCCCACGTCGAGCACGCGACCGCCGAAGATGAACGCGAGCCTGTGGCACCGCTCGGCCTCGTCCATGTAGTGCGTGGTGACGAGCACCGTCGTGCCCTCGGCCGCGATGCGGTGGATCTGCGCCCAGAAATCGCGCCTGCTCACGGGATCGACGCCCGCGGTGGGCTCGTCGAGGAAGAGGAGCGGCGGCTCGTGCACCGTCGCGCACGCGAGCGCGACCCGCTGTTTCCAGCCGCCGGAGAGCGTGCCCGCGATCTGCTTGCGCCTGTCGCCGAGCCCCGCGCGCGCGACGGCGGCGTCGATGCGCGCGGTGCGCGCGGCGCGACCAATGCCATAAATCCCCGCATAAAAGCGGAGATTTTCGAGCACGGTGAGATCCTCGTACAAGCTGAAGCGCTGGGTCATGTACCCGATGCGCTCCTTGATGCGCTCGCTCTCTTTCGCGATGTCGTAGCCCACGACGGTGCCGCGTCCGCCGCTCGGATCGAGGATGCCGCAGAGCATGCGGATGGTCGTCGACTTGCCCGCGCCGTTGGGGCCGAGCACGCCGAAGATCTCGCCGCGATGGACGTCGAGCGAGACGTCCCTCACCGCGACGAGCTGGCCGAAGCGCTTCGAGAGCTGCTCCGTATGGACGATGATCGAGCGACCCGCGAACGCGGAGTCGCGACCCACGTCGCCCGATGGAGCGCTCATCGCGCGCCTCCGTTCGCGCGATCGATCGAGACGAACGCGGGGACGCCCGCGTGCAAGCGCGCGGAGGGATCGTCGACGCGCACGCGCACGCGCACCACGAGGTTGGGCCGCTCGCGCGGGCTGAAGAGGTAGCGCGGCGTGAACTCGGTCCGCCGCCCGACGTCCTCGACCGTTCCCGCGAACGCCTCGGGCTCCGCGTCGATCGTCACGCGCGCGCGCGCGCCCACCTGAATTCCATGGAGATTGGCCTGCGGGACGAACACGTCGACGTACGGATGGGTGACGTCGCCGAGCGTCGCGACAGGCGTCCCCGCCGCGACCATCTCGCCGGGCTCGATGTGGACGTCGAGCACGACGCCGTCGCGCGGCGTGCTGAGCGCGAAGCGGTTGAGCCGCTGATCTTCGGCGAGGAGCGCCGCCTTCGCCGCGGCGACGCGCGCGAGCGCCGCGTCGATCTCCTGCGCGCGAGCGCCCGTCTTCTGCGCGCGGAGGCGCTCCGCGAGCGCTTGCCTCTCGCCCTGCGCGCGCGCGAGCTGCGCCTCGAGATCATCGGTGGCCGAAGCGGGCAGCGCGCCCGTCTTCACCAGCTCTCGCTGGCGCGCGACGCTCTTCGTGAGGAGCGCCTCGACCTCGCGCGCGGCGTCGAGCTGCGCCGCGGTCGCGCGCACGTCCTCGGCGCGCGACCCCGCTTTGAGGAGCGCGAGCTGCGCCTCGGCCGCCTTCGCCTCCTCGGCCCTCGCGTCGCGGATCGGGCGCGCCATCGAGTCGTCGAGCGACGCCACCGGCGCGCCTCCCTTCACGCTCATCCCGCGCGTCACCGCGATTTTTTGCACGCGCCCCGGCACCTCGAACGCGATCACGCGCTCATCGAGCTCGACCACGCCTTGAAGCGGCTCCGGCCCCGAAGCCCGCGCGTGACAACCCCCGAGCGCGAGCGCCGAGACGATCACCGCCACGCCGAGCTTTGGGTTATTTATCATGCGTCTGAAATAAACCCGCCGCGGGCCGGCCGCAAGGGGTTGCCTCCAACGAATTTTCCTATCGAGCGCGGGCATTGCCCCTCTCGGCGCGCCGCGATTTGTCCTATGCTCGTCCCGCAGCGGGAGGTCTCGACGATGGCCGGCGGTTCAGCAGGTTGGCGTATCAACAGCGGCGGCGAGCTCATTTGGATCGTCGAGGCGAGCCGTCAGGCCATGACGCCGCTCGGCAACCTCATCCCGGCCGCGGTGGCGGCGTGGTCGGTCGATACGTGGTTTCCCGAGATGTGGTTGGGCCACTCGAATGACGTGCTGCTCCAAATTGGCAATGACGTGCTCGGCGTCTCGCTGAGCCCGATCGAAGCCTCCGACGTCGCGCGGATGCGCGCCGTGGTGCGGCGCGCGTTCTCGTCCGGGAGGCTCGTGGCCTATTTGCTCAGGCCGGCGCTGTCGGGCGCCCCGGTCCCGGTCCCGCAGACGCCGCCTCCGCCGCCGCCCCCGCCGCCGACGACTCCCAACGTGCTCACCGTCACTTCTATCCCGCTCTTCGCCCCTTCGGCGGAGACGTGCGAGATCCGATATTCGCTCGCGCGCGGCACGCCGACGCTCGGAAACATGGTCAAGCTGACCATCAAAGACAAGACGGGGGCGACCGTTTACACGAACAGCTCGCACGCGCTCGACGGCAGTAACCAAGGCACCTTCCAATGGGACGGCAGGGGCGGTGGCCAGTTCGTGAGCCCGCTCAAATCCCCCTTCCGAATCGAGGGCGAGATGGCCGACGACGCCTCGGTGCGGGACGACGCCGAGGTCCGGGTCGAGGTCAAAGAGATCGCCATCGAGGTGGTCTCGCCCGATCAAAAGCTCAGGATGAACGACCCCGCAGGGCAGTTCGAGACCGTCGCCACCGTGAAGCTCAAGAAGAGCGACAACTCCGGTGTCGTCACCCAAGTCCCCATCGACGTCACCTTCACCTTCAGCGACCCTGCGCCCGACAACGCGACCAAGGCCGAGGCGTACGAATACGCGTCGCCGAGCACGCTCGGCAAACGGAGCGACGCGGACGCGGTCTATTGGGCTGCGCACGCGTCATCGAGCGGGTCGAGCCCCGACAGCTACAAAACCACGGCCATCGCGCGCACCATCGTCGCGACGGGCGCGGACCTCGGCAAGGCCAAGGTCTACTTCAAGCCTTCCGGCGTGGGCGGCGACGATTTCAAGCTCAAAGCGGCGGTCATGGACGGCACGACCGAGGTCATCGCGATCGAGAGCAACACCTACGTCGTTTGGCGATCCATCGATTTCGCCAACGTCTACACGATGGCGTCTCAAGCCTACCTCGATCCGGCCACGGTCCACGCCGAGATCGGGCCCGCGCTCGAGACCGACGCGTACGTGCTCTATTCGCGCCAAGCCGTCCACACGCTCGACGCGGGCCTCTCCGTCAAGCACATTGGCCTCTACGACTCGAGCGCCGCCGGCAATCAAAAGAACTGGCCCGCGGACTTTTCGCCCACCGCGCTCGAGACCTCGGCGAACGAGCTCGAGCCGACGGCCGCCGAGCTCGCGGACTACGCGTATGCGGGCGCCGACGCGGCGCTCGTCGCCCGGAAGAACGCGGCCAAGACGGCCATCGAGGCCAAAGCGCAGCTCTGGTTCAATCGGATCGTCGACAATTATGTGGCGTGTGTCTCCGCGTGGTTCACCGCCGCGGCGGTCCCGAGCGGCGACAACGCCCTCCTCGCCGTCGAATATTATCACCCCAAGCTCTCCAACGCGGGCGACGGCGCGACCAACTTCTGGCCCGCGGGGATCAGCATCAACCTCGCGAACCCCGGCTCCGGCGTCCTCAACAACGGGCACCCCGATCAAGCCACCTGGCGTGAGGTCCAGGGCTTCAACCGCGGCCTCATCTCGGTGATCTTCAAGAACTACGGCACGGCCGCGAGGCTCCAAATCATCTGCCGTCACGAGATCGGCCACGGCACGAAGAGCGCCTTCCAGCGAAAGTCGTTTGGCACCGGCGATCACTCCGCGAGCGGCCTCATGACCTATTATGGAGCCTCCAACACCTTCAGCGCCGACGACGTGCTCGCGCTGCGCGGGTACGCATGAACCGCTGCGCCGCGGCCTTCGCGGGGCTCCTCTCCGTGGCCCCCCTCGGCTGCGCCCAGCGCGACCCGGACGCATCCATGGTCAAAGCACCGAGCGCATCGAGCCCCGTCCCCGTGAAGGCCGCTGTCTCCTCGTCACCCCCTTTGCCCGCCGACGGCGCAGAGGCCAAGCGCGTCTTGCTCGATTTCCGCAACAAGACTCCGCAGGAGCTCGACGCCGCCGTGCGCGCCGCGGACAAGCTCGATCCGCCCGAGCGCTTCGAGGAGCGAGGGGTGATGGAAGGCAAACCTTATTATATGTCGAAGAGCACGTATCCTCACCTCAAGATCGTGGTGCACAGCGACGGGACCGCGATCACCAACGTCGTCGAGATCAAGTGAGCCCCACGTCATGAAGATCCAGGTGATGGTCGGCGGCGCGAAGGCGCCGCAGCGATATTCGGGCGGCGCGCCGGTCTACGCGCTCGGGATGGAGATCGCCCTCTCCGGGCGGATCTCGAACGACGGCGCGGCCGATCTCACGATGCAAGATCCGATGACGTCGCAGCGCGCGCTCCTCTGGTTTCGCGCCCGGATCAACACACAACGCATCGTCTTCGAGCTCACCCCTCCGAACATGGACGCGACCGGCGAGATGACGGTGCCTTTGACGAGCGACGTCACGCTCACCGCCGGACAGAGCGTCGACGTCCCCCTCCGGTTCTGGAAGCACTGCGCGGATCGTTGCCTCGTCCCCGGCGCTTATGAGGTGAGCTTCGAGCACGAAGGGGCCGTGTCGGATCCGCTCGTCCTCGGGGTCGAGCTCACCGCCGAGTCGGTGCCCATCCTGATCGCCGTCGCGCTCGACGTGTCCAAAGAGCGGTGGTCCCGCGGACAAGCGATGTTGCTCCTCAAGCGGATCCCGGGCGGCCCCGCGCTGTCCCCCGCGCTCCCGCGCGAGAGCGCGACCGAGGCGGCCAAGCGCGAGGCGACCAATCAACAGATCGCCGATCGCTTCCTCCAGCGATGGCCGAGCCACTCCGCGACCGCGCCCGTCGCCAAGTTCTTCGCCGATCAAGCGTTGAAGCCCGAAGCGCTGAAGCTGTGACACGGGCTTTCGTTGTCGAGCGGGATCTCTACTCTTCAGCGCGGGGGGGTTTGGGGGGACCGGGTGGGTGGGGGAAACCGGGTCCCCCCATCGTCACTTGACGATGGTTTGGCAGCCGAAGAGCACCTGAATTTGGCCTGTCTTGCCGGGCCCGACGAGCATGTTGGCTTGGTCGCAGGCCGCGGGGCACAAGATGACCTTGGTGGGGTTTTGAGGATCATCGTAGTACCAACCCGCGTCCATCCCGCACCCGGCGGCGTTCCCCACGTTGACGAGGTAAGTAGGCGGGCCGCCGTCGCCGATGGCCACGTTGACCTTGAGCGGATCGAGCGTGCCCATGCTGGGCGTGGGGATGTCGAGCTCACACGAGAGCTTGCTCGTCGCGATGACCGCTTGGGCGACGGCGTCGAAGAACGCTTGCCACGCGGCCGATCCGTCGCAGATCTTGGCGCGCACGCCGCCTGTCTTGTTGACGAGCACCGTGTAGGTGGGCCCCGAGCTCGCCGGTTGGGTGTTATCCATGAAGGTGCATTTGACGCTCGGGTCGACGTCCGACCCCCACCCGTAGATGCCGTCGAAGAGATAGTCGTTGAAGAGGCCTCCCCAGCTCGGATCCAAGATGCCCGGAGGGAGGGTGAGGCTGTTGAAGGGGTTTTGGCCGCCCGCGAACGTCTCGAAGTCGGTGACGGAGAGCCGCGCGTTGTCGTCGGTCACGACGACGATGGTCTTGGTGGCGTTCGGCCGAAGCTCGCCCGCCCAGGGATCACCGCCCCTCGGCTGACCGACCTTGTACCCCTCGGTCTGGGCGAGGGTGCCGAGGAACTGCTCGAGCGGCTGCGTGCTGCGGATGTCGACGCTGGATTGGAAGAAGAGAGGGCCGTTCCCGCAGTTGTTGTCGCCCGAGAGCGGCGGCGGGATGCAGACCGGATAACGGGTGCTCCCGCTCAAGACGACAGGGTTCTTGCCGCGGAGCGCGAGCATAATCACTTTGTAATCGAGGCTCGACGCGGCGATGAGCGCGGCAAAGGCGTTGAGCCCCGCCTGCACCTCGGCGATGGATGAGGCCATGCTCGCGGAGTTGTCGACCATCCAAATGATGTCGACGGGCAGCGCCGTCGCCACGGCCTCTTCGACCACGGCGGCGCAGGCCGCGTCCTCCTCGACGTTGGGCCCGTCGGAGCCGCCGTCGAGCATGAGGATGGTCCCGCCCTCACCGCTGCTCGTGGTCGAGGAGCTCGATGACGCGGAGCTCGCCCCGCCCATGCCCCCCGGCCCCGACGACGATGAGGCCGTGGTCGCTTGCCCACCCGCAGCGCACGCCGCGTAGATGCCCGTGAGCGCCGCGCTGACCACCAAGGGGAGGATCCGTGAGCTTCGCATCGCCCCATCCTTATCATGGTTTTTGTCGGGACCGTGCTTTCGAAGTGAGGTTTCTCTGCGTATTTCTCAGCGGGCGGGGGGCGGTTTTTTGGTAAGGTCGGCGCGTATGGATCTCCCCCAAGGCGCCCGCGTCATCGTCTCCGAATTCGGCGAAACGCCGCTCGAAACGCTCGATCAAAGGACCTCGCTCACCCCCATGGATCCCCCGGCTCCATCGGCGCTCTCTCCGCGTGACGTTATCGTGACGGTTCGGAGCGCGGCGGTCGGCTGGGTCGATCTCCTGATGTTGAGCGGGCAATACCAGCACATGCCCAAACCTCCCTACACTCCCGGGCTCGAGTGCGCGGGCGAGGTCGCGTGGTGTGGGCCGGAGGCGCGCGGCGTGAACGGCGTGAAGGAGGGCGCGCGCGTCATCGTGGATGGGTTTCAGGTGGGGCCGCGGTCGTTCGGCGCGTATCAGGGCCAAGGTGGCTTTGCCTCGTACGTCGTGGCGCCGGTCGAGGCGCTCGTCCCCGTCCCTGCGCCGCTCTCGTTCGATCAAGCCGCGGCCCTGCTCGGGAGCTACGAGACGGCGTATCACTGCCTCGTCGCGCGCGGCAAGGTGGCGGCGGGCGAGACCGTGCTCATCCATGGAGCTTCGGGCGCGACCGGGCTCGCGGCGGTGGAGGTCGCGAAGATCGCGGGAGCGACGGTGATCGCGACGGGCCGCTCGGACGACAAGCTCGCCGTGATCAAGGAGCGCGGCGCCGATCACGTGATCAACGTCAAGGATGGTTCGGGCGGCATCAAGCGCTTTCGGGACGAGGTCAAGGCGCTCACCAAGGGGGTTGGGGTCGACGTGGTCTATGACGCGGTGGGCGGCGAGATCTCGCTCGAATCGCTGCGCTGCGTGAGGTTCGGCGCGCGGTTCTTGATCGTGGGGTGGGCCTCCACTCCCTTCGTCGCACAAGGGCGGGGCCAGCGGGGCGCGCCCAACGCCAACCAGCTCCCGACCAACCTCATCATGATGAAGGGCCTCGACGTGCTCGGCTGTCCTGCGGTGATCTCGACCGTCGTTGATCCATCCATCCGCCCGCCGAGGCTCGCCGCGGTGCTCGCGTGGGCGAACGAGGGCAAGATCAAGCCTCATGTCTCGCACACGTATCCGCTCTCCCGGTATCGAGAGGCCATGAGGGCGCGGTGGGACGGCGCGGTGATCGGCGGCTGCGTGCTCCACCCCGGCGAGGAG
>CAYTJL010000219.1:0-16365 GCA_964437785.1 uncultured Polyangiaceae bacterium
CGATGTCGTGGATGTCGATGATGTGCGCGTGATCGACGCGGTTGGCCGCGCGCGCTTCGCGGAGCATCCATTGGCGGAGATGCGTCTCGCCCCGCAAATCAGGGCGGATCAGCTTGAGGGCCACCACGCGATCAATGAGGATGTGTCGGGCTCGATACACGATGCCCATGCCGCCTTCACCGAGGCGAGCTTCGAGCCGGTAGCGACCCGCCACCACCTTGCCAATCATGGGATCCGAAGGCTTCGGGCTCGCGGGCCGCTGCAACGCGCGTTGATCCATGGCTGTCTCGTCCGTACCTCGTCCGCCGCCTCTTGCCGTTCCCGTCTAGCGTTCCCGGTTTCACATTGGTGACGTAAGGCGACTCGGGCCCGATAGTACAGCCTTGCGTCGAGCGTGGGTATGGGGAGCGGGCGGCCTCGTCTTCCTGCGGTGTCGACTTCGCGCGCGAAGCACGATAGAGGACGCTCGTGTCCCACGCGTCCGAGCAAAGCGCCGCCACTTCCTCGCCTTCTGCCCTTCTTTTGACGCCCCTCCATGCAGAGCACGTGCGGCTCGGCGGCAGGATGGTGCCCTTCGCGGGCTGGGAAATGCCGGTGCAATATGCGGGCGTGACCGAGGAGCACGCGGCCGTCAGGACCGCCGCCGGCCTCTTCGACGTCTCGCACATGGGGCAGATCCTGCTCACCGGAGAGCACGCGGCCGCGGTCGTCAACTACCTCATCACCAACGACGCGTCGAAGCTCACGGACGGCCAAGCCCTCTACACCTGCGCGTGCAACGAGCACGGCACCATCCTCGACGATCTCATCGTGTACCGCGTGGCCGAGGATCACTTCCTCATCGTCTGCAACGCGTCGAACCGCAAGAAGATCGCGGCCCACTTCGAGAAGGCGGCCGAGCACCACTGCGGCTTCCAAGACGTGTCCGACGAGGTCGCGATGATCGCGCTGCAAGGGCCCAAGGCGTTCGAGGTCGCGGCGCTCACGGGCGGCGACGGGCCCAAGCTCCACGAGATCAAGAGCTTCCACTTCCGCGACGCGGTGCTCGCCAACGTGCGCTGCACCGTCGCGCGCACCGGCTACACGGGCGAGGACGGCGTCGAGATCTTCTGCGCGCCCGGCGACGTCACGCAGGTGTTCCGCTCGCTCGTCGAGCTCGGCGCGCCGCTCGGGCTCCGGCCCGCGGGCCTCGGCGCGCGCGACACGCTCCGCTTGGAGGCGCGGCTCTCGCTCTACGGCAACGACATCGACGAGACCACGAACCCCATCGAGGCGGGCCTCGGCTGGGTCGTCAAGATCGACAAGGGCGATTTCATCGGGCGCGACGCGCTCGCGCGCGTCAAGGCGAACGGGCCCGCGCGCAAGCTCGTCGGCTTCGAGATGGTGGGCCGCGGCATCGCCCGGCACGGCTACGCCTTGCACGACGCCAACGGCGCCAAGGTCGGCGTCTGCACGAGCGGGAGCCCCTCGCCCACCACCGGCAAGAACATCGGCCTCGGCTATTTGCCGGCCACGATGAGCGCCGTCGGCACGAGCATCATGGTGGACTGCCGCGGCCGCCTCATCGAGGCCAAGGTCGTGAAGACTCCGTTTTACAAGCGCGCCTAGGACACTTCTCGAACGGGAGACGAGAACATGCAGAGCGACGAGGTTCGATCGGATCGGCGGTACAGCAAGGATCACGAGTGGGCGCAGAAGAGCGGCGACCAGATGCTCATCGGCATCACCGCGTACGCCGTCGATCAGCTCGGCGACATCACGCTCGTCAACATCGACGTCAAAGAGGGCGACGTGGTCACCGCCGGCAAGGCGTTCGGCACGGTCGAGAGCGTCAAGACGCTGAGCGATCTGTTCGCGCCCGTGAGCGGCAAGGTCGAGCGCATCAACAAAGACCTCGAGCAGAAGCCCGAGCTCGTGAACGACGACTGCTGGGGCAAGGCGTGGATGATCGCGATCGTGCCGTCGGACGCGCACGAGTACGACGCGCTCCTCGATCACGACGCGTACGCCGCGCTCCTCAAATCAGCGCATTAAGGTCCTTCCAAAACCCCATCGCGCTTCGATGGATCGCGGTGCTTCATGAACGAACGTAACCAAGGCTCAACAGGCTTCGCGGCGTCCTCGATGCGGTACCTGCCGCACACGCCCGACGAGATCGCCGCGATGCTCGCGGCGTGCGGCGTGCCTTCGCTCGACGCGCTCTTCGACTCCATCCCGGAGGACGCGCGGCTCAATCGCCCGCTCGATCTGCCCGCGGGCGTCGACGAGCCCTCGCTCATGCGCGAGCTCTTGGCGCTCGCCGACAAGAACCGCGCGGGCACGATGATCTCGTTCCTCGGCGCGGGCGCCTATCACCATCACTTCCCCCCCGCGGCCGATCAGCTCCTCTTGCGGAGCGAGTTTTACACGGCGTACACGCCGTATCAGCCCGAGGTCGCGCAGGGCACGCTCCAGGTGATCTTCGAGTTTCAGACGATCGTGAGCGAGATCCTCGGCCTGCCCGTCGCCAACGCGTCGATGTACGACGGCGCGAGCGCCGCGGCCGAGGCCGTGCTCATGGCGCGCAGGCTCACGGGCCGCGAGCACACGGTCATCTCCGCGGGCGTCCATCCGCACTACCGCGGCACCATCGCGACGTACGTGCACAGCTTGGGCGAGGGCGAGCGATCGCTCACCGACGTGCCGGTCGCGTCGAACGGCGCGGCCGATCCCGCGGCGCTCGCCGCGGCCATCACCGACAAGACCGCGTGCGTGCTCGTCGGTTACCCCAACTTCTTCGGCGGCGTCGCCGATCTGCGCGCCGTCGCCGACATCGCGCACCAGAAGGGCGCGCTGCTCATCACGGCCACGCCGGAGCCTTTTGCGCTCGCGCTCGTGGAGTCGCCGGGCGCGCTCGGCGCCGACATCGCGGTCGGCGAGGGCCAGCCGCTCGGCTTGCCGCCGCAATACGGCGGCCCGGGCGTGGGCCTCTTCGCGTGCAAGAGCGATCGCAAATACCTCCAACAAATCCCCGGCCGCCTCGCGGGCGAGACCGTCGACAAAGACGGCAAGCGCGGCTACGTGCTCACGCTCTCGACGCGCGAGCAGCACATCCGGCGCGAGCGCGCGACCAGCAACATCTGCACGAACAGCGGCCTCTGCGCGACGGCCGTCACCATCAAGATGTGCATGCTCGGCAAGCGCGGCTTCGTCGAGGCCGCGCGCCAGAGCTTCGCCAAGAGCGAGCACCTGAAGGCCGCGATCGGCGCGCTCGACGGCTACTCGATCCCGTTCGCGGCGCCGACCTTCAACGAGTTCGTCGTGCGCGTGCGCGGCGGCGACGCGGGCGCCGTGTGCCGCGCGCTCGCCGACGATCACGGCATCGTCGCGGGCCTCGATCTCGGCCGCTTCTTCCCGGATCGCCGCGCCGAGCTCCTCGTCTCCGTCACCGAGCGCCACCTGCGCGCGGATCTCGATCGCTTCGTCGCCGCGCTCGCGGCCTACGCTCCCTCGTCACGCACGTGACGCAGCCGACGGATACGTCGTCGAAGTCCGAAGAGACGACGCGCGCCGCAGGACGTGGCGGCCTCGCGATCGCGGTCGCGAAGGTCGCGTTCATCTTGTTCGGCTTCGCGCAGCAGGTGGTGCTGCCGCTCAAAGGCGTGCTCGGCGTCGACGGCTACGGCGCGTTCCGCACCGTGGTGATGAACAACGTCTCCGTCGTCAACAACGTGATCGTGGCCGTCGCGATCCAGGGCGTCTCCCGCGCCGTTTCGCAGGTGCCCGACGCCGAGGCGGGCCGCGCGTTCCGCCGCGCGCTCTCGGTGCACGCGATCATCGCGGTGATCGTCGCGTCGACCTTCGCCGCGCTCGCGGGCTCCATCGCCCAGGCGCTCGCCGCGCCGTACGTCGCGACGCCGCTCCGCATCGCGTCGCTCGTGGTGCTCTTTTACGGCCTCTACGCGCCGCTCGTCGGGTCGCTCAACGGCCGCCGGCGCTTCCTCGATCAGGCCGGGCTCGACATCAGCTACGGCTTCATCCGCCTCGTCGCGATGGTGGGCGCCGCGGTGACGTTCGCGAAGAGCGGCGCCCTCGGCGGCTCGCTCGGCCCCGGCGGCAGCGGCGTTCTCGGCGCGTCGATCGGCTTCGTTTGCGCCGCGTTCGTGATCTTGCCCATCGCCGTCTCGCGATCGGGCTTGGGCCAGAGCGGCGGGGACAAGCCTGCGATCAAAGACTACTTGAGCTTCCTCTTCCCGCTCGCGCTCGGCCAGCTCTGCTTGAACGCGCTGATGCAGACCGACTCGACGTTGATGAGCCGCTTCGTGGGCAAAGCGGCGGGCGAAGGCGACGCGGGCATCAAGCTCGCGAACACGCTGCGCGGCGTCTACGCGGGCGCGCAGCTCTTCGCGTTCTTGCCGTACCAGCTCCTCATGTCGATCACGTTCGTGCTCTTCCCCATGCTCGCGAAAGCGAGCGCCGAGGGCGACAGCGACGCCGTGCGCTCCTACACGCGCACGGGCATGCGGCTCGGCTTGGTGCTCACGGGCATGATGTGCGGTACGGTCGCGGCCATCGCGCCGCACGTGCTGCATCTCGCGTTCCCCGAGGAGATTTGGTCGCAGGGCGGGGGCGTGCTCCGCGTGCTCGCGCTCGGCATGGGCGCGTTCACGATCTTGGGCATCAGCTCGGCGGCGCTCACCGGCCTCGGGCGCGCGGTCCACGCGATGGTGCTCAACGCGATCGGCGTCGCGCTCGTCGCGGGCGCTTGTTACACGCTCGTCCCCGGCGCGGCGATCGGCCCGGCGATGTTGGAGCGCGCGGCGCTCAGCGCGTCGATCGGGCTCACGCTCACCGCGATCGCGGGCGGGGTTGTGCTCTATCGCGTCGCGGGCGGCTTCGTCGCGCCGCTGTCGCTCGTGCGCGTGATCATCGCGACGGCGATCGCGATCACGGCGGGATCGCGCCTGCCGTGGATGGGCAAACCTGCCGTGCTGGTTGAGGCAGCTTTGATCGGCGCGCTCTACCTCGTGATCTTGATCGTGACGAAGGAGGTCGGCAGGGCGGACCTCGATCGCATCGTGACCGTGATCGGCAAGCGCCGCTCGAAAGGCGCTGCGTAGTCGCGCGATCGACATAGTCGTCCGATCGGATCGCAAAGCTTGCTCAACTTGGCGTGGTGTATGGCACGATGCGCCCCGTTCCGGCCGGAGGCGCCGGAGGCACTTCCCAACGGAGGCTAGGTGGACATGAAGAAGTTGATGATCGCGCTTTTGATGGCGGGTGGGCTCATCGCGCTCGGTGCGTGCGGCAAGGACGAGAAGGCCGCGGACACCAAGGCCGGCGGCGGCGATTCCGTCGGCGTCGCCGAGTGTGACGAGTACATCAAGAAGTACGAGGGCTGCCTCTCGAAGACCCCCGCCGCGGCCAAGCCCGCGCTGGAGCAGGCCTTCAAGGCGCAGCGCGACAGCTTCAAGCAGAGCGCTTCGACCCCCGAGGGCAAGGCCGCGCTGAAGACGTCGTGCAAGGCGCTCGTCGACGGTCTCGCGTCGAACCCGAACTGCAAGTAGCGCGTTTTTTACGGCATATGCCGACGATCCACGTGGGGGGTCGCTCGTTCTCGATGGAGGGCGGGCGCCTGCTCGACGCGTGCGACGAGCTCGGCGCCCCCATCGAATTCTCCTGCCGTTCAGCCGACTGCGGCACGTGCATCGTCGAGGTGATCGAAGGCGATCACCTCGTCGAGCCGCCTTCCATCACCGAGCGTGAAGGGCTCCACGAGCTTCGTGCAAAGGAGCCCCTGCGCCTCGCCTGCCAAGCCGTCATCAAGCAAGGAGCAGGGATCGTGCGGCTTCGAACGCTCGCATCCCCAAGGCCGCGGTGATAAGCGCGCGCTCGTGAACAAGGCGAAACAACTGCGTGAGCTCCTCCGCCGGCCCGGCCCGATCGTCATCTCCGGCGCCCACGACGGCCTCTCCGGCAAGATCGGCGAAGAGGCCGGCTTCGACGGCTTGTGGGCCTCGGGCTTCGAGATCTCGGCGAGCTACGGCGTCCCCGACGCCAACATCCTCACCATGGCGGAGAACCTCCACGCCGCCAAGACGATGAACGACGTGACCAAGCTGCCCGTCGTCGCCGACTGCGACAACGGCTACGGCAACGCGATCAACGTCATCCGCTGCGTCGAGGAGTACGAGCGCGCGGGCATCGCGGCCATCTGCATCGAGGACAACATCTTCCCCAAGCGGTGCAGCTTCTACGCGGGCGTCAAGCGCGAGCTCAGCAGCGTCGAGGAGCACGCCGGCAAGATCCGCGCGGCCAAGGCCACGCAGCGCGACCGCGATTTTGCGGTCATCGCGCGCACTGAGGCGCTCATCGCGGGCTGGGGGATGGACGAGGCGCTCGCGCGCGGCCGTGCCTACGCCGACGCGGGCGCGGACATGGTGCTCATCCACTCGAAGAGCAAGGACCCGGACGAGGTCCTCTCGTTCGCGAAGCAGTGGGATCGGCCGAGCGTGCCGCTCGTCTGCGTGCCCACCATCTACAAGCAGACGCGCGTGAGCGAGCTCCACGCGGCCGGCTTCAAGCTCATCATCTTCGCGAACCACGCGGTGCGATCGGCCATCAAGGCGATGACCACCACGCTGCAGACGCTCAAGCGCGAGATGTACACGGGCAGCGTCGAGGACATGGTCGTGCCGCTCGAGCGCGTGTACGAGCTCATCGGCGTCGACAAGATGAAGAGCGAAGAGAAGGCGTTCATGCCGAGCGAGAGCCCGGGCGTGACGGCCGTGATCCTCGCCGCGGGCGCGAGCCAAGGGCTCTTGCCGCTCACCGCCGACCTCCCCAAGCCCATGCTCGACATCAAGGGCCGGCCGCTCATCGAGCGCCAAATCGAGGTGCTCAACACCTGCGGCGTCAAAGAGATCGCGATCGTGCGCGGCTACAAGAAGGACGCGATCAAGGTCCCGAACGCGCGCTTTTACGACAACGACGACTTCGCCGTCTCGAACGAGGTCGCCTCGCTCTTCCGCGCGGGCAAGGAGCTCTCCGGGCCGTTCTTGTTCTTGTACGGCGACATCTTGTTCGAGCGCGGTCACCTCGAAAAGCTGCTCAAGAGCCCGGCCGACATCTCGATCCTCGTCGACCGCGCGTGGCCCGAATTGGCCGCGTCGCGCAGCCCCGAAGATGGCCGCGGCCCGCCCGATCTGGTGGTGCTCGAAGGCGCGCAGGCCGCGGGGTATCGCTTCGTCGGCGCGGAGGTCCCGCACCGCGTGGCGCGCGTCGGGCGCAACATCCAAGCGTCGGACGCGCACGGCGAGTTCGTGGGCATGGCCGCGTTCTCGGCCAAGGGCGCGCGCGCGCTCACCGACTGTTACCACCAGCTCAAGGAGACGCGCGGCGACGGCTCGTTCCACGAGGCCACGTCGCTCCGCGCCGCCGGCTTCACCGATCTGCTCCAAGAGCTGATCGATCGCGGCGTCGAGGTGCAGGCCATCGACGTCTACAAAGGCTGGCTCGAAATCGACACGTTCGAGGACTACCGGCGCGCGTGGGCGCTCATCAAGGAGTAGGGGTCGCGATGTCGCACGGCTCCAAACATCCTTCGCAGGCGCCCGCGTTCGTCGACGCGCTCGTCGCGCACGGGTTCGACTTCTTCGCGGGCGTGCCTTGCTCGCTCCTCAAAGGGCTCGTGAGCACGCTCGAAGCGCGGCCCGGCGTTCGTTACATCTCGGCCACGCGCGAGGACAGCGCGCTCGGCATGGCCGCGGGCGCGTTCATGGGCGGCAAGCGGCCCATGGTGCTGCTGCAAAACTCGGGGCTCGGCGTGTCGGTGAACGCGCTCGCGTCGCTCCACACGCTCTACGATTTGCCCGTGCTCATGATCATCTCGTGGCGCGGCGAAGATCGCTCGGACGCGCCCGAGCACTGGATGATGGGCGAGATCATGCTCCCGATGCTCGATCTGATGAAGATCCCGCACAAAACGCTCTCGCCCGAGCGCGACGCGGCGGCCGAGCTCGCGTGGGCCAAAGAGACGATGGATGCGACGCAAAAACCGGTCGCGCTGATCGCGCCCGCGGGGGTGCTCGAATGAACAAGATCCAAGCCATCGAGGCGCTGCTCCGCGCGATCGGCAAAGACGATCTCGTCGTGTGCTGCAACGGGATGATCGGCCGCGAGCTCTACACGACGGGCGATCGCGCGGGCAGCTTCTACATGATCGGATCGATGGGCCTCGGGCTCTCGATCGCGATGGGGCTCGCGATCGCGCGGCCCGACAGGCGCGTCGTCGCGCTCGACGGCGACGGCAACGTGCTCATGGGCATGAACGTGCTCGCGAGCGCGGGCGCCGAGCGGCCGCAAAACCTTTATCACGTGGTGCTCGACAACGTGACGCACGCGTCCACGGGCGGGCAGCGCACCATCGCGAACGTCGTCGCGCTCGAGAAGATCGCGCTCGCCGCGGGCTACGTCTCGGCCGCGCGCGCGACCGAGCCTGCGGCCTTCGAAGAGGAGCTCCGCGCGATGTTCGCGTCGCCCGGCCCGTCGATGGTGCTCGGCGTGGTCGATGGAGGAACCATCAAGGGCATCGGCCGCGTGCGCGAGACGCCGCCCGAGCTCACCGCGCGCTTCTCGGCCGAGGCGAGGAGGGTTTTGTCATGAGGGCTGTGCTGCTCGCCGCGGGCCGTGGTCGTCGCCTCGGCCAAGACTCCCCCAAGTGCCTCGTCGCGATCGAGGGTCGCTCGCTGCTCGAACGGCATTTCGAGCGCTTCGCGCAGGCCGGCATCACCGCGCTCACCATCGTCACGGGCTTTCAAGCCTCGATGACCGAGGCGGCGGCGCGCGCGATCAAGGCTCCTTTCCCCGTGGAATTCGTTCACAACGAGCGCTTCGTCCACGGGAGCATCGTGTCGCTCCACGTCGCGATCGATCATCTCGCCGCGGGCGGCATCTGGATGGACGCGGACGTGCTCTATCCCCAGGGCTTGCTCGAACGGCTGGTGCAGTCGAAGAACGCGTGCTGCGTGCTCGTCGACGCGAGCTCCGACGAGACGGGCGAGGAGATGATGGTGGGCGTGCGCGGCGGGCGCGTGATGAAGATCGCGCGGCGCGTGGGCAAAGACTGGGATCTCGCGGGGGAGACCGTGGGCTTCGCGAAGGTCGGGCCCGAGGGCTACGCCGTGATGAAGCGCATCCTCGCCGAGGAGGTCTCGGCGGGCAGGCTCGATCAAGAGTACGAGGCGGCGATGGATCGCGCGTTCGCGGAGGTGCCCTTCGGCGTCGAGCGCGTGGATGATCTCGCGTGGACCGAGATCGACTTCGTGGAAGACATCGAGAAGGCCACGCGCATCGCGCAAGGCTGGAGCGCGAGCGCGTGATTCGTCAACGCGGGTCGCTCAATCCGCCCCCGCGTCTTTGGGCGGGGTGCGCTCGGTGGTGTTCTTGAAGCAGGCGCCCGCGCTGCACGAAAAGCCCGGGTCGCAGTCCTCGTCCTCGCGGCAGCCTGGGGTCGACTCCGGGCCGATCGCGCACGCAGCCACGTTGAGGACGATCGCAAGCAAGGCCAAAGCGAAGGCTTTTGTTGCGTTCATCGCGCCTCACTTGAGCAGAGCGGCGAGGCCCTTGCAAGGCCCCCTCCTCGCGTTCGCGCTGGCGGGATGTGGCGTGTTTCCGACGTTCGGCTTCGGCGCGGCGGGCGGCAACGAGCCGCCGCCCAAAGGGGGCTCGGGCGAGGCGCTCGGCGCGGTGCTCGGCCGCGACAACGAGACCTATGCGCTTCGCGTGCGCGAGGTGCGGGCCGGCTCGGGCGCGGACGCGGCGGGCCTCACGGCGGGCGACGAGATCATCATGATCGACGGGTATTTCGCGCGTGAGCTGGGCGCGAAGGCCATCCGCGAGAGGCTCCGCGGGCCCGCGGGATCAACGATGTCGCTCACGGTGGTGCGCGGCGAGCGTGTGCTTCATCTCTCGGTGACGCGCGGGGTCTCGGGCGCGGCGCGGGGCGCCAAACCCGAGGGGCGCGAGGAGCGGATCGCGGAGTGAGCGCGATCGCGAGCGTGTTATAGGTGCTTCGTGGTAGGAAGACCGCGCACCCGGATCGACGACGACGCGCCTCCCGTGGCGACCCCGTTCCTCAAATGGGCCGGTGGAAAGACCTCGATCGCGCCGCAGATCCTGGAGCGTTTACCGCTCGACCTCTCCGCGCGCACGTACCGTGAGCCGTTCGTGGGCGGCGGCGCGATGTTCTTTTACGTCAAGGCGCACCGGCCGCCGAAACACACGGTCTTGAGCGACGCGCTGGCCGACCTGATCAACACGTATCAAATGGTGCAAGGCCACGTCGAGCCGCTCATCAAGCGGCTCGAAGAGCTGCGCGACAAGCACTCTCCTGAGCATTATTACGAGATCCGTAGTCGCTTCAACGCGGAGCGTGGCGCGCCCAAGATCGAGCGCGCGGCGTGGCTCATCTACCTCAACAAGACGTGTTACAACGGCCTCTACCGGACCAACCAAGCGGGCGAATTCAACGTCCCCATCGGCAGCTACAAGAATCCGAACATCGTGGACGCGCACCGGCTCCGCTTGGCGCAGGCCGCGCTCGATGAGGTCGAGATCGGGCAAGCGTCGTTCGAGGAGCTCCTCGAAACGGCGGTGGAGGGCGACGTGATTTACCTCGACCCGCCTTATGTGCCTACCAGCAAGACGGCTAATTTCTCGGCGTACGCCGACGGCGACTTTGGCCTCGACGACCAAAAGCGGCTCGCCGACGTGTACCGCAAGCTCGATGAGCGGGGCTGTCTGCTCGCGCTCTCGAACAGCAAAACCGAGATGGTCCGCGATCTTTACGAGGGCTTCGACACGCGAGAGATCCTGGCGCCCCGCGCCATCAGCGCCAAAGCCTCTACGCGCGGCGAGGTGAGCGAGCTGTTGATCCGCAACGTCAAGCGTTATCCGAAGAAGGGCTCGTAGCCTTCTTCCGCTTCTTCTTCTTCTTTTTGGGGGCCTCTTCGGCGTCCTCTGCTTTAGCCTCCTCGGCGCCGCCGTCCTCCGCTTTGGCCTCTTCGGCGGCGGGCTCCTCGGCGCCCTGCCCCTCGGCCAACACCGCGCCTTCGGCGCCCTCGATCAGCGCCTCTTGCGGCGCGTCCGCCGCCGCCGCTTCATTCTGCTTGGCGATGCGGAGGAAATAGACGCCGATCGCGAAGAGGCCGAAACACGCCCACTGCGCGGGCGTCAAACCGCCGTAACGCGGGTCGCCGCCGATGACGCCGGAGCCCTCGAATTCGCGGAAGAAGTCCATGACGAAGCGCACCGGCGCGTACGCGACGCACATCCACCCGCTGTAAAAGCCGAGCGGGCGAAGGGGCTTTTGGCGCCACGCGATCAAGAAGCCCACGGCGAGCGGAATGGTGAGCACCATCTCGATGAGGCCGAGATCGTAGCGCCCCGCGACGCCGCCGTGGGGCATGGGCCAGCGCACGGCGAACCACGCGTCCGAGAGCTTGCCCGGGTGATCGTGCACCGAGGCGCAGCCCATCCGGCCAAACACCCACGCGAGCGGGAAGGCCGAATTGACCACCTCACACTTGTCGAGCACACCCTCTTTGTATTTGGCCCGCCACCCGAGCGCGCCCAAGATGGCGCCGATGAAGCCGCCATAGCTGGAGAGCCCGTCCCAGAGCGAGATGAGATAAAACGGATCGTTGGGGATGCGCTCGGGGTGATAGAAGATCGCGTCGAGCACGTGGCCGCCCACGAAGCCCCAGCCCACGACCCAAAAGATGAACGAGCTCACCTTCTTCTCGTCGAGCTTGCGCTCGCGGGCGTGGGCCATGGCCACGACCGAGCCCAGATAAACACCGAAGGCGACCAGGGTGCCGAACGGCTTGATGGTAGGCGGGTGCGCCGGATCAAACGCCTTGCCGATCGCGCCGGGGAGCTTGTGAAGCAGCTCCAGCGGCAGGAACGAGAGCGGGATCTCCGGCACCTTGATGTACGGGATGAGCGGGCCCAAAGCGCCGGGGTTCTATCATGGATTTGGCGCCCATGAAGCCCAAACAGCGCTTTTAGACTAGAGCGGCCCTCCTCCGCGCGCGGTGTGCCAAACGGCGACCATCTCGACAACGGATGCCGCGTCATTGACGGTGTAATAAAGATAGTAGCCGGTTCGCGGCAGGAGCAGCCGGCGCACCCCCTCGACACGAGGAACCTTGTAGAGCACCCCCGCGCGGGGAGCTTCGCTCAAACGGTTGGTCGCAGCCTTCAGCTCAGCGAAAAATAGCCCAGGGTTCTTGGGGCGGTTCGCCCGCCACCACCGTGCTATCGACAGGATTTGCGTTCGAGCATCGAGGGAGAGGACGATTCGGAACGCGCTCATCCGCCTTCGCTGGTGGAGAGCTCCGCCAAGACATCGCTCCACGGCACGGTCTCGCCGCGCTCGATCTGCTCCCGCCCGCGCCGAATCGCGTCGTGCAAGCGCGCGAGGTCACCCTCCTCCATCTCGTCGCTTCCATCGGAGACGAAGAGCTCGGCATCGAGCGCTGCTCCTGCCGCTGCGGTCATGGAAAGACCCTAGCGCCTCGCCTACAGGTTGTCTACAGCCCACAAAACACGCAGTAAACTTCACCGCGATGCGTGCGCTTTCGCTCCCCGGCTGCGCGTGCCGTGGAGCCTTTCAGTTTGCGGTGATGGCCAAGCTCGCGGCGAAGGGCGAGCGTTTTGATTTGGTCGCGGGGGCGTCGAGCGGCGCGGTGTGCGGCGCCGCGTTCGTGGCGGGGCTCGCCGAGGCCGCTCCGGCCATCGCGCGGCGCATGGCCAAGACGCCGATCGTGTCGCCGCGCTACCTGGAGACCGAGCGGAGCGTGTTCGGGCTCGGCAAGATCCTGCGCGATCTCCTTCGCGATCACCTGCCCGAGCACAAGCTCGTCGACACGGACGCGGAGCTGCTCGTCGCGACCACGCGCGCGCACGCCTGGACGCGCCGCCTGCTCGCGCACCGGCGCGAGCCCCCGCGCGGCACGGGCCTCGTCGTTCATTCGAACCGATCGCGGCGCAACATGCACGAGGTGCTGCTCGCGAGCTGCCACATCCCGCTGCTCCACGCGGGCGTCACGCGCATCGACGGCGAGGTCCACATCGACGGCGCGTTCGCGGACAACACGCTGGTCGACGCGCTGGTGAACAAGGGCGCGCGCGAGATCACCATCGTCACGCCGTTCGCGAACGCGAAGGTCGCGCGGACGATGTTCGCCGACGAGGGCCCGTTCGACCCTCATCCGTCGATCCCGATCCGCATCCTTTACCCCGCGCGACCGCTCTCGATCGGCCGCTTCGACTTCGCTCCCGAGCGCATCGAGGAGGCCATCGCGATGCCGTACGAAGAGCTTCTTTTGTAGTCCGATCAGCGCGCCCAGAGGCGCCCGAGATCGAGCTCGATGGCCTCGAAGGGCTCGGCGCGCACGGTGACGTGCCCCTCCCACGTGCTCACCTCGCGCCATCGACCACCGTCGAGCCGCCACACCTCCAAGAGCGACGCGCGCGGGTCGAGCAGCCAAAGGTGCTCGACCCCTTCGCGGCGATAGATCCTCATCTTGCGCCCACGATCCATGGCCTCCGTGCTGTCGGAGAGCACCTCGCAGATCCAATTCGGAGGCGTCGCGATGAACGAAGGAGCGCCGTTGTCGAACGCCCCTCGTGGGAATCGATCCCTCCTCCACCCCGCGAGATCGGGATCAACGATGTCGGGCATCGGCCCCAAATGAAGCTCCGGCTCGATGATGATCACCCACCCTCCGGGATCGCCGTCGTCATCGTCGAAGGGAGCGAGGCTGCGCAACAATCGTCCGGCGCCGCGGGCATGGCTCGGGCGGGGTCGAGGCATCGTGAAGAGCTCTCCGTCGATCACCTCGGCGACGAGATGAGGCCCCGCGGAGCGATACCCTTCGGCGACCTCGGGTCGGAGGTTGGGGAGCTCGCGATCGAACGAAGGAGCCTGGCTCGTCACGTTACGAGGATAGTATCTCCACACCTCACATGTCCGCGATGCGGATCACCTCGAAGCGCTCGCCGTCGACGACCTCGCCGTGCTCGGCGGGCACCACCACGAGCGCGTCGGCCTCGGCGAAGCTCGTGACCGCGCCCGACGCCTGGTTCGAAAAGACCTTGGCGTACAGGTGATCGCCCTCGCCGTAGCGCTCCATCATGCCGTGCACGAGGCGCGCGCGGAGGAACTCCTGCCGGCCCGGCTCGCGCTTCACGCCGGGCGTGACCGAGAGCTCCATGCGCGGCGCGTACGGCGACGTGTCGCCTTGCATCGCGCGGATGAGCGGCACGCCGAAGAGCAGGAACGTGAGCGACGCGGAGGCCGGGTTGCCGGGCAGACCAATGACGTGGATAGGGCCTTTGCGGCCCACCGCGAGCGGTTTTCCAGGCTTGATCTTCACCCGCCAAAAATCGATGACGACGCCCGCGGCTTCGAGCGCGGGCTTCACCACGTCGCGATCGCCCACGCTCACGCCGCCGATCGTGACGACGAGATCGCTGCCGCGGAGCGCGTCTTCGACGGCGATCCGGCTCGCCTCCGCGTCATCGCGCACGAACGCGGCGACGCGCGCGACAGCGCCCGCCCTGCGCGCGGCGGCCGCCACGAAGTACCCGTTCGACTCCGGTACGCTGCCGGGTTTGCCGGGATCTCCAGGCGATCGAAGCTCATCGCCCGAGCAGAGCACGGTGACCACGGGCCTCCGCGCGACGAGCACGGTGGGCCTGTCGAGCGCGGCCGCGAGCGCGATTTTGCCGGGCGTCATGCGTGATCCGCGCGTGATCGCGACCGCGCCTTCGCGCATGTCCTCGCCGCGCCTGCGCATGTGAGCGCCCGCTTTGGGCCGCTGCGTGAAGCGCGCGACGTCGCCGCGCCGCTCGACGATCTCCTGCATCACGATCGCGTCGGCGCCCTCGGGAGCGCGCGCGCCCGTGTAAATGCGGCACGCGGTGCCGCGATCGAACGAAGGCAGATCGCCGCCCGCGGCGCTCTCCCCGCGCACGGGCAGATCCCACGGGCCGTCGCCCGCAAAATCCTCGGCCGCGACCGCGTAGCCGTCCATCGCGCTGTAGTCGAACGGAGGCAGCGGCGCGCGCGCGACGATGTCCTCGGCGAGCACGCGATCGAGCGTGTCGTCGAGGCCCACGCGCTCCGGGCCCACGGGCACGGCCGATCCGATGAGCCGCGCGAGCGCCTCGTCGAACGGGATCACGCGGAGCCCGCCTTGTCGTGGTGGACGTGGCGGCCCGACGCGAGCAGCACCGCGTGCTCCAACGAGGGCGCGATCATCTGCTGGACGCCGAGGCGAACGGCCTTTGGGCTGCCGGGCAGCGCGATGATCACACGGCCTTTGGACGTGCCCGCGATCGCGCGCGAGAGCATGGCGCGCGGACCGATGTCGTCCCACGAGAGGCGGCGGAACGTCTCGCCGAAGCCTTCAATGACCTTGTCGAGGAGCGGGATCAGGGCCTCGATGGTGATGTCGCGCGGGGCGATGCCGGTGCCGCCGGTGACGACGATCGCGTCGGCGTCTCCCGCGTCGCGGAGGCGCTCGACGGCGCTGCGGAGGAGCGCGATCTCTTCGCGGACGATGTCGTGTGAGACCGTCTCGAAGCCGGCCGCGCGGAGGAGATCGCCGAGGAGGCGACCGCCGTGATCATCGGCGGACGTGCGCGTGTCGCTGGCGGTGACGGTGGCAATTCGAATGGGGCGGCGATCGTCGTGGCTCACGCTCGGGCTCATACCGCGCTATCCTCGGCCGGTGAACAAGAACCAGAAGCTCCTCGTGGGGGTCCTCGCGGCGGCGGGGCTCGGGTACTACGGTTACACGGCGATCGTCGGCATGACCGAGAAACAAGACGATCCCAAGCTCATCACCGATCGGCTGTGGATCGACAAGCGGCCCGAGAAGTACACCGACTACGTACATGCGATGTACCTCTCCAAGTATTCGCCTTCAGGCGTGTTCGAGCGGGCGAGCAACTACGAGATCCGGCTCGAATTCACGGAGTTCAAGCGCGAAGGCGGCAAGGTCAACCTCACGTTCCCGCAGACGGGCAAGAGCGCGAGCTTCACGTTCACCATCAAGGCGTGCAGCGATCTGCCGCCCTTCGACCTGTGTTTGGACCTGAGCGAGAACCCGTGGATGGGCCCGAAGCGCTTTTATGGGATGAGCAGCCAAGAAGAAGAGAAGAAGACGTTGGGCGACATGCGGCAAGACATGGAGCGCGCCCTCGCGCGGCGGAGATAACGAGCCCTCACCCCCAACCCCTCTCCCGTAACAGGGACACAAGACCATGAACACAGACCGGCGGCGCTAAGCGGCTCTCGCAGCAGAAGGCGAGTGC
>CAYTJL010000220.1:0-16340 GCA_964437785.1 uncultured Polyangiaceae bacterium
AACGTGCCCTGCGCATCGCGACCAAGAGGCTTGGCCCGGATCACCCGGACACCGTAAAAATCCGCAACAATTTAGCTCGGCTCCTCAACGAGCTTGAGCAAGGTTAAGCGCAGGTCCGCGGGCCCTCACCCCCCGGCCCCCTCTCCCGTAAACGGGAGAGGGGGAGTCAGAGCGCTTATCCACCCTCTCGGAGACAACGTGAGCGAGGGGTGGCGAAGGGGTGTTATCGCCGAAGGGCGGAGTGGGGGGGAGCGAGAAGGGGGGCGATCACCTTGCCTTCCTCCAGGTGACGCGAGTCCACGTTAGGGTCTAGACGGGCCCCCCGTACGAGCGACCGGGTCCCACGGAGCCCGTAAGGCGATGACACCCCTTCGCCATCCCTGAGCGAGCCGCGGAGCCCGTGCTGCAATGCCCGCCCTCGTCATCCCTGAGCGATCCCCTTGTTGCTGCGACCAGCCAGCATAGCTCTGAGCTTCCCGCGCACAGCTTCGCTCACCCATCGCGAGGCATCCTCCGCGAGCCTTCGCTCCCATGCGCTCGTGGGAAACAGCCCTTCCACGTCACCGCGCAAATCGCGTTTGATCGCGGCATACGCGTCGTGCGGGTGTGCAGCGAGCGACGCGAGCCTCCGGCGGCCTACTTCGACCGCGTCGCCTGCGATCTCGTCGACGAGGCCCAAGCGCAGCGCGCCTTCGGGATCGGTGAGCCCGCCGCCGAGCAAGACAGCGGATCGCGCGTGCGCGGGCATCCTGCGCGTGACGATCGAGAAGATGCGCGGAGGGAAGCGCAGGCCGAGCGCGACCTCGTTGAGGCCGATCTTGATCGATGGGCCATCCGCGATGACGCGGTGATCACACGCGAGGGCGATCACGCATCCGCCCGCGATCGCGTGGCCGTTCACCGCGGCGACCGTAGGGCCGGGGTACAAATAGAGCGCGGTCATGGCGCGCTCGAGCAGGTGGAGGAAGCGCTCCATCGCGACCTCGTCGAGGCGCGTGATCTCCTTGAGATCCAGGCCGGCCGAGAACGCATCGCCGTGCCCAGCAAGGAGCAGCGGCTTGCCGTCGGCCTCGCTGAGCTTCGCGATGAGCCACCCGAGCATCTCGGTGCCGAGCGCGTTCTTGTAGGGCCCGTTCAACGTGATCTCGATCATGATCGCGATGGTACAAGAGAACGCCGGCGCGATCACATGAGCGGGCTCGCGAGCCTCGCAGCGCCTTCGAGCACGTGCAGGTACCAAGGGCGCGCACGGAACGCCGCGGCGTCGAGCTTGGTCGAGACCGCGAGGTCTTCGTAGAAGAGCGACTCCATGTCGCGCGCGGTCTTGTCGTCGCGGATGACCGCGTGCACCTCGAAGTTCAAGCGGAAGCTGCGGAGATCCATGTTGGCGCTGCCCGCGAGCGCGACCGTGCCGTCGACGACCATCGTCTTCGCGTGGATCATCCCGGGGCCGTATTCGTAGATCGAGACGCCCGCGTCGAGCAGCTCTTGATAAAACGAGCGGCCCGCTTGGAACACGAACGGGTGGTTGCTCTTGCTCGGGAAGAGCAGGCGCACGTCGACGCCGCGGAGCGCCGCGGTTTGCAGCGCGACCACCATCGCGCGATCCGGGATGAAATACGGCGTCGTGATGAAGACGCGCTCGCGCGCGCCGGTGATCGCGCTGAAGAACACGTGGTGGATCGTCTCGCGCATGGGGCCCGCGACGTCGGGGCCGCTCTTGATGATCGAGACCATCGCAGAGCCGCTCGGCGCGCGCGCGGGCTTCGCTGGATCCGCCGCGCTGTCGTGCGCGGGCAGCGCGTGGCGCGTCGCGAAGTACCAGTCCTCTTCGAAGATGCGGCGCAGCGCCGAGGCCGCGGGCCCTACGACGCAGAGATGCGTGTCGCGCCACGGGCTCTTCTCGCCGCGGTATTCGTCGCCGATGTTGATGCCGCCCGTGAACGCGACGTCGTCGTCGATGATCACGATCTTGCGGTGGTTGCGCAGGTTCATCGGCTGCAAGAACAAGAGCCGCGCAGGCAAGAACACCGCGACCTCGGCGCCCGCGTCGCGGAGCGGCTTCATCCAGCGGCGGCCGATCCAGAACGATCCATAGCCGTCCATCAAGAGCTTCACCTCGACGCCCCGCGCCGCTGCGGCCGCGAGCTTGTCGCGGAACCACGCGGCCGTCGCGTCGTCGCGCAGCAGGTAATATTCGGCGAGCACGCGGCGCTCCGCGCGATCGATCGCGTCGCCGAGCGCCTCGTACGTAGCGTCGCCGTCGACCAAGATCGTCACGTCGTTCCCGGGCTGCGGCTCGCCCCCCGCGAGCGCCGCGCTCACGCGGAAGAGGTCGCGATCGACAGGTGACGCAACGATCGCGATCGCGCGCTCCCGCGCGTGCGTGGGGACGCGCCCGACGTGACGGCGCCCCGCGAGCGCGAGCCGCTGATCCGCGTCGAGCTTCCATTTCACCGGGAAACGCACGCGATCACGGCCGAACAAAAGGAACAGCGAGGCGCCGATCCCAGGCAAGAACACGAGCGCCAAGATCCACGCGGCGGTGCTCGCTGGGTCCTTTCGCCGCGCGAGCACGAGCGGCACGAGCGCGAGCGCGAAGAGCTCGACGACGAGCCCGAGGCCGTAAGGCACCCACGCGAAAAACCTCTCCAAAGTGCGATCCTTCCCGCGCCGCGATGTGAGAAGATGTCCTCTATATCACCGCGTCTTGTCTTGCCTGCGCGTCACGCGAGGCGGAGGAAGAGCAAAGGTCATGCTTCGTTCGATCACGATCCGCCACGTCGCGCTCGCCTCGCTGCTCGCGCTCCCCGCGATGAGCGCCTTCGCGTGCGCAGAAGGTTCCACCATCGAGCCGACCGGCGCGGGCGGCGGCAACGGCGGCTCCGGCCCGAGCAGCCCGTCCTCGAGCGGATCCAACGGTTCGAACGGATCGAGCGGCGCTTCGACGTCGTCCAACGGATCGAGCGGCGCGTCGACGTCGTCGAACGGAGGCCCCTCGTCGTCGAGCGGTGGATCGACGTCATCGTCGAGCGGCGGATCGACCTCGTCGTCGAGCGGCGGATCGTCGTCGTCCAGCGCATCGAGCGCGTCGAGCGCCTCCAGCGCGTCGAGCTCCACGTCGAGCGGCGCGTGTGACAACACCAACAACTGCCAGACGTGCGCGGACTGCGCGACCAACAGCGCGTGCTTGGCGCAGGCCAACGCGTGCTTGAACGAGATCGACTGCCTCGACTACCTCGACTGCCTCGACTTCATCTGCATGGGCGATCCGCTCTGCTACCCGCTCTGCGACCTGAGCTTCCCGCTCGGATCCGCGCTCTACAACAACTACGCGGTGTGCGTGGTGTGCGGCGCTTGTTACAACGACTGCGACGGTGCCGGCTCCGGCTGCCCTTGATAGAGGAGGCGCACGAGCAGCCCGCTCGCGAGCACGAGCGCGACGTCACGCACGACGGTCACCATCGTGACCGGCCCTCCGCCCACGCCGAAGCAGCCGCACGTGATGTTGATGCCGCGCGCGACGACGGTGACGACCGCGACCGTGAACATCACCGAGAGCAACGTGACGCCGAGCGCGCCCGCGCGGGCCCACGCGCGCGGCCCCGCGATCACCGCGAGGCCGAGGACGATCTCGACCGCAGGCAACGTGGCCGCGAAGAGCGGCGCGAACGAGGGCATGAGCTGGTAGTTGTGGATCTCGATCGCGAAGCTCGACGGATCGGCCGCCTTCATCACGCCCGCGAACGCGAAGAGCCCCCCGAGCCCGAGGCGGAGCAGCCAGACGATCGCATCCTTCTTGTTCATCACGATCACCTCGAGCTCGACGTCGCCACGCAGTGCGCGCACGGCCCCGACGCGCACGCGAGCCCCTCTTTTTCCCACGCCGCGAAGCCGCCCGAGAGCACGCGCACGTCGGCCTTGAGGCCGCGCCTGCGCAGCGTCTCGGCCACCGCGCGCGCGTCGTCGGTCGCGTCGCCGTAGACCACGACCATGCTCGCGTTCGAAAGCTCCCTGAGCGCGACCTCGGCGCCGCTCGCGCTCGCGTCGCACGGGAGATGGAGCGCGTCGACCACGTGACCCGCGGCGAAGCGCGAAGGCGGCCGCGTGTCGGCGAAGACCGCGCCCCCTTGGCCGCAGAGCGCGAGCGCCTCGCGCGGCCCGAGCTCGACGATGGGCGCCTGATCCTGCGCTTCGCTCGTGCACGTGGACGGCGCCTCGAAGCTGCGGAGCGCGACGCCGCCCGGCCTCGCCGCGTTGACGCCGAGCCCGACGAGCGCGCTGCCGGCGAGCAGCGCCGACGCGCGCATCACGATCTGTCGGTCCAAGCGGAGGGGCATGCGCGTGACCTCCCTCTTTGCCTAAAGCGCGCGCAAACGCAAGCGATCGACGTGGGCTCGATCAGGCGGGCTCGGGCGTGGGGCGCGCCGGGCCCGAGGACGCCGCGCTCCGCCGCTTGTGGATGGCGAACGCGGCGCCGATCATCGCGATCCCGAGGAGCTGCGACGTCGAGAGCCCGAGGGTGCCGCCGCGATCGTCGGCGCGGAGGAATTCGAGCGCGAAGCGGCCGAGCGCGTAGAGCCCGAGGAACGCCACGAACACCTGCCCGTCGTAGCGCTTGCGGCCGTGCACGTAGACCAAGCAAAACGCGGCGATCGCGATCGACACGGCGGACTCGAAGATCTGCGTCGGCAAGACTTTGTGCGACCAGTGCGCCGCGCTCGGGAACATTCCGGCCTTGAATTCGGCCTCGCTCGCGGGGCTCATCGGAGGGAACGAGAGCGCGAGCGAGCCGTCGCTCTCTTTGCCGAAGCAGCAGCCCGCGAGCAGGCACCCCATGCGGCCGAAGCCGAGGCCGAGCGGCACCGCGAAGCCCGCCATGTCCGCGGCCTTCCAGAACGGGAAGCGATCGCGCTTGAGCAGGAAGACCGCCATGCCCGACGCGCCGATGAAGCCGCCGTAATACGTGAGCCCGCCGGCCCAGAACTTCGCCCACGCGAAGCAGTCGGTCTCGATCGGGATGGGGTGGCAGAGGCCGCGCGACGCGTCCCAATACCCGCGCGGCAAGCCGTCGGTCGCGGTGGGGAAGCCGAACCAGCCCCACGTGGACTTGATGGGCCGCATGCACTGGGCCGGCGTGATGTGCCAATCCACGCGCGACGGGTCCGTGCAGAGGTGGACGTAGTCCATGAAGTAACCGTCCGCGAGCACGTGCAAGATGCGCCCGCCGACGACGCCCGCGAGCAGGCAGGCGAGGCCGAGGTCGACGACCACGTCCGGGTCTTGTCCGATGCGCCGGGCCCAGATCGCGCCCGCCGCGGTCGCGAACAAAAAACCGCTCAAGAGCAGGACGAAGTACGCCGGGAGCGAGACGCCGAACGCGTTGAAGAGCTCGGGTCGCATCGCGCTACACCACGACGCTCTTGGGCACGTCGCCCACGTCTTGCTTGTCGGCCTCTTCGCCGGGAGGAGCATCGTCGGGCGCAGATTCGGGCGCCCCCTCGGCGCGCGCGACCTTGGAGGCTTCTTCGGACTCCCCCGCGGCAGATGCTTCCGGGGCCTTGGCGCCGGGCGCTTCTTCTTTTTCTTGGGGAGGCGGCGCGTCGTTCGGCGCGGCCTCGCGCTTCGCGGCGTCGGCCTTGACGACGGTCTTCTTGGTCTCGCGCCCCGACGTGAACATGTCGATGGCCATGAGCACGACGCCCGCGACGATCGCGATGTCGGCGATGTTGAACGTGGGCCAGTGGTCCGAGCCCCACGTGGATCGCAGGAGCGTCTTGTTGATGAACCTCACCCAATCCGCCCGGAAATCGATGAAGTCGATGACGTATTGGTATTGGATGCGGTTCACCAAGTTGCCGAGCGCGCCGCCGAGCACGAGCGGCAAACCCCACTTGAGCGCGGTCTGCGACGGGTGCAGCTTGCGGTAGAGCGAGACGATGAAGCCCACCGCCATGAGCGAGACGGCGAGGAAGAACCACCTTCGCACCGACTCGGGCTCGTCTTGCAAAAATCCCCACGCGCCGCCGCGGTTCTTGGCGAACGTGAACGAGAGATGGTTGGGGATGACCTCGACCATCCTGTCCTGGTATGCCTTGGGGTCGAGGAGCCTAGCCTTGGCCCACCACTTGGTCCCGAGATCGAGGCCGAGCGAGACGATCGTCACGACGGCGAGGAAGACGTAGTTGGGCCGATAAGGCGCCGCGGCGGAGGGAGGCTTCGCGGCAGGGGGAGGCGGCGCGGGCGAGGGGGGCTCGGGCGGGGGGCTCGGTGCGTCTTCGCTCATCGAAGCCGAGTCGTACGACAAAGCCGCCCTCGTCGCAAAAGGCAAAAGGGCCCGAGGGATCTCCCCACGCGCACGCGCGCCGGGTATCGTGCTCGCTGGAGCGCACCATGGCCCGATCTCCCCTGATCTCAGCGTTCTCAAAGACCTACCGCCTCCTCGCACAAGCGAGGCGCACCGGGATCCCCGCCGTCGAGCTCGCGCAGCGCGAAGCCGAAGCGCGCGGCGTCCGGCGCCGCCGCTTCCTCGCGATGAGCGCCGCCGCGGCGTCGATCCCGCTCGTCGCCGCCGGCTGTGAGTCGCCCGAGCTGACCGGCAACAGCAAAGTGGTGATCGTGGGCGGCGGCATGGCCGGCGTCCACTGCGCCTACCGCCTCAAGCAGGCGGGCTACTTCGCGACGCTGTACGAAGCGTCGAACAGGCTCGGCGGCCGGATGTTCTCCGATCGCAAGACGTTCCCCGACGGCCAGCACTGCGAGCTCGGCGGCGAGCTCATCGACACGGGCCACGTGACGATGCACACGCTCGCGGCCGAGCTCGGGATCGAGCTCTACAACTTCGAGGACGACGTCACGAACGGCATGGGCGCGGCCATCGCGCAGGACACGTTCTACTTCGGCGGGCAGAAGCTCACGATGGCCGAGGTGCTCGCGGGCTTTATGCCGATCGCGTCCGAGATCGACAAGGTCTTCACCGACGTGTTCGCCGATCCCGAGGCGGGCGTCACGTACGCCGATCCGAACGGCGCCGAGGCGCTCGACGCGATGTCGATCCGAAGCTGGCTCGACTCCATCGGCGCGTCGGGGCCCGTGCGCAACTTGCTCGAGGTCGCGTACCTCACCGAATACGGCCTCGAGACCGATGTTTCGAACGTGCTCAACATGCTCTTGTTGATCTCGACCGACACGATGACGTTCGAAGCGTTCGGCGAGTCGGACGAGCTGTTCCACACCAAAGAGGGCAACGATCTCTTCATCCAGAGGCTCGTCGAGCGCCTCGACGACGGGCAGGTCGAGCTCGGCTCGTCGCTCTCCGCGCTCGCGCAGGAGCCCGACGGGAGCTACACGCTGACGTTCGGGCGCGACAGCGGGAGCTTCACCACCAAGGCCGATCACGTCGTGCTCGCGCTTCCGTTCTCGGTGCTGCGCAACGTCAAGCTCGACGTCGATCTGCCGGAGGAGAAGCTCCGCGCGATCCAAGAGCTCGGCTACGGCACCAACTCCAAGCTGATGTGCGGCTTCGGGTCGCGTCCGTGGCGCGACGATCCGAACCTCGCGAACGGCTCGTTCGCCACCGATCTCGCGATCCAATACGGCTGGGAGACGAGCCGCCTCCAGCCCGGGCCGAGCGGCATCCTCACGAACTTCACCGGCGGCGACGCGGGCGTCGCCGCGGGCGACGGGCTCCCGAGCGAGCGCATGGCCGAGTTCCTCGACGCGATCGACGTCATCTTCCCGGGCACCAAGGCGGTGTCGAACGGCAAGGTCGTGCGCAAGCACTGGCCGTCGGAGCCGCGCGCGCTCGGCAGCTACGCGGCCTACATGGTCGGGCAATACACCGCGTTCGCGGGCGCCGAGATCGAGCGCGTGCAGAACCTCCACTTCTGCGGCGAGCACACGAGCCTCGACGCGCAGGGCTACATGGAAGGCGCCGCGATCACGGGCGCGATGGCCGCGACCGAGGTCGCCGACGACCTCGATCTCGGCACCGCGATGGAAGAGCAAGCGAAGGGCTCCGCCGCGGCGATGAGCATCGTGCGGCGCGCGCGCATCACGCGCCAATACGGCAGCTACAAGCGCGCGCTCGCGAGGTGGGCCAAGGCGAAGAAGCGCTGATCGACGCGGAGCCCGCGATCACGTCGATCGCTACTCGCCGCGGAACCACGCGACGAGGCGCTGCCACAGCCCTTTCTTGGGAGGAGGCTCAGGCTCGAGATCGGGCTCGGGCGCGGGCTTGGGTTTGTTCTTGTTCTTGAGCCCGGGCTTCGAGGCGGCTTTCGGCGCCGGCGAAGACGCGGGAGAAGGCGCGGACGAGGGGCTCTCGGGCGCTTCGGCGTCGGCCTCGGCCCTCGCCTGCGGATCCATCGACGCGCGCCGATCAGCCTCTTTTTCGGCTTGTTTTGCGGCCGCGCGCGCTTGCACCTTGGCCTTGAGCGCCTCTTTGGGCGTGAGCGCGGGCTTCTTCTTTTTGGGGTGCGCCGCGAGCATGGGCCGGAGCGGGATGGGCGCAGGAGCGGGCTTGGGCGGCTCGGGCTTGACCTCGACCTTGGGCGCCTCGGCCCTGGGCTTCTCGACGGGCGCTTTGGGCGCCTCTGCTTTGGGTTTTTGTGCTTCTGCGCGGGGCGCGACAGCCGGCCCGCTCGCGCTCGATGGAGCGTCGGCGGGGCGCGCGTCGCGATCTTCGAACGAGCTCTGCTGGAACGGGCGCCTCGGCCTGTCGCGCCTCGGCCCGCGATCGAAGCGCCGCTCGTGCCACGACGGCGCGCGATCGAACGCGCTCCGCGCAGGCTCCGCCGGCTTGGGCTTTTCCGGCGCGCTCGGCGCGGGCGCGGCGTTCGGCGCAGGCGCGGCGCTCCCGTCGATCGCGGGCGTCTCTTTGCCTTCGCTCTCGGGGGCGCGCGGCCTTCGCATGTCGATGCGACGCCGCGGCCGGAGGTGCTCCGGTCGCTCGCGAGCGGGGTTTGACGATCCCCCGTCGTGAGGCTTGTCATCGGCGCCTGCGCTCTGCGCGGACGGCTCTTCTCCCGGAGGATCTTTCGGCTCGCTCATGAGGACCGCACCATCCTAGTACGCCGCGGGGCTGGAATATGGGATTGTTCGTTCACCCCGGAAGAGAGGGCGGAGGCACGGGCGACGAGGACGACGAGGGCCCGGCGAGCGCGATCGCGTGAAAGCGGCGCGACGGCCGGAGCATGTCGGAGGCCATGAGCAACACGCCGATGACGATGGCGATGTCGGCCACGTTGAACGTGGGCCAATGGTGCTCTTTGCCCCCGCGCGTGATGTACACGTCGACGAAGTCGACGACCCACCCGAAGCGGATCCGATCGACGAGGTTGCCCATCGCGCCCCCGAGCGCGAACGCGAGGCCCCACTTCATCGCGCGCTGATCGGCCGAGAGGCGGCGGTACACCGAGACGATGAAGACGATCGCGGCGGACGAGACCATGAGGAAGAAGGGCCTGCGGATCGTGTCGGGGACGCTTCGGAGGAAGCTCCACGCGCCGCCCGGGTTCTGCGCGAAGATGAAGTCGACGTACCCGGCGATCACCGTAAAGTGCTTGCCTTTGCCCCTGCCGATGGGGGCGAGCGCGGCCTTGGCCCACGACTTGGACGCGAGGTCCGCGACGAGCGAGACCAACGTCACGCTGAGCAACAAGTTGATCGACGCCTTCGGCGCGGGCTTGGCGGAGGGCGAGGGCGCCCACGGTGAGGGCGCGCTCGGCGTGTCGGGCGAAGCTTCAGGGAGCATCGTGCGGTGTTCTAAGCGAGGTTCGGGCTCGACGCAAAACCCGCCGAGAGTTTGTTTCCTGCTGGGCCTTCCGGTGCTATTCGCCGGCTACGTCCGTGCGTTGGTTCGGGTCCCTCCAAGCGCTCTCGTTGGGCTCGTCAAGCCGTGCCCGTCACGTGCTCTCCGTCCTCTGCATCTCGGCGGCGTGCGCGGCGATCTTGCCGAAGCGCGCCGACTCCGAGGGCGACCGGGCGAGCGCGCTCGCGCGCGCCCTCGCGACGCGCGGCCTCGTCGCGGCGCCGAATGACGTCCAATGGGTCGATCGGCCATCGGGGCCCATCGGCGGCAGCGCGCGCGCGGTGGTGCGCGCGTCGTTGGTCAAGGGTGAGCCCGCGGATCTGTTCCTGGTCGAGACGCAGCTCTCGCCCGAAGGCGTGCTCTTGTCGGTCGGCGACGCGTACAACGTGACGGACACGAGCAGCGCCGACGAAGGGCGGCCCGTCATCCGCGGCGAGCGCGTCGCGTACGTGACGACGCCGATGATCGACGAGGTCGCGTCCACGGTGCACGTGATCGATCTCGGCGGCGTGCCCGTGCGCGCCACGGCCGGCTGGACGCGCGTCGAGCGCGCGCAGAACGCGATCACCAACCTCCAGCAAACGGGCCAGGCGCGCGGCATCTACAAGCGCACGTTCGCGATCGAGGCCGTCGTCGAGAAGAAGGGCGACGCGCTCGTCGACTCCGGCGACAAGCCCAAGCCGATGCGCGACGTCACGATCGATCTCGACGGCGCGAAGCTCGTGGTGCGCGCGTCGGGGAGGCTCGCCGAGATCCCGCTCGATCAAGCCGGCGCGACGGTGCCCGCGTGGATCCGCACCGAGACCCCGGAGCTCGCGAAGCCCGGCAACGTGGTCACGTGGGGGGTCGATCGCGTTCGAGGCGAGGTGGGCGACGACACGATGCAGGTCGTCAAGGCCGTCGCGTTCACGCTGCTCGACTTCGTGCTCCGCAACAAAGAGAACGTCACGGGCGACACCGGCGCCGAGGACATCGCGAAGGATCTTGGCAAGAGCGAGCTGGATCCGCCGATCCGCAGCTTGCCCGTCGACCCCGAGATCGGCTGGCCTCCGCCGCCGCTCGACCCGTGGGTCGTGCCCGCGCTGCCCGGGGAGGGCCAGTGGAACGCGCAGGACAAGGACCCGTTCATCCGCACGAACGAGGGCCTCCCGCCGGCCTTTTTGACGACGTTCATCCGATCCGATCGCTCGCGCAAGGCGACGCGCGTGTACATCGCGCTGTGGGATCCGAGGCAGGTCGAGCTCCACATGATGGCGGGCACGGTCGAGCCCAAGGGCGCGACCGGAGAGGCGGGCCCCGGCGCGATCCCGCGCACCCCCGAGGTCATGAAGCGCGTGGTCGCGGCGTCGAACGCGGGCTTTCAAGCCATGCACGGCGAGTTCGGGATGATGGCCGACGGCGTCGTGTATTTGCCGCCGAAGCCCTACGCCGCGACGGTCGCGGTGCTGCGCGACGGATCGACCGCGTTCGGCACGTGGCCGCTCGATCAGACCATCCCCGAGCAGGTGCTCTCGTACCGCCAGAACATGACGGTGATGGTCCTCGACGAAAAATGGAACCCGTACAACCGCACGTGGTGGGGCGGCACACCGCCGGGTTGGGCCGACAAAACCCACACGGTTCGAACGGGCATCTGCCTCACCAAAGAGCGGTTCGTCGCGTACTTCTACGGCGCGGATCTCTCGCCCGAAGGGCTCTCGCAGGCGATGGTGCAGGCGCGCTGCCAGTTCGGCATCGCGCTCGACATGAACGCCGGGCACAGCGGCCTCGAGTTTTACAAAGTCGCGCCCGCGGCCGAGATCGAGCCGATGAAGGCGCTCCAGCTCGATTGGCAGCAGGAGGGCGACGTGCCGAGCATGGAGGGCTGGCGCTTCCGATCGCGGCGCCTCATCCGCGGCATGGGCCTCATGAACTTCCCCCGGTACATCAAGCGCGAGGGCCGCGACTTCTTTTACATGACCCTCCGCCACGTGCTGCCCGGCGCGAACGTCGCGCCCGCGGTGCAGCCCTCGTCCAAAGGCGAGGGCGAGTGGCGCGTGAAGGGCCTGCCTCAACATGGCTTCCCGTACGCGCTCGCGGTGACCGAGGTCCGGCCCGACGCGTCCAAGCCCGACGTCAGCGTGCGCCTGCTCAAGATCGATCCGCGCACCGTCTCGGCCGCGCCCAAGGACAAGGCCAACAAGGTGGTCGCGGTGATGGACGCGGGCCCCGCCGACAAAGGCGACTCGCTCTGGCACTCCGCGGGCGCGTTCTCGATCAGCGCGGCGCCTCCGGTGCCCGACGCCGTTCGCGTCGCCACCGCCGAGCCGGCGAGCGCGACCGCGGTCGCCGCGGTGGGCGTGCAAGACGACGGCGGCATGCTCATCTACGCGGAGACCAAAGGCGGCGCAGCCATCGACGGCAAGGTCCTCGACGCGCTCTTGAAGCGGCTCGGCTGCGGCAGCCGAATCCTGTTGAACAAGCCGCTCACCGTGGCGCTCGGCGGCGACACGAGCCTCGCAGGTGAAGCGGTGCACGCGCCGAGCGGGCCGAACGCCGTGCGCCTCACGCGGGTCGAAGCCGCGGGGGGGAGGCGCTTCTTCGTCGACACTCCCATCGTCCCGTTCGACGTGTGGTACCCGCTCCAGCAAAAGCGCATTCGCTACTTCAAGAAGCCGCGCGAGGCGACGGGCGGCGATCCCTGAACGAAGGCGGGTGTCAACACCTTCTGGAGCGCCGCGCTTTTTCCACGCGATCGTTTCCAATCGCTCGCCCAATTTCGAGACACGCTGTACCCTGACCCTACCGGGGCCTCTGTACGGCCTCCGGTCGTATCCCTTTTCGGCCGGCGCACACCCGCACAGAGACCCTACACGCGCCGCGCCAGATGTGCGAAAGCCCGTTCCCGAAAGCCGCGGCGGAGAGCGCCGCATCGTTTGAGGAGTCCATCGACCATGGCCGATAACAAGGGCGGTAGCGATCTCGACGTCTTTGAGGGGCTCGCGAAGAAAGCATCGCGACCGACGTCCCCGGGACTCACGCCGCCTCCGCCTTCTCGCAAGGGCACGTTGATGGGGGGGCTCGCGCCGGTCCCTCCTCCGGCGCCTCCTCCTGCCAAAACGGGCTCGCTGCCTCCGCCTGTGGCTCCGCCGTCCAAAGCGGCCACCCAGCCGCTGCCCCCGCCGGCAGCGCCGCCACCTCCGCTCGGCGCGGCGCTCCCGCCTCCGCCCGCCGCACCGCCTGCGTTGCCGCCGCTCCCAGCGCCGTCGTTGCCCGCTGCGCCTCCCGTCATCGCGGCGACGCAGCCTCTTCCCCCTCCTGCGCTGCCTCCGCCTTCCAAAGCGGCCGCCGCCACGCAACCGCTCCCGCCGCCCGTGCCTCCTCCCGGCAAGCCCGGATCGGTGCCTCCGCCGGCGCCGTTCCCGCCGGCTCCCAGCGCGATCGCGGCGCCTCTCCCGCCTCCGGTGCCTCCGCCTGGCAAGCCCCCGTCGGTGCCTCCCGCTGCGCCCTCCATCGGGTCACAGCTCGGCGTCGAAAAGCCCAGGGCGGGCGGCAAAGCGTCCGTCGACATGGATTGGGACGACGAAGAAGAGTCGACCCACGTCTACGACAAAGCCGAGCACGGGCCTCCGCGCGCGAAACAGCCCAAGGTCGGCGCGGCGGCGGCGCTCCTCGCGAGCTCCGGCGGCACGGCGCCCCCCGGCAAGTCCGCTGCGCCTCCCGCGCCGAGCGTAGCCCCTCCGCCCGCCGTGCCCGCGCTGCCCCCGCAAGCCGCGGCCCGCCGTGAAGAAGCGACCGACGTTCGCGCTCGTCCTCCGGTCGCGCAGCCCGTTTCGAGCGGCGGCAGCAAGACCGGCGTGATCTTGGGCGCGCTCGCGCTCGTGCTCGTGCTCGGCGTCGTGGGGTTCTTGCTCATCCCACGCAAGGTCACGATGAAGATCACGGTGAGCGGCGCGGACGGCGCGAGCCTCGATCGCGTCGACGTGTTCGTCGACGGGCAGCGCAGGTGCGAGACGTCGCCGTGCGTGGTGCCCGATCTCGAGCCCGGCGCGCGCATCATCAAGGTCTCGGCGCCCGGCTACACGTCGAAGGAGATGACCGAGATCGTCGAGAGCGGCAAAGAGAAGGTGCTCGCGCTCCAGCTCGGCGCGGGCGGCGCGACGCCCGCGGGCACGTCGGTGACGGTGGCGGGCGGCACCGAGCTGCGCGCCTCGGCCACCGAAGGCGAGAAGGACGTGAAGGTCGCGGTCGACGGCGTCGACAAAGGCATGCTCCCGCTCGCGCTCAAAGACATCACGCCCGGCCAGCACAAGGTCAAGTTCGACGGCGGCGAGCGCTACGAGAAGCTCGAGCAGACGGTCGATATCGTCGCCGGGCAATCCAAGGATCTCGGCGTCATCAAGCTCAAGGTCGTCAAGGGCCAAGTGACGCTCGATCTCTCCACGACCGGCGCCAACGTCACGCTCGTGCGGCGCACGCCGGACGGCAAGAAGATCGAGAAGAAGCTCCCGGACGCGCTCTGGAAGAGCCCGCCTGTCAAGATCGATGTCGACACCAAAGAGGGTTGGCGCGTCGTCGCGACCAAGAAGGGCTTCGAGGACTACAGCCAAGACCTCACCTTCGAGGACGGCCAAGCCGAGCGCACGATTAAGATCGAGCTCTTCGAGATCGGCAAAGCCAAGCCCGCGGACAAGCCCGCAGACAAACCTGCCGACAAGCCGGTGGACAAACCGGCGGACAAGCCCGCGGACAAACCTGCCGACAAGCCGAAAGACGCCGCGACGTCGGGCACTGGCACGCTCAACATGAACTCCATCCCTGTCTCCAAGGTGGTGCTCGACGGCAAGCCTCTGGGCAGCACGCCCAAGGTGGGTGTGAGCGTGTCCGCAGGCTCGCACACTGTCACCTTCATCCACCCGGACAAAGGCAAGAAGAGCGTGACCGTTCAGGTCAAGCCTGGTGAGACGAAGACGGCTGCTGTCAAGTTCGACTGAGACGCTCCCGCGAAAAACCGGACAAGCGCACGAATTGTCACTCTCCCCGCCCGAGCGGTGACGAAAATCGTCACCACCCCATCAAATCCCCTCAAAAATAAGCTCCCCGCTCGTGGCACGAGGCCTGCTTTGGAGTGGGACCGTGACGCAAAATCGAAATCGGGCCCGGCCGTCGACGAGAGCGTCGAAGAGAGCGTTGGTCCAGAGGCTCTCCAGCAGAGGCGTCACGCTGGTCGAGCTGCTCATCGTGGTCGCGATGGTCGGCGTCATGTCGGCGCTCGCGATCGCGGGGTACAGGAGGTACGTCGACGCGGGGTACGCGGCCGAGGCAAAGGCCATGATCCAGGGCATCCGCGGCGCGGAGGAGGTCTATAAGTCGGAGGCGCTCGTTTATTTGAGCCCGTCCGGCAACCTCAACGACTTTTATCCGAACGCGAACCCCGATGGCACCAAGTGGAACTGGGCGCAGCCGCAGGACAACCGCTTCTCCGACCCGACCAAAGGGTGGAAGCTCCTGCACGTGACGACGGACGCGCCGGTTCGTTATGGTTATGCGCTCGTGGCCGGCGTCGGCGGGGCCGTCACCTCCGCGCCGTCGCTGCCCAAAGGGTTCGCGACGCCGCCGACGTTCCCGACCCCCACGCCCAGCCAACCTTGGTACGTGGTCGTGGCGTGCGGGGACAACAACAAGAACAGCAAATACGGTATGTTCATGAGCACCTCGTTTTCGAGCGAGATTTACTACGAGAACGAGAGCGAGTGAGCGCCTCACGAGAGCTTCGTGCGGCCGTGACCGCACATCGATGAAGGGCCTAAAGCCCGTTACAAACGTCCGCTAGGGAGCGGGAAAAACCGGAGAGGGAGTATCACAATGCGCGCAATCAAGCGATATGGTCAACGTGGCTTTACGCTCGTCGAGCTCATGATCGTCGTCGCCATCATCGGCGTCCTCGCCGCGCTGGCCATCTACGGTGTTCGCCGCTACCTGGCGAGCTCCAAGACCGCGGAGGCCAAGGAGAACGTGGGCGCCATCGCGCGTAACGCTCAAGCCGCGTTCGAGCGTGAGACGACCGCGTCCGAGATCCTCCCCGACGGCCAGAACTCGACCGCCGCCAGCCACGCGCTCTGCAACACCGCGACCAACAACGTGCCTGGCGGCGCGCAGCCCCCGCAGGGCCGCAAATACCAGCCCAGCACTCAGACCGGCGCGGACTTCGACGGCGGCAACGCGACGGACGGCTGGAAGTGCCTGAAGTTCGCGATCACGCAGCCCATCTATTACCAATACCTCTACGCCAAGGGCGGCAACTACCCGTCGAACGGCAAGCCCAACGCGCCCACGTACGCCGGCAACGAGGCGTTCGAGGCCGCGGCGCGCGGCGATCTCGACTCCGACGGCGTCCTCTCCACGTTCTCCCGCGGCGGCGAGGTGCGCAATGGCCAGCTCGTCCTCTCGACGCAGATCTACATGGATGAAGAGTTCGAATGATCGCGATCGGATGATCGCACACGCATGAGCGAGAGGCTCGGCCAGGCGCCGGGCCTCTTGCTTTTTG
>CAYTJL010000221.1:0-3805 GCA_964437785.1 uncultured Polyangiaceae bacterium
CGCGCACACCCAATCAGTCAGGGCCTCCGCCACCTGCTTCTTCATGGCCTCCGGCAGCGCATCCCCCGCTTCGGCCGCCAACAGGGCGGCGATCGGCACCTGCTTCTTGAGCACGCTCGTCACCCAACGATGAGGCTCCGGCGCCTCGTAGGTCAATACCTTGTGCACAAAGCGCTTGGCCGCCTCGGGCCGCTTCTGCACCAACGCCAAGTACCCGACCCCCAAACGGAGCACCTCCTCCCAACGAGGATCGAACAAGTGGCGGAACGCCTCCTCCTCGAAGCGCTCCAACGCGTGCAGCCCCGCCGCCGTAAAGAACTCTTGAAAGGTGAGGTGCAAAAACCCCCACGACCCCGCGCCGCGCTCCAACAGAATCTGCACCTCACGCCCCGCCCGCTCCAAAAACGCGCGCGCCGCCGCTTCGCCCTCCACCCCTTGGCGTGCCTGAAGAGCGTTCGCCAACGTCTCCACCACGAACGCTTCGGGCGCAACGCCGGTGGGATAACGAAGGTGCATGGCCAGCGCAAGCTCCCCCAAGATGGGGAGCGCCTCCTCCTCGTAAGCGATGGTCGCGCCCGCCGGCTCGCCGGCGACCAGACGCCGCGCCTCGGCCCACGTCTCACAAAGCGCCCGCGCGAACATCTCGTACGCTTGCACGCGATGACGCGGCAAACGCCCCTCGGCCCGGTGCACCAGCGCGAGCGCCGACAGCATAAAAGGGTTGCGCGCGATCCCCATCAGGCGCTCGTTCGCTCTGAGCGAGCCGAGCAACTTCAACGCCTCTTCTTCACCCTTGCCCTCGTCGTCCCCCCCACGCTCCCAACGCGCATACGCCACCGCAAAGGTTTTTGCATAGCGCTCGACCTGGGCGTCATCGAACGGCCGGATCATCACCTCTGCCACGTTCGGCAGCGAGAAGGATGAATATCCTACTACTCGCGACGCCGCGACAAAGCGGTTCTGTGAATAGGTCGCCGCAAAGGCGAGGATCCATGCGTGGAGCCGCGAACGCTCGTCCGATCGGACCTCGTCGAGCCCGTCGAGCAACACCAACGCTTGCCCTCGCCCGAGCACCCGTTCGAGAAACACGATGAGATCGCGCTCATCTCCCACGCCGCGAGCCGCAAAGTAACGAGCGAGGGCCGCCGTCACGGATATGGAGCGGTCGTCCCTCCACACCTCCGCGAGCCGCCCCACGCTGATCGGCAATGGCAAGAACCGCTCAAAGACCCCTGTTTTGGAGCCGAAGAGGAAGCCCCCGCCCGCCGCCGTCACCGCCAACCACCGGATCAACGTCGTCTTGCCGGAGCCCGGATCCCCCAAACAAACCACGCTCCGATGCTGAGGCAAAAGCTCTTCGACCGGGATGGGCCTCGAAGGGACCGGCCTGTCGCGCTCCACAAGCGAACGCTCCAAACGATGGTTGGGACCCTCTTCACGTGGTCGAAGCTCGACCTGGGGCGGCACGAAGACCTCGCGAATGTCGAGCGCCGGTGGCTCCTTCTTGACCAGCTGAAACCCTACATACCGCAGATCGCGAACGTCTTTTCCCAACGCATAACGACGGAACGCGCTCCACCCCCGCCCATCGCCCTCCTCCTCGAACAAGGCCGCATCGCGCTTATGCGCCGCGCTCGCCGGAAACACCCACGTTGGCATCGCGAGATGCCTTGTCGTGCCGAGCGGCGCGAGGTCATCGACCTTGCCAAAGAGCGCAAGGGCCACGTCCTCGCTGAGCGCGATGGCCCGCGAAGGCGCAACAGAAGCGAGATGCTTCGGGAAATCCCGATCCGGTGAGGGATCCAGCGTTTGATCGGCGCGAAGCTGGACATGCCCCACGTGCGCGCCGATGCGCACATCGATGTCCAGATCGATGAACGAACGCTCCCACAGCTCCTTTGCTGCGAGATACGCGCGCTCCGGCAGACGCTCGACGGCCCCGCCGCCAAGGGTCAACGTTACGCCCTCCTGCTCCCACGCGAGCGGCTCCATGGCGTCAAACGCACGCGCGATGTATTCAACCCCCGCCGCAAACCTCGCTCGGGCGCGGAGATCGAGGTCCAAGCGGACAAGCTCGATCCGCACCAAGCCAACAGGGATCTGCGCCTTGTCCGGCGCTGCCTCCCACCACGGCAAAGGCTCGGTCACGCCGCCGCCCCCGCGACAGGCGTCCACCGCAACACCACGCGGAAGTGCCCGCCCGACAGGTCAAACTCGGGCTCGGGTAAACCACGCTCCTTCATCAGACCGATCATCTCGGGGATGCCCATACCCAAGTTTTCCCTTCGGCCCACGCGCGAGAGGAGCGTCGCGATGATCGGGTTGCGCCGCTGTGTAATACCCCCGAGCCGAATGCTGTCGAGGGTCAAGTGGTTGAGGAGCAGCCCCGCGTTGATGACCTCGACACGATTGTCATAAACGAAGATCCGCGCTTGCGACGCCGCACGATAATCGCGGTGTGAGAGCGCGTTGAGCACCGCTTCGCGGAGGACGGGCTCGGGCAACCCGTGCTCTACGCGCGTCCACCCTTCGACGCGCGACGGCGCCGGGACATGGTCGCGGAGGAACGCGATCGCACCTTCGATTTGCGCGCTCAACGTGCCTGTGATCTCTCGTCGATCCGCGAAATCTGTAGAGGGGCGCGACGTCCTGAACCGCACCGCAGAGATGCGCGCGTCGGGCAACCACTGTTGAGGATCGCGCCCAAAGAACAGCACTCCCGCCACCGTCGGTGTCCTGTTTTCGTCTACGCAATTGAGCGATCTGAGATAACGTTCCTTTTGTGTCGCCGCGCCGTCGTGGTACGCCGCACGGAGAAACGTATCGACCAACGCCGGGTCGAGATCCTCAATGCTCGTGCCCTCGACCGGAGCTTCGTCGAAATGGACGTTCTGCGATTGGAGCATGCGGACGAGCTCAGCCCGCGTCGCCTCGCGGCACACCGTGCCGTCACGCAGGTAATACACGCGATCAGCTCGATAAGGACGGTCCGTGCTGAAGGCCGGGACATCAACTACAACGACGATTTTGCCCGCAACCTCGACCTTGATGATGGTGCACGAGAGGGCGGGCTCCACGCTGGTCTGGCAAGCGCTCGACACCTTCTGCATCAGCTGATCGGCCGCGCGCAGGTCGCCCGCACCCGTCACCGCGCCGTCGTCCTCCACCCCCAAAAAAATCTGACCACCCCTGCTGTTCGCGAAGGCCACGATCTCCTTCGCGAGCGTCTTTGCGGACAGATCAGGAGAAGCGCTCTTGAATTCCGTACGAGCATCTTCGCCTGTCCGTAACCTTTGCTCGACCGCCGCCGCGTCCACGCCCGAACGTTACCCCGTTTCGCCGCCGCTTGGGAGAGAGATTTGAGCCGGGCCCGGCTCATGATACCCTCGCCCAACCTCCGGCCCATGAGCACCTCCACCGCAAACCCCTATCGCACCGACTATCCCGGAGCGGGCTCGTTTTACGGGCGAGCCGGCGAGATGACCGGCTTGGTCGAGGCGATGCGGACGGGGAGGCAGTCGCTCGCGGCGGTCATGGGCGGGCGAGGGATGGGCAAGACGTCGCTCGCGCTCCGCGTCCATCAAACACTCTCGTCAGAGGTCGGGCTCGGGGTCCACATCATCCGAAAAGCGGCCGCCGATCCGGCCGATTTCTTCGGACAAATCGCGGTCCGCCTCGGCGCGAGGCTCGATGTGTCGCTCCCCGTCGAGTCGATGGTCGAGGCCGTGCGAAAGGCGCCGAGCGATCGCGTCGTTTTGCTCATCGACGAGATCGATGGGCTCCTCGGGACCGAACAAGGCAGGTC
>CAYTJL010000221.1:3905-10016 GCA_964437785.1 uncultured Polyangiaceae bacterium
AGAAGAGCTGTTGTCGCTCAATCCGCCTGCTGGGCGAGCTTCAAGATCATGGGCCCCATCACGAGCAGCATGATGCACGCGAACAGCAGAAAGAGCGGCACCACCATCTTGACCCCCGCCTTGGCCGCCGCCTCCTCCGCGTTCACCGTGCGCCGCATGCGCGACACCCCCGCTTGGATCTGCAGCACGTCCGAGACCGGATTGCCACGCTCCTCGGCCTGCACCAAGGCCGACACGAACTCCGTCACCGCCGGGGAAGGCAGCCTCGCCGCGAAGTCGATCAAGGCCTGTTTGCGCGTACGGCCGAGCGAGAGCTCTTGAAGGATGCGCGTCATCTCCTCGATGAGCGGATCATCCACCTTGCTCGACTTCTCCACCACCTGCCGCACCGCGCCCGGAAAATCGAGGCCCGCGCTCATGCTCAGCGCGAGGAGGTCAATCACATAAGGCAGGCCGCGATTGACCTCCTTGAGCCGCCGCTGCCCCTCACCGCTCACCTGCAAATATGGCAGCGCCGCGCCGAGCCCAAACCCCACGATGGCGAACAAGGCCGCGCTGTTGCCGAGCAAATACCCCGAGAGCCCGCCGAACGCCGAACAGCCCACCGCGCTCACCATCGAGAGGCTCACGTACTCTTCGGGCGTGAGCCCCAAATAATCGCCCGCGAGCGCGATCTGCTCATCGAGCCTCGCGTACGCGCCGTCGCTCAGGAGACCGCCCACGCGCACCCCGAGCCACCGCACGAGCGGCTCGATCTGCGACCACGACCCGCCGGCCTCAATCGCCCTCCGCCGCTTGAGCCCGCGCATACCGAGCCTCGACGCGGCCCGGGACGGCGCGCTCGCGAGCGCATAAAGAAAGGCGAAGATGGCGATACCCACGGTGACCACGAGCGCGATGCGGAGGCGGGTGAGATGCTCCATGTCAAATGTCCACGTCCAGGATTTTACGGGCCACGACGAGCGACGCGACCCAGAACATCACGCCAAACGCGATCATCACATACCCGATGATGCTCTGCGTGAGCGGATCGAAGTAACCATCTTTGACCGAGTTGAAGGCCACCATCAAGACCATCGGGAAGAGCGCCAGCACCCAGAGCTGCGCCTTGCCCTCGGCCGTCTTGGTCCGAATCACCCCTTCGAGCCTCGCCATCTCGCGCAGCGAGCTCGCCGTCGTGTCCAGGATCTTGGGCAAATTGCCGCCGATTTGCCGGCCGATGAGCACCGCCGAGAGCGCCGAGTCCACCTGCCGGCTCCCGATGCGCCCCGCCATGAACAAGATGGCTTGCTCCAACGTGGAGCCGACGCGCATCTCTTTGACCGCCAGCTCCACCTCTTGTTGGAGCGGCGGCGCGAGCAGCCGTTGCACCGACGAGAACGCGTCGCCCAAGCTCGGAGTCGCCTTGAGCGCGTTGGCGAGCGCCAGCAAGAACCCGTCGAGCTGCTGCTCGATCTGCTCGACCCGCTTTTGCCGCATGCGCTCCAACATCACCGCGGGCGCCGCCGCCACCAGTAACGCAAAGGCATACCAATACGGCAGGTCCACCAGCACCGCGAGCGCGATCAAGAAGCCAATCGCCGCGACCTGCGCCGTCGCGATGGAGCTCCCGCTCGTCCAAAGGAACATGAGCCGGAGCTTCTTCTCCAAGAAGACCACGTAACGCGCCCAAAGCCTCCTCGGCGCGCCCTCCTCGTCCGCGATGATCGAATAGACCGCGAGCGCGACGCCGATCGCCAGCAGCGCGAGCGCAGCCCACTTGAAGAGCCGCAGCTTGGCCAAGGTCTCTTCGAGCTGGCTCACAGGTACGGCTCCCCTCGCTTGACGAGCCCAGCGACGATGAACGCATCCAAGAACGAAGGCAGATACCCCGTGGCGCGGTGCTCCCCAAGCACCTTGCCCCCTGGGCCCGTGCCGGTCCGCACGAACTCGAAGATAGGCCGGAGCCCCACCGTTCCATCGTCCTCGATGCCTGTCACCTCGGTGACGGACGAGACGCGTCGCGAGCCGTCGCTATAACGGGTTTGCTGCACCACGAGGTGAATGCTGGCCGCGATTTGCTCGCGGATCGCGCGCGAGGGCAGCTCCACGCCGCCCATCAGCACCAAGGTCTCGATGCGCGCGATGGCCTCCGTAGGAGAGTTCGCGTGGGTAGTGGTGAGCGACCCGTCATGGCCCGTGTTCATGGCTTGGAGCATGTCGAGCGCCTCGCCGCCGCGACACTCGCCCACCACGATGCGATCGGGCCGCATACGAAGGGCGTTTCGGACGAGATCACGAATCGTGTATTCGCCCCTGCCTTCCATGTTGGCAGGCCGCGTCTCGAGCGACACCACATGAGGTTGCTCCAAACGAAGCTCGGCCGCGTCTTCGATGGTCACGATGCGCTCGTCCGACGGGATGGCCGCGGAGAGCACGTTGAGGAGCGTTGTCTTGCCGCTGCCCGTGCCGCCCGAGATGAGCACGTTGCGCTTGGCGATGACGCTCCGGGTGATGAAGCGCGCCATCGCGTCCGACAGCGCGCCGTAGCGCCTGAGATCGTCGAGCGTGAGCGGCGTCTTTTGGAACTTGCGGATCGTGATGCACGAGCCGCGCAGCGCGAGCGGCCGGATGATCGCGTTGACGCGCGACCCGTCTTTGAGGCGCGCGTCGACGAGCGGCGAGGACTCGTCGATGCGCCGGCCGAGCGGCGTCACGATGCGCTCGATCACCGCGCGCACGCGCTCGTCGTCGGTGAAGCGCGCGTCGCTCTTGATGAGCTTGCCGCTGCGCTCGATGTAGATCGTGCTCGGATCCACGACCATGATCTCGCTCACGGTCGCGTCCGAGAGGAAGCGCTCGAGCGGGCCCAAGCCGAGCGCCTCGTCCGCGAGCTCGCCGATGAGCACGTCGCGATCGAGGTGCGGCGCGATGCGCGCGTCGAGCTGCTTCACGATGCGACGGAGCGCGGTGAGCACGCGCGGGCGCATCGAAGGGTCGTCGATCTTGGCGGCGTCGAGCTTCGCGAGATCCAAGTTTTCGAGGAGCTTCGCGTGGATCTCGCGCCGCATCGCGACCTCGTTCTCGACCGACGATCCTTCGACCCCGCCGACGGTCGACGCGTCGTGAACGCCCGCGGTGGCGTCGTTCGCGATGGTCTTTCCGAGCCCAGCCTTCGAAGGGACAGGGGGCGGGATCGAGCCTGGTTTCGCGGGCGCGGGGCGCGTGGGGAGAGGCGGCGGCGCGCGCGTCGGGAGCGGCGGAGGCACGCCGAACGAAGGCGCGGGGAGCGGCGGAGGAGGGGGCGGAGGCACGCCGAACGAAGGCGCGGGCGGAGGCGCGCCCAACGAGGGGGCGGGCGGGGGCGCGCCGAACGACGGCGCGGGCGGGGGCGCGAGCGCGGCGGGCGTGATCTGCACCGCGTACGGGCCCACGATGATCGGCGTGCCGAACGGCACGTCGGCCGCCCTCCTGCGCAGCAGTTGATCGCCCGCGAGCGTGCCGTTGCTCGATCGATCTTCGACGCGCAGGCCCGTCGCGCTCACGTCGACGAGCACGTGCGTGCGCGAGACGAGATCGCCGTCGAGGCTCAGCGTGTTCTGCGTGCTGCGGCCGATCGAGAGCGCGCCCTCGACGCGCAGCCGCTCCCTGCGCGGGATGAGCCCCTCGGCCTCGATGAGGACGTCGACCTCGATCATTTCTCGGGCTTGTCGCGCTTGTCTTTGTCCTGCTTGCCGTCGCCCGCGTCGGGCGGCGCGTGCGGGAAGCTCTTCATCTTGTCGATGCTGCCCGAGTAGTCGTCGTATTGATCCATCGCCTCTTTGACGATGTCGTAGCTCGATCGCGGGACCGACTCGACGACGCTCGGGATCACGAAGATCGCGCCCTCGACGTCCTCCCACGCGTCCGACACGGTGCCGAAGAGCGCGCCGAGCACGGGGATCCACGAGAGGCCCGGGATGCCGTTCGACTGCCTTCGCTGCGTGCGCGTGTGGATGCCCGAGAGCACGAGCGATTGGCCGAGCTTCAAGAACACCAGCGTCGAGAGGTGCGAGGTGTTGCGACCGGGGAGCGGCGACGCCGATCCGGGCGGCGTGAGATCCGCGATCTCGGCCGTGACCTTCACCTCCAAGTTGCGCGACGAAGGGTCGTAGCGAGGCTGCACGCGCACCTCGGTGCCGAACGAAATCTTCTGGATTTGCGCGGCGAAGCCGCTCGTCACGGGGAAGTTGACCTCGCCGCCGCTCTGGAACGCGGCCTCGTTCCCGTTCGTGGTGATGACCGCGGCTTGCTTCAGCACCTTGACCCAACCGCGCGTGGACGCGATGTCGAGCCCGGGCAAGGGCTGGTTGATGATCGAGGCCTTGGCGGCCGTCACGGTGCGCGTGAGAAAGTCGAAGCTCAACTCGCTCTGGATGACGCCGCCGCCGATGCGGCCCGGCCACGAGATGCCGAGATCGAACGCGGAGCTCTTGTTGTATTGCACGAAGAAGAAGTCGACGCGCACGTTGAGCTTGCGATCGATCGCGCCGGATCCGACGGTCACGAGCGACTCGACCTGGCCTGGATAGAGCGACGCGATCTGCGTCGCGCGCTTCTGCTCGGCCTCGTTCGCGACGCCGCCTTCGATGAAGAGGCGCGAGCCCACGCGCCGCACGCGCAGGCCCGGATACCCTTCGAGGAGCTGGCCGAGCTCGCGCTCGACGAGCTCCGGCGATCGCGAAAAGACGTTGATCACCCAGTTGATCTGCGTGCCGTCGTTCTTGATGAGGAGCAGCGACGTCGAGCCCGCGCGCTGGCCCACGACGATGAACTTGGATCCGTCGGGCGTGAGGCGGACGTCGACGATGCCGGGCGATCCTTCGGAGTATTGTTTGACGTCGCCCGCGAGGATGGTCTTCGTCTCGCCGACCGCGATGCCGAGCTCCTGTTGAACGGCTTTGTCACGGTCCTCGCGCTGCGGGACCTTCTTCTGCGCGAGCGCGGGGCTCGTGAGCGTGACGGATGCGGAGGCGAGGGCGAGGGTGAGTGAGAACGCGGGCGCGAGGATCTTCCTCATGGCGCGGCTCCTTCGATCTTCACGGGGCCTGAGCGGCGGACGCTCTGGACCTCTTTGCGCGTCTTGGTGTCGCTGAGCGCGGTCGAGCTGATGTCGGTCATGCCCTCGGTGACGCGGACGTCGTCGGGGTTGCGGAGCGCGACGGTCAAGATGCCTTTCTCCATCGCGAGCGCGAGGAGCTGCGCCTCGGGCACGTTGAGGCTGAGCGAGAGGAGCATCTCTCCTTGCTGCTCGCGCTTCGGGTCGGGCAGCGCCTCGCCGCCGGTGTCGCCGCCGACGGCGAGCACGAGCACGTTTTGGAGCAGCACGACCGACGATCGGTGCTCTTGCTTGTCGTTCTGCGGCATGGTCGTGATGACGTCGATGCGATCGCCCGGGCGGATGAGCGAGAAGCCTTTGTCCTCGCCGCCTTTGGCGCGCACGGTGACGGCGCGCATGCCGGGTTGGATCAACGACGATAGATTTCGCCCTTTTTCCATGGCGATCGCGAGATCGGTCCAGAGCAGCGTCTCCTGCGCTTGCACGGTGTGGCCCACGCGGAGGCCGATGATCTTGGCGCGCTCGCTCTCGAGCACCGCGCGCGACTCGACGTACGCGCGCGGCACGGCGCGCGTCGCGAGCACCTCGTCGGTGATGAGCGCGCCTGCTTCGATGGGCTTGATCGCGACGAGGAGCTTCACGGGCTCGCCGCCCGAGGCTTCTTCTTCGAACCTGCGAAGGTAAAGCGCGAGGAGCCCCGCGCCGAGGAGCGAGACCAAGAGGGCGATGAGGAGCGCGCGGCGGTTCATCCGGGCCGAGGAGGATACACGCGCAATCGCCTCGCGAGCACGCCATCTCGCGGCTTGACTGCGCCCCGGCGCCATGGTGCTTTCGAGGGGTGATGGCGAGCCCGAAGCAGTCGACTCCACGCCCCAAGCGAAGAGCTCCCTCGCGGAGCGCGGATGTGCCAACGGCGGATGAGCTGCCGGTGACGCGCGCCATGCTCAGCGCGGTCCGCACGGAGCTGCTCGAGCGCGTGGATCAGGTTCAAGACAAGTTGGAGGCCAAGATCCACGAGGTCCGGGCCGAGGTCC
>CAYTJL010000221.1:10116-11234 GCA_964437785.1 uncultured Polyangiaceae bacterium
TCAAGGCGGACATCCACGAGATCAAGGGCGGGATGGCGAGGATGACGCTTTTGCTCGAAGAGCAAAATGCGCGCAACAAGGTTGTCCTCGATGGTCTGGTCGCGGTCATGGCCCGCCAAGAGCGGACCGAGACCCGACTCGATCGTGTCGAGGAGATGGTCCGCTCGCTGGCCTCCGCCCGCCCCTGAGGGCTATCACGCCGGGTGACGCCGCTATTTCCCCCGCATCTCGATGAGGCTCACCATCGTCTTATCGCCGTCGCGATCGGCGAAGATCAAGAGATCGACGCCGCCCTTGGCGAACGCCCTTCGATCGGCGCTGTCGCCCGGCACGCCCAAGAGCGGCGCGTACCCGCGTGAGGGCATCTCTTTGTCGTAGAGCGCGATGATCTCCTGCGGAGCCGCGTCGGACTCATACACACGCACGCCGTACGGGGCGCCTTCCAAGTCTGCTGTGAGGAGCCGCGTGGCCTTGGGCGGCCTCGGCGCGTCGGCGGGGTCGGAGCCCACGGCATCTCCCTCGTCGGGAGCGAGCTTGTAGATGTTGAACGGGCCGTCGGTCCACGCCGCGACGATGTGCGTCCGCCCTTTTTTCGTCGTCTCGGCGAAGACATAACGAAGCTTGCCGAGCTTGCTCAAATCGCCGGTCTCGACGAGCCCGGCCACGCGGCCTACGAGCGCCTTCATCCCGTCGGGGCCTTGCCCCTCGTCGCGCGCAAAACAAGCCACCATGCCGGCGCCCGGCCGCTCCTCGCGGATCACGCCCGCTCCCTTGGACCCTTTGACGCCCTCGGGGAGCTTCTTTTGAAGGGCCTCGGAGAGGTTCATGAGCTCGGCGGGCATGCCGGCCGAGTCCTGCTTGCAGCGCGCCTCGACCCGATTGAGCACCTCGGAGAGCGGCATGTCCTCGGTGGTCGACGCGATGAAGATGGCCTCGCCGTTGATGCGGAGGGGCCGTGTCTTGCCCACGTCGCCGAGCTTGCCGAGCTCGTGCCCGAGCGACATGGCGCTCGACTTCATGTCACCGTAGACCGACCGCGCGGCGAGGAGGCCAATCCCCAAACAGACCACCACGCTGAAGCACAAGAGACGAAGGAGCTTGACCACGCGGAAGCGCCC
>CAYTJL010000221.1:11334-16313 GCA_964437785.1 uncultured Polyangiaceae bacterium
CTTGTCCTTCTTGGTCTCTGTCGCCATAGCGCTCACAGCCCCGAGGCGTTGTCCCAAATGTACGACGCGACGCCCGCGAGCGTGCCGTCTTTGGGCTCTTCGTTGCACATCACGGTGGTCGTGCTGCTCACGGGCTTCTCGAAGCCGCCGAGCGTGCCGCTCGCCGTGGCCTTGGACTCGACCGTGAACTTGGATTGATACCAATCCTTGTTCATGACCTGCGCGCCGGGCGCGCCTTGCACCGCGGGATCTTGCGTGTCCGGCGGGCTCAGGCTCTCTCCGCCCGCGAGCCCCGTCTCGGCCGGGCAGCCGCCGTTGCAGCCCGCCATGGCGTGCGACCACGCGCACTCCTTGGAGAGCCGCAGGGTCTTGAGCTTCTCGCCGTAGAACGAGCCTACGAACATGGTGAGCGCGAAGATGATGATGAAGAACGGGATGGCGACGAGCGCCTCGGTGAAGGAGGCGCCGCGCTGGCTCTTCCGCGCCCTGACCCTCTGGAGGAGTGTTTGGTTCATTCCATGTCTCCTCAGTGGATGACCACCGGCGCGGGCACGCCGAGCAGGGTGGTGGAGAGCCAGTTGAGCCCCGTGTTCTGCAGGTTCGCGGGGATGCCGGGCACCCAATCGGGCACGCCGCCTTGGAAGAGATCCGTCTCCGGCATGCGGAAGCGACGGAGCCGCGCGCGCCAACGCAGGTTCCACATCGCGTCTTCGGCGTAGTCGTCCCACTCCCGCTTTCCGGGCGCGACCTGATCGTAATAGAACTCCGCCTCGGAGAAGCCGATCTTCTCCAGCGTGTCGGCGATGGCCCCCGGATTGACCTTCTCTTTGCCCCACGCGGGCATCTCGACGCGTTTGTCGGCGTTCTTCTTCATCGCGTCGTTGTCACCCATCACGAGGCCATACACCTGGAAGTATTTGTCGCCGTTCTTCGCCTCGCTATAAACACGCTTGCTGGTCTTGCCGTCGCCGCTGAACGCGCCGCCGTTCGCCGCCTGATTGGCCTTGTTCAAATTGGCCTTCTCGGCGTCCTGCTCGCACTTCTTGAGGTTGAACGTGTCGTTCGGGTGCGCGTCCTCGAACTGCTTCTTGGCCTCTTTGCACTGCTCTTTGGCCGTCTTCTTGGCGCCGTCGTACAGGTTGCCCATGCCCGATCCGCCGCAGAAATAGCCGGGGAACGTGGACACGACGCTGCCGAGCAGCCCGCCCGCGAACTTGCCCCATCCGCCGGGCATCCAGCCGAACACCAACCCTCCCACGACCATGCCCGCGCGCTTGCAGAGCTTGTCGAAGGGCTCCTCTTCGACCGGCAGACCGAGCCTCGGATCGCTCGGGATCATCGACATGGACAGGCCCATACCGCCTTTGACGGTAGGCGCGTAGTTCGTGGCCATGATGGTGCCGCGCGCCGCGCCCACCCAAGGGGTCAATCGGGCGACCCACACTTGGCCTTTGCTGAGCGCCTTGAGGATCTTGTCGACCCACTTCTCGACCTTGGGGATGATGTTGACCGAGAGCTCCGTCCCTAAATTGGCCGCCGCTTCGGCCACGCCGCACGCGACGCCGGTGAAGGGGCAGAGCACCGCCGCGACCGCGGCCACGGTCCAGGTGATGATCTCGGCGATCTTGAGCGCGACCAAGACCGCGAGGACAGCGGCCATGATGAGGTTCATCATGGCGATGATGTTCATGCCGCGGGCGTGATACACCGCCGAGGTGAACGCGGCCGAGTCCGAGCCGTCGAGCATCTTTTGGCGGTAGATGGCGGCGTCCCCGATGCCGACCAAATACCAGAGGCAGCCCACCAAAAAGACCGCCATGAACACGGCGACCACGAGCACCGCGCCGCGCTCGTCCCGCGCGAGGTCCTGTTGAGGAGCGGGGGTTTTGTCAATAGACATAATCCGCTCCTTGGTTGGGCAGGGCCGCTTCGCCCGTGAGCTTCTTGAAGTTGGAGAACCCGCAGACCGTGAACCTGCCCCAAGGCACCTCGCAGTGATATTGATACTCCACCTTGACCTTGACGATGGAGTCGCGGCTCACCGCGCCTTCGACGGTGACCTTGGCGAGCGCGGCCTCGATGATGCCCATGGTGCCGAGCGGGATCTTGGCGGCCTGCTCGATGTCCTCTTTGCGCTTTCCGCTGAAGGAGCCAATAGGCACGTTGCCATAATACTTGGGGTCGTCCGGGAGCACCACCACCGCGGCGCGCGCGGCCTTCACGGCGGCATGTTTGGTGATGAGGTTGGCCGTTTGGACGAAGATGAGCTGGACGAGCGAGAGGAAGAAGAAGAAGAGCGGCAAAAAGGCGATCAAGAACTCGACGTACACCGCGCCTTCACGAGACCGCTTTGACAAGGGCCTTTGCGGCAGAGCGCCCCAGGGGGGTTTGGGGGGACCTCCTTCGGGTCCCCTCATCGTGAAATCCGCCATTCGGTCCACGGCTAGCCCCTCCACCGGGTGACGGCCGCGACGAGCGTGCCGGCGAAGATGGCGGGGCCGAAGCGGGTCCACGTGAGCATCTCGGGCGAGACCTCGCGGCGTTTGTTCTTGGGGAGGAGGGGGTTCACGGCGAGCGAGAGGGTGTTGCCGAGCACCTTGAAGAGCTTGCCTTCGTACGCGAGCTTGCCGCTCGCGAGGATCGCTCCGGCGAGGCACGCGTAGAGCTCGGCCTCGATCCCCGCAAGCGGCCTCATCAGCGCTCCGACGGCAGCCAAGGTCTTCACGTCACCGCCTCCCATCGCGCCGGCGCGATAGAGCGAGAAGGGAACGATCGCACAGAGCAGCGCGCCGAGGATCGAAGCCCCGGCGCCCTGAATCGCGGCGTCGAATCCACCGCGGAGGCCCGCCGCGATCGCGTGCGCGATCGGCGCCGCCGCGAGGGGGGCGAGCGAGACGACGTTCGGGATCTCGCCCGTCCTCCGATCGATCCACGCCGCGACCGCGGTCATGATCACCGCGGCCACGAAGAAGTAAGGCGATCCGATCAGATGCCGCCGACCTTGCCAGCCTGCTCTTGGATCTTCGCGTCGACCTTTTGGCCGAAGATCTTGAAGCCCGCGAGCGCGATGAGCGCCACGACGCCGACGAGGATGATGTACTCCACGAGGTTCGCGCCGCGCGTATCCTTGAGGAAGTCCTTGTTCGCGAGCGTCATCTTATCCATGGCCGGGCTCCTGATGAGGTGATGAGAGACGATACGAAGAGAGGCGTTCACGGGAACGGCGAGGCGATCGCCGTGCGCGTGGTCTCGTAGTTCTTGACCAGCACCGGGCCCACCGCGACGAGCGCGAAGACCACGGCGAGGCCCGCTGCGCCGAGCAACATGACGTACTCCGTGGAGACCGCGCCGCGCGTGTCGCGAACGATGAGGTCTCGAAGGGGCGTCATGGCAGCCAGCATACGCGGGTAGAGACCCTCCTGGCAATGAGCGCACCAACGACTACATGCGAATTTTCTCGGCTCGTTCTGCGTGCGGCGACGCGGGGTGGTGGACAATTGATCCACAGGTTGGATAATCGTCGATCCATCCATTCTGTTTGACGGCTCGCGGCGAGCGGGTCACAAGGGCGCTCGATGGGCCGGAGGTCGTTCGCGTTCACGCTCTCGTTCTCGTTCCTTCTTGGGCTCGTGATCGCGGTCGTCGCGTGCAGCAAGGGGGAGGAGGGCAGCGCGCCTTCCGGCTCGGCGTCGGTCGTGGCGATCCGGCCCAAAGGCACGGTGATGGGCGCGGCCGAGAACGACATCACGGTCGACGGCGGCGGCGCGCGCAAGGTCGATAAGGCCGCGACCGGCGTCGGGCAGCGCGTGGAGATCCCTTCGGGCAAGGTGACGCTCGGCTCCACGCCCGGCGACAAGGGCCGCGATCCCACGCTCGAACCGGCGATGGTCGAGGTCGAGATCGGCGCGTTCGCGATCGACAAGTACCTTTATCCCAACGACCCTGCCAAGCCTCCGCTCACGTCGGTGAGCCGCGCGCGGGCCGCCGAGCTCTGCCAAAAGGCGAGCGGGAGGCTCTGCACCGAGATCGAGTGGGAGCGCGCGTGCAAAGGCCCCGACGAGACCGCGTTCGCGGGAGGCGCGCAGTGGGACGTCTCGTGCGCCGCGGATCCATCGTCGTGCGCGTCGGGCTTCGGTGTGCTCGGCATGGGCGGCGCGCTGCGTGAGTGGAGCGCGAGCGACGTCATCCCCGCGGGCGGATCACCGCCGCGCGAGGACGATGCGGGCGCGGGCGACGCTCCTGCTCCCGCGAACGCGATCGACGTGGGTCGCGACTCCGCGTCCGCGGGTCGCTCGATCGCGGGTGCGGCCGTGCGCGGGGCGCGCAAAGATGCGGTCGCGCACGAGCATCGGTGTGCGCGGAGGGCCGCCGTCGATCCGGCCGTGTCGAGCGACGACATCGGCTTTCGCTGCTGCTATGGCCCGCCCAACGCCGCGGTGATGCCGGTGCCCAAATGGCAGCAGACCTATCGAAGAGCCGAGCTGCCCGCGTCGCAGATCGCGTCGATGATCGCGGGCGTCCCGCATCTCGACAAGCTCGATAAAGACATCACGTACTTCAAAGAGCCGGACGACGTTCAAATGGTGCTCGCGCGCGGCGACGCGGGGGTGAGCACCGTTCCCAACACGAGCTTCACCACCTCTCCTATGTTGTGGAGCCCGGTGCCGGGGGAGGAGATCTTGGTGGTGGCCGGCCGCTCGGGCAAACACGCGTTCATCGTGGCCTTTTACCGGCTGCCGGGGGACCGTTATCGCATTGGATCTTCGTTGCTCCTCAAAGACGAGAAGGGGCCGATCATCCTCGGGTACAACGCCTACATTCGGAGGCGGCTCTCGTGGGCGCGCTCGTGGGACACGCGGGCGGAGAGCGGGTTCGTGAGCTATCGTGAGGATCACCGCGTGGTCATCACCCAGAAGTGATGGGCCGGCAGCTCGGGGCTCATTCGAGGCGGTGAGCATTCGAGCCCTCGATTTCCTCGT
>CAYTJL010000222.1:0-16134 GCA_964437785.1 uncultured Polyangiaceae bacterium
GGCCCCGCCGCCCGGCGTCGGCGGCGCGCCCCCTCCCCCGCCCGGCTTTGGCCCGCCCGGTCCGCCGGATCAATTCGGAGCAACGGCCTTTGCCCCCGGAATGGACGGCGGTGGCCCACCGCCTCCAGGACCTCCGCCCCCGTTCGGAGGCCCTCCGCAGTTCGATCAAGGGTTTGGTGGTCCGCCCGGCTTCGGCGGTCCCCCGCCTCCACCTCCCGGTCCGCCCGGCTTCGGCGGCCCTCCCGGCTTCGGCGGCCCTCCGCCTCCGCCTCCCGGTCCGCCGGGCTTCGGCGGCCCTCCACCCCCGCCTCCCGGCCCGCCCGGCTTTGGTGGCCCTCCCGGCTTCGGCGGCCCTCCGCCCGGTCCGCCGGGGTTTGGCGGCCCGCCGCCCCCGCCTCCCGGCCCGCCCGGATTCGGCGGCCCGCCTCCGTTCGGCGCGCCTCCCCCGGATGCCGGAGGCTATCCTCCGGCGCCGCCCCCCGGGTTCGGCCCGCCCCCGCCCGCCCCGCCCGCGGCGCCGCCTCCTGCCGGGGGGGCGATGCCTCATGCGGCCGGCGGCACCGGAGGCCAAGCGGGCATTCCGTACCTCGGCATGGGCAAGGAGCGCCGGCCGCTCGCGGGCTTCCTCGTGAGCTTCCAAGACGACTCCTTGGGTCGCTTCTGGCCGCTCTGGCAGGGAAAGAACACGGTAGGCCGCGCAGAGACAGGAAAAGGCATGGACATCGAGGTCGCGCACGGCACCACGTCGACGCACCACGCGACCATCGAGTGCGACAGTCAGCGCTTCGTCCTCGCTGATTCGGGCTCGACGAACGGAACCTTCCACAACGAAGAGGCCATCGGGTACCAAGGCCGGCGAGAGATCCGCGACGGAGATCGCGTCCGGTTCGGCGGCTACAGCGTGATGGTCATCAACGTGCTCGGCCGAGGCTGAGCGACGAGGGCCGGCCCCATGAATCGGGACCGGATCCCCCACGACGCGGAGGAGCGAGGGGGGCTCCCCGACGGAGGATCACGACGCGTATGAGATCGTCAACGGAACGAGCCCCTGCGAGAGGGCGCACAACGGCGCTGCGATCGACCGAGCCGCGAACACGGCGTCGCGACCTTCGCCGATCGCTCGCCTCGCTCGTGATCGCCATCGCCGCCGCGCTCATCGCGACGGTGGCGAGCACGCCGAGCGCGCGCGCGGCGCCGGAGGCCCATATCCTCCGCATCGATCCGCGCGCGAGCATCGTCGACGGATCGCCCATCCTCACGACGGTCCTGGAGATCGTCCAGAACAAGCGGATGAGCGACCTCACGAGCAAGTGCGCGACGCTCACGGGCGACGCCAACCTCGACTGCGTCGCCAACGCGCTCGAGCAGAGCGGCGCGCTCTATTCGTCGTTCGACTTCCCCGAGAAGAACGCGATCCTCACCATCACCGTCGACGGCAGCGACACGCCCGCCAAGTTCGAGTCGAAGGCGCGCTGGGGCGACAGCATCGCGCAGTCGGGCGTCGGCACCGCGTGGCTCATCTTGATCGACGGCGCCCAGAGCATGGGCAACCGCTTCGACGAGGCGAAGGCGGTCGCGTCGGCCTTCATCAACGCGATGGGGCCGAACGACATCGTCGACGTGATGTTCTTCAACGACAAAAGCGTCGTCTTGGACTCGAAGTGGGTGAACAACAAGCAGGCCGCGCTCGGCGCGATGGCCGGCGTGAACCACCCGTATCCGTCGCAGGGAGGCCGCGGGAGGCCGCTCTTCAACATCATCAAGCAAGCGGCGACCGACGGCTTCAAGGAGCTCGGCAACGCGGGTCAGACCGTGAACGTGCCGATGCACCAGGCGATGGTCGTGCTCTCGAACGGATCGGGCGGCACCGACCCGAGCTCGAACGCGGCCGCGGCGAACGTCCTCAAGGACTACCTGACCAAAGGCCGCTTCCCCGAGAACAACGACGTGCTCCCCAAGACGCCCGTGCCGGTCGTCTCGATCTGGTTCCCGAGCCGCCAGATGGAGGAGTTCACCGCGAACGCGCGCGAGTTCATGGAGGGCCTCGCCAACACCGAGATCGGCGGCTTCTTCAGCATCGTTCGCGACGGCCAGGCGAGCCGCGCCGCGAACATCGTCAACGCGGTGCGCACGCGCTTCAACAAGATGCACATCGTGAAGTGGCGCGTGTCGTGCGTCGCGCCGAGCATCACGCAGACGTTCAAGCTCGTGTTCCAAGCGACCAACCCGCAGATCGCGGGCGACGCCACGTTCCAGAACGTGCCCGTGGGCATCGACCCGACCACGTGGCCGATCGACATCGATCGCGAGGCGACCGAGCGCGAGGCCAAGAAGGACCCGATTTACCCGGGCGGGAAGATCAAGGTCTATGGCAACTTCTGCTGGGCCGGGAACGACAAGCGCGCCGAAATCTACATGATGCCGAAGAACCAGGCCGCGCCCACGACGCTCCAGGGCGGCAGCATCGACGAGGCGCGCAAATCGCAGAAGACGCTCATCGAAGCGGGCATGCGCGGCAAGGCATCGACCGCGTCCGACAGCGTCGTCGAGTTCGAGCTGCCCGAGAGCACCAAGTTCCTCGCGGGCAAGGGCGATCAGATGACCGCGCGCTTCATCGTCTACGACAACCAGGCGCGTCGCGCGAGCGCCATCACCGCCGACAAAATCCTCACGGTGCGCGCGCGCGAGGCGCCGCTCCCGTACCTCCTGATCGGCGGCGCGACGTTCGGCGGCGTGGTGATCGTCCTGCTCATCGTGTCCATCGTGCGCGGCGGCGGCGGCCGCGGGAGCAAGGCCGCGCCGGCGCCTCCCAAGCCCATGGTCGCGCCCCCGCCTCCGCAACCTTACGGCCCGCCCGCAGGCGCGCCCCCGCCCATGGACTTCGGGTACGGAGCGCCGCCGGCGGGCGCGTCCCGCGCGACGATCACGGGCAACGCGGGCACGTTCTCGATCAACCCGGGGCTCGACATGAAGGTCGGCCGCGACGGGGCCGCGTGCCAGATCCTCCTCACCGAGCCGCGCGTCTCCGGCACGCACGCGACGCTCCGCTTCGAGGGCGGTCAGCTCCTCGTGCGCGACGAGGGCTCGAACAACGGCACCTTCTTGAACGGCCAGCGGCTTCAGGCCGGCGCGTTCACACCGATCCCGCCCGGAGCGGCGCTTCGCTTCGGACCTGTCGAGTTTTCGGTTCGATTGGAGTAAGACCCCCGGGCGCGCGATGACGATCCGAGGCCACGTCCAGCGAACCCCCTCCACGTGTGGGGACCGATGATGCAGGATCACGGCCTCTCGTCACGCGTTCGGATCGAGTTCGCACAAGCGAGCGATCCGGGACGCGATCCGAACAAGCAGGTCAACGAGGACTCGTGCGGCTACGCCGAGACGCGGCACGGTCATCTCATCGTCCTGTGCGACGGGATGGGCGGCCACTACGGCGGCAAAGAGGCGAGCCGCACCGCGATCACCACCATCTTCGAGATCTTCGAATCGCTCCCGCCGGGCACCCTGCCCGCCGCCGCGCTCAAGAGCTCGATCGAAGAGGCGGGCAGGCGCGTCTACAAGCTCGGCGGCCCGCCCGAGAACCGCGTGCGCCCGGGGTCCACGGTGGTCGCGATGTTGATCCACGATCGCGGGCTCGACGTCGCGCACGTGGGCGACAGCCGCGCGTACGTGATCCGATCGAGCCAGATCTACCCGCTCACGCGCGATCACTCGATGGTGCAAGGGATGATCGACGCGGGCATGCTCACGGAGGAGCAGGCGATCGGCCACCCGGACTCGAACAAAATCACCCGCGCGCTCGGCATGAAGCCCGAGGTCGACGTCGAGGTGCGGCCCGAGACCATGGAGCTGTTCCCGGGCGACGTGCTGCTCCAATCGAGCGACGGCCTCACCGATCTCGCGCTCGGCGCCGACATCCTCGCGCACACGCGGCAGGCCTTCTCGTCGGGCGACGTCGCGTTCGTCTGCAACTCGCTCGTGAAGCTCGCGAACGATCGCGGAGGCCACGACAACATCACCGTGCAGATGGCGCGCATCGCCGAGGTCGCGCCCAAGACCACGATGCCCGGCGGTCCTTCGCACGCCGCGCCGCCGCAGCAGACCGTCAACATGACCGCGCCTCCGGGCTTAGCCTTGGCGCACGCGGCGTCCACGGGCACGCCCGGCTACGGCCCCGCGAGCGGGCATGCCCAAGGTTGGTCGCCGCAGTCATCGCGGCCCGTCCCGATCACCGCGCCCGACGCGGCGGCCCACGGTGGCGGCGTCGGCCCCACCATGACCGACGCGTCGATGTCCGCAGGCGCGGCGGCAGGCGGCATCGCGTCAACGGGCGGCGCGGGGTGGGGCTCAGGCGGGTTCGGCGCGCACGCCGCGTCCACAGGCACGCCCGCGGCGGCGCTCCCTCCAGTGCAGTCCAAGCCCCAGACGCTGCAAGGCTTCCGCATGGAAAGCGGGCCCGGATCGCTCCCGCTCCCCCCTGCGTCGACGCGCGCATCCATGCCTTCGGCGCCCACGTTCGGCGCGCCTCCCGGCGGCATGGCGCCCGGCGCACCGACGCCGTCGGCGCCGCCGGTCGGGTTCGGAACGCCGGCGGCCGGTCCAGTCGACGCGGGTCGCGCAGTCAGCTTTGGCCCGCCTCCCATGGTTCAGGCGCCTCCCGCGATGGGCTACGGCCCGCAAAATCAAGCGCGCGGCGGCATCGTGTTCGTGATCATCGGGATGTCGGCGGTGATCGCGATCTTGATCGTCATCGTGCTCTGGCTGGCCTTGAAGTGATTGGTGTATCGTGATTCGTCTGCGAAGAGTGGGGGTTCCCTAACTTCGACACGAGACGAAGCCATGATGCGACAAATCCGGTGGTTCTATCGGGGTTCTCTCCTCGCAGCGTTCTCCTTTACGTTGGCCGGCTGCGAAGGGGATCGGCCTCCCAGCTCGCCCGAGGATCTCGTCGCGTCGTTCCCAGAGCACGCCGGCGCCGTGCTGCGCGAAGGCGGCACGATCGTCGATCGCGGCTCGGCGTTCGTCGTCGACGGCGCGCTGCACGCCGAGCTCAGCCGCGCGCGCGGCGGCGAGATGCTCCTCTGGCTCGACGACGGCTTCTCGGTGCGCGTCCGCGAAGAGGGCGCCGAGGGCCGAGCCTCGCTCGTGTCGAACGACGGGCGCGCGCGCGCGGTCACGCACGCGCGGCGGGGCGGCGCCTCGTATTGGCTCGCGGCGCCCGCCCACGGCGGCATCGAAGAGTGGATCCACGTGGGGAGCGGGATCGCGCGGCGCGATCAGGTCGCCGCGTCGTGGATCGTCGAAGGCGGATCGCTCCGCGCGCGCGACGGCGAGATCGACGTGCTCGACGTCGCGGGGACGCCCAAGCTGCGCGTGACCGCGCCGCGCGCGTACGCGAAGGGCATGGGGAGCGTGCCGGTGTCGCTCGTCGCGCGCGACAACCGGATCGAGCTGTCGGTGGACGCGGACGGACGCGAGGTGTTGATCGATCCGTTCTGGGTCGCGGCGACGTCCATGCACGACGGGCGCGCGGCCTTCACGTTGACGCGGCTCTCGTTGGGCTCGCCGCTGAGCGATCAGGTGCTCGCGGTAGGCGGCTTCAACGAGGCGTACCAAGGGCGGACCTCGGTCGAGCTGTTCGATCCGTCGAGCTCGACATGGACCTTTGCAGCGTCGCTCGCGCAGGCGCGCGCGCTCCACTCGGCGACCGTGCTCGACGACGGACGCGTGCTCATCGCGGGCGGGCGCGACGCGCCGGGGTCGGCCGAGCTCGTCTCGACCGAGCTGTTCGATCCGTCCGCTGGCACGTGGTCGCCGGGCGCTGATTTCGGCCTCGGCCGCCAGCAGCACGTCGCGACGTTGCTCACCGACGGACGCGTGCTCGCCACCGGAGGGATCACGTCGGGCAGCCCGCTCTCGATCGCCGAGATCTTCGATCCGAAGCTCGACGTGTGGGATCCGGTAGGCCCGCAGATGGTGCGCGGGCGCTGGGAGCACACCGCGACCGAGCTCGAGGACGGACGCGTGCTCATCGCGGGCGGCTTCACGCTCTTCGCCAACGGCGACGCGCACGCGGAGCTTTTCATCCTCGGGAACCCCGCGAACGAGACCCCCGATCAATTCGTCTCGACGCCGGGGCCCATGAACGAGGGCAGGCTCCGGCACTCGGCCACGCGCCTGCTCGATGGGCGCGTGCTCATCGCGGGCGGCGTCAACGGCGCGGGGCTCGGCATCAAATCGACCGAGATCTTCGACCCGTCGACGGACGCGTGGAGCCAAGGCCCCGACATGAACCACGCGCGCGGGCAGCACACGGCCACGCGGATGCCCGACGGCCGCGTGCTCGTCGCGGGCGGCTATGACTTCATGACCAACCTGGCGACGGCCGAGATCTTCGACCCCGCGACCAACACGTGGATCGACGTCCCCAACATGATCGCGGTGCGCGTCGATCACGCCGCCGAGCTGCTCGCCGATGGGCGCGTGCTCGCGGCGGGCGGCCAAGACGGCGCGGCGACGCCCGAGCTGGTCCTCACCACCACCGAGATCTTCTTCCCCAACCCCGGCATGACGGAGTGCGCGTGCGACAACGGCCCGTGCGACACCAAGACGGGCTGCGATCCGACCACCGCCGCGTGCGTGACCCTCATCCCCAAGCCCGACGGCTCGCTCTGCACCGGCATCCCCGGCGTGTGCATCGCGGGGCAGTGCATCCCTGATCCCGACGGCAGCGTCATCGGCGGCGGGGTCGGCAACGCCGCGAGCTCGAGCTCCGGCGGAGTAGGCGGGAGCGGCGGCGGAGGCCAGGGCGGCGGCACAGCGAGCAGCTCGTCGGGCGGGAGCACCAGCTCGTCCGGCGGCGACGGCGGTGAAGGCGGCGGCTCGGGCGGCCAAATCCGGCTCAAGGGCGGCTGCTCCGTCAACGCAGGCAGCGCGAACGACAGCGCGGCGGCGTGGCTCGGCCTCGCGCTCGCGGGCGCGCTCGCCGCGGGTAGGCGTCCGCGATGGGGGAACCCTTCAGGTTCCCCCAAACCCCCTCGGCGCTAACGAGCGACGCACAAGCCGATTTCCGAAAGGGCCACGCGCCTAGCTCCGTCGCCAAAGCACAAGCGCATCGACAAATTTGGTACCCTCGCGAGCCTATGAGCTTGCGCTTTTCTGCACGAGGGGCGGCTCCGTCGTTGGTGGTTGTCGCGGCCGCGGCGGTCGCGCTCGGATGCGGTGAGGCGCCGGGGGTCGACGACCCGCGCGCGCTGGTCGCTACATTCCCGGCGCACGCGGCCGAGGTGCTCGAGCGCGGCGGCGACGTCGCGGAGGACGGCGGCTCCTTCGTGCTCGCGAGCAAGGCCGCGAGCGCTCACTTCCGAGGCGCGCCGCTCAAGGCAAAGATCGCGCGCGACGACGCGGGGCTGGTCACGATCGAGACGTCGCGCGGCTTCGCGATCGAGGTCCGCGAAGAGCGCGCGCGAGGCTCCGCGGCGAGGACGTCGCGCGCGGTCGCGTTCCGTCGCGAGGGAGGCGTCTCGTATTGGCTCTCATCGCCGCGCGGCGCGTGGGTCGAGGAGTGGCTGCACCTCGCGCCGGGCATCGCGCGCGCGGGCGAGGTCGCGGCGGCGTGGAAGGTCGCGGGCGGCGATTTGCGCGAAGCGAACGGCGTCGTCGAGATCGTCGACGCGTCCGGCGCGCTCCGGCTGCGCGTGAGCGCGCCGCGCGCGTTCACGGCCGCGGGTCGCTTCGTCGAGCCGTCCCTCCATGCGCGCGGCGATCGCATCGAGCTCACCGTCGACGCGGGCGGCGCCGAGGTGCTGATCGATCCGATGTGGGTCGACGCGGGCCTCATGAACACCGGCCGATCGTTCTTCACGACGGACACGCTGCTCGACGTCGCGCCGTTCGGGGGCGACGCGCTCGTCGCGGGCGGCTTCGATGACTTCGGCAGCGCGCGCAAGCAATCGGATCGCTTCGACGTGCAGCAGCTCGCGTGGATGCCGGGCCCTCCGCTCGCTTGTGCGCGGGCGCAGCACGCGTCGAGCGTGATGCCCGACGGCCGCGTGCTCTTGTCGGGCGGCTCGGGCGACTTCGGCCAACCCTCGGCGAAGAAAGGCGCGCCGAGCTCGGCGTTGCCCGGGCAGAGCAACGGCGTCTCCGTGTTCTGCGGCACCTTCGCGCAGGACAGCGCCGAGGTGTACGACCCGCTCGGCGACATCTTCACGCCGGTCGCGTACATGAACTTCGGGCGCCAGCAGCACACGTCGACGGCGCTCGACGACGGCCGCGTGATGGTGACCGGCGGCGCGTACGACGGCGCGACGTCGTCCGTCGAGATCTACGATCCGGCGGGCGGGCCGCTCGGGATTTGGGACTACTTCGCGAACATGAGCACGGCGCGCCAGGATCATGCGGCGTCCAAGCTCCAGGATGGTCGCGTGCTCGTGAGCGGCGGCTACGCGTACGCGGGCTCGGAGACGACCGAGGTGTACGACCCGATCAACGACTTTTGGGTCGACACCGGCACGTTCATGAACCAAGGCCGGCAGCGTCACACGTCGACCACGCTGCAAGACGGGCGCGTGCTCGTCACGGGCGGCGTCGACGACTTCGGCACCGGGCTCACGTCGGTCGAGATCTACGATCCGGCGAGCGACGCATGGACGATGGTCGCGCCGCTCTCGCTGCCGCGCGTCGGTCACACGGCGACGCTCCTTCCCGGCGGCGGCGTGCTCGTCACGGGCGGCATCGACGGCTTCGGCTACGGCGGCGGCGTGCGCTGGGACAGCGCCGAGGTGTACGACCCCGCGAGCGATCTTTGGGTCGACGTGGGCCCGATGATCTTCACGCACTACGCGCACGGCGCGGCGCTCCTCGGCGACAAGAGCGTGATCGTCGCGGGCTCCGACGACTACGGTTTCCAGCTCGACGTGTCCGAGCGCTTCGTGCTCGATCCGAGCGGCACGGCGTGCTCGACCTCGCTGCTCTGCGCGAGCGGGTTCTGCGTCGACGGCGTCTGTTGTGACACCGCGTGCGCGGGGACCTGCTTCGCGTGCTCGGCGGCGCTCAAGGGAGGCGGCGCGGACGGCGTCTGCGAGCCCGTCGCGAACGGCACCGATCCCGACAACGAGTGCGACGCGACGCCCGCGTCGACGTGCGACAACGACGGCGCGTGCGACGGCGCGGGCGCGTGCCGCAAGCACATCTCCGGGACCGTGTGCGCGGCGTCGAGCTGCGCCGCGGGCGTCCAGCAGAACGCGGACAAGTGCGACGGCGCGGGCGCCTGCCTCGACGGCGGGACCACGAGCTGCGGCAAGTACGTGTGCGGAGGGGCCGCGTGCTTGACCTCGTGCGCGAACGACGCGCAGTGCATCACGACCGCGTATTGCCAGAGCACCACGTGCGTCGACAAAAAGCCTGACGGCGCGGCGTGCGGCGGCGCGAACGAGTGCCAGAGCGCGAGCTGCGTCGACGGCGTCTGTTGCAACACCGCGTGCGCCGGGCTCTGCCAAGCGTGCACCGCGGCCAAGAAGGGCGGCGGCGCCGACGGCGCGTGCGGGCCCGTCGCGGCGGGGAGCGATCCCGACAGCGAGTGCGCGGCGCAGGCTGCGTCGACGTGCGGCAACAACGGCCAGTGCGACGGCGCGGGCGCTTGTCAGAAATACGCGTCCGGCACCGTGTGCGTCTCGCAGAGCTGCGCGGGCAGCACGCAGCAGAACGCGGACACGTGCAACGGATCAGGGACGTGCGTGGACGGCGGCGCCGTGAGCTGCGGCAACTACCTCTGCGGCGTGAACGCGTGCCTGACCTCGTGCACGAACGACACGCAGTGCGTCGCGACCGCGTTTTGCCAGTCCATGACGTGCGTGAGCAAGAAGCCCGACGGCGCGGCGTGCGGCGGCGCGAACGAGTGCCAGAGCGCGAGCTGCGTCGACGGCGTCTGTTGCAACACCGCGTGCGCCGGGCTCTGCCAAGCGTGCACCGCGGCCAAGAAGGGCGGCGGCGCCGACGGCGCGTGCGGGCCCGTCGCGGCGGGGAGCGATCCCGACAGCGAGTGCGCGGCGCAGCCCGCGTCCACGTGCGGCAACAACGGCCAGTGCGACGGCGCGGGTGCGTGCCAAAAACATGCAGCCGGCACCATCTGCGCGCCGCAGATCTGCGCAGGCAGCACGCAGCAAAACGCGGACACGTGCAACGGCGCGGGATCGTGCGTGGACGGCGGCGCCACGAGCTGCGGCAACTACGTGTGCGGAGGGGTCGCGTGCCTGTCGGCGTGCGCGAGCGACAACGACTGCATCGCGAGCGCGTTCTGCCAGGGCACGTCGTGCCTCAGCAAGAAGCCGGACGGCGCGCTCTGCAGCACGAACAACGAGTGCCAGAACGCGCACTGCACCGACGGCGTCTGCTGCAACACGGCGTGCGGCGGGCTCTGCCAAGCGTGCACCGCGGCCAAGAAGGGCAGCGGCGCCGACGGCACCTGCGGGCCCATCACGGCGGGGAGCGATCCCGACAACGAGTGCGCGCAGCAGCCAGCGTCCACGTGCGGCGACAACGGCCAGTGCGACGGCGCGGGCGCGTGCCAGAAGTACGTCGCCGGCACCGTCTGCCAAGGCGCCGTGTGCCTCAACGCGAGCACGCAGCAGAACGCCAAGACGTGCGACGGCGCGGGCTCGTGCAACGACAACGGCACCACCAGCTGCGGCAACTTCCAGTGCGCGGGCGGCATCTGTTTGTCGACGTGCACGGGCGACATGGACTGCGGCGTGTCGGGCTGGTGCGACATCCCGATGGGTCAGCCGAGCGGCACGTGCGCGCCCAAGAAGACGAACGGCCAAGCGTGCACCGGCACGAACCAATGCCAGAGCACCTTCTGCGCCGACACCGTTTGCTGCGACGGCCCGTGCAACGGCGCGTGCAACGCGTGCTCGGTGGGCACGGGCGCTCCGACCGACGGCACGTGCGCGCCCATCTCGGGCTCAGCCTGCGACGACGGCAACGCGTGCACGAGCGGCGACGTTTGCCAGAGCGGCGTGTGCCAAGGCTCGGCCGTCACGTGCCCGTCGAGCGACGCGTGCCACGACGACGGCACGTGCGATCCGACGAACGGCCAGTGCATGCCGGCGCCCAAGCCGGACGGCTCGATGTGCGACGACGGCGATGCGTGCACGAGCGGCGACGCATGCAAAGCGGGCGCGTGCGCGGCGGGCGCGCCGGTCATCTGCGGCGGCGCGGGCTCGTGCCACGACGCGGGCGTCTGCGATCCGGTGCAGGGCTGCATGTCGGCGATGAAGCCCAACGGCACGCCCTGCGACGACGGTGACCTCTGCACCACCGGCCAAGCGTGTTTGGACGGCGTTTGTGCGGGCGGATCGGCCGTGGACTGCTCCACGCTCCTCTGCCAAGTGGGCGCCGCGTGCGACCCGACCACGGGCCAATGCGTCGGCGTCGCGCTGCCGGACGGCACCTTGTGTACAGGCGGCGCGTGCCTCGCGGGCGTGTGCGTGCCCGATCCGCAAGGCGGGCTCCTCGCCGGCGCGTCGAGCAGCGGCGGCATGGGCGGCGCCGGCGGGCAAGGCGGCGCGGGCTCGTCCGGCACGAGCAGTGGGACGAGCACCTCGTCGGGGACGTCGTCCGGCGCCGGCGGCGAGGGTGGAGATCGCTTGAGCAACTATCGCCTTCAGGGCGGCGGGTGCTCGGTTGACGCGGGGAGATCGGGTGAGGGCGGCGGTCTCTTCGGGATCGCGCTCGGGATCGCGGCGTGGGTGTGCAGAAGGCGCCGTTCGTTGTCTTCGTAAGCGCGCTCGGGGTGCGGCTCGCGCACCTCCGAGGGATCCACGGCTCGCCTTTTTTTGCCGCGGATCGCCCTCCTTCGGACGCTTTTCTCTACCGGAGCGCGGCCGAGGCGCTCGCCCACGGCGACCTCGGTTGCGGGCCTTCGGGGGCGTTCGTCACGTCACCTCCGTACGTGCTGTTTTTGGCCCTGGTGCGATGGATCGCGGGGCCGTCGGCGCTCGCTCCGCTCGTGGTGCAAGCCGTGATGGGCGCGCTCACGGCGGCGTTGATCACGCATCTCGGGCAGAAGCTCTTTGGGCGGCGGGAGGGGCTCTTTGCGGGGCTCTTGGCGGCGCTCTACGAGCTGTTCGTGTTTTATGACGGCGAGCTGCTCAAGACCACGTTGGGGCTCTTCTGTTTGGTGCTCCTGCTCGTCCTCCTCACGGCATCTCCACCGAGGCTGAGCGCGCAAAGGCTCTTCGGGGCCGGGGTGCTGCTCGGGCTCGCGCAGCTCGCGACGAGCAGCCTCGCGCTCTTTACGGTGGTCGCGTGCGGGTGGGTGGTTTGGCGGTCGAAGCGTGCTTTGCCGGTGGTGGCCTTTGGTGTTGGATTGGGGATCTCGATGGTGCCGTATGCGCTCCGCGACCGGATCGCGGCGCCCGGCCGAGCGCCTTTTGCCCACGGCGAAGGCATCCATCTTTACATCGGCCAACAGCCCGGCGCGAACGGGTCGTATACGCCTGTCGCGGGGGTGCGGCCCACAGCCGAAGGGCACGTGGTGGACGCCGCCGTCGTGGCCGAGAGGGCGCTGCAAAGGCCCCTCACCGGTGCCGAGGTGTCACGGTATTTCCGCGATCGCGCGGTGAAGGTTGTGCTCGCGGATCCGCTCGGCGCGGTGACGATCGCGCTCCGCAAGGCACGTTTGTTCGCGAACGCCTATGAGATCCCGAACAACGAAGATCTGTATTGGACGAGGGCCTTTTCGCCGGTGCTCCGGGCGCCGCTCGTGGGCTACGGCCTCTTGTTCCCGCTCGCGGTGTTTGGGGCAGGGCTCGGGCTCAAGCGGAGGGAGACATGGCTCGTCGCGGCGCTGCCTCTGCTCGTCTTTTTGGCCATGCTGCTCACGTTCGTGACGGCGAGGTATCGCATCGCGGCGGCGCCCGGGCTCATCCTCTTTGCGGGCCGCGCGCTCGGGTTTTTGTGGGTCAAAGCAAAGGCATGGGCGCTGCGACCGCCGTTGGTACCCTCGTTGTGTGGAGTCCTGGCGCTCGGGCTGTCGCAAGGGAGAGCTCCGCTGCCCAATGAGCTTACGTTCGAGCGCGCAGCGGCCCACGCGCTCGGGGATCCAGCCGCGGCGAGATGCGGTTTGGAGGCGCCGGCCGTGGCCGAGGCGAAAGCAGCGATGAACGCGGGGGACTATACACGGGCGCTCGGCCTCGTGGAGCGGGTGCGCGCGGGGAGAGCGCCGTGCGCTGAAGCCTTCGTGATCGCGGCGCGGGCGCTCGAACGATTGGGTCGCATCGACGAAGCGATCGACGTGCTCACGACCATGCCGGCGACGGGGCCCGGCGGGGCCGACGTGGCGCGGGAGATCCGGCGGCTGCGGAAGGCTCGGGGGGAGCAACAAGCCCCCTCCATCAATATAGATAGATAGATAGATAGATAGCACCACTGTATCACTTCCTCGAAATTCAGGCTGAAAGCTGCACCTTCAAAGCTCTCACCCTCCGCGTGGCCATGCCAAGCACACGTCTCTCGCAAGTCCGGCACCCATTGGTCACCCAGAATTTGACGCAAAGACGCAAAGACGCAAAGGCGCAAAGAGAGGGGGAGAGTTGGGCTTTGCCGTACCGGTAGGGCAGCAGAGAGAAGTGCTGCCCGTGGGCACTCGCCGCGGAGAGCCCACCCCCTCTTTCTCTTTGCGTCTTTGCGCCTTTGCGCCTTTGCGTCCCTTTCCCCTCTCCGTGCACCCCTCGATCGGCGACTACCGCGAGGGGGCCCGCGGACATGGGGTGAACGTAACTATGGAAGACGGCCGCAGGCAAGCAAAGCTCGAACGTGAGCCTTCGCCTCGGGCCCGGCACGCTGCGCGTCGCCCCGTGTGCTCCCTTGCTCGGTTCACGCAACGGGTTGCTCACCCCTGCTCTTTTTGGCTCAAGAGGATCGCGGGGCCGCCGATGGGCACGTCACGTGCTTTTTGGTCCCCCGGCCCGCGGCACGGCGGAGCCACCCAAAGGAGATGCCGAATCCATGAGCGATAAAAAGACGACGAAGCGCCCCTCCCCCAAGAAGCCTAAGCCTCAACCTGCTCCCACCTCGGATCTGAGCCGCGCGGAGGCCGCGTTCAAGCACGTGGCGCCCCGGCTCTCGTCCCTCACGGCGGTGCTCACGCCCAACACCCTCGCCGCGCCGCGCGCCGGGCGGAGAAGCGCCGAGCCCCGCGCCCTCTCCCTCCTAGGCCCAAGGCGATTGTCTTCGATCGCCTGGGGCCTAGAGAGGAGGGTCCGGCGAATGAAAACCATCGACCTACCCTCCCTCCCAGCCTCACAGGTGAAGCGCCTTATGGTACGTTGCCATCATGTCGCACGCGCTCCAGAATCCGCCCGCCGGCCTCGACGACCTGCCCGTGGACCAACAGATCGACTACGTGCAGACCCTCTGGGATCGGATCGCCGCCAACGAAGATCGGGTTCCGGTGCCGGCGTGGCACCGCGAGATTCTCGAGGAGCGACTTGCCGAGCATGAGGCTGATCCAGACGCAGGCCGCCCTTGGGAACAAGTCGAGACCGACCTGCGAAAGCGACTGGCCAGCCGTCGATGATGCAGCTCATCATCCGGCCTGCGGCGGAGGCGGACGTCCAGGAGGCATCGGACTGGTACGAGGAAAGGGAGCCCGGGCTCGGGGCGAGGTTTCTTGATGAGCTCGGCAACACATTCTCGAGGATTCGCCTCATGCCCCTTCAGTTTCCCAATATGCCTGCACGCCGCCCAGGTCCACGCCGACATCGCTTCAATTGATAGGACGCAGCCATGATGAACGACCTCCCCAAACAATGGTTCACGGCAGGCAGCAACCCCTTGGTGTGGGGCTCCGGCGGCACCTACAAGGCCATTCCGTACGAGGCGCTGCCTCCCCTCCCCGCGCGCGGCGCCGACGACTTTGCATGGCTCGCCGCGGCGCCCGAGGTCGCAGGTGGGATCAGCACTCGAGACGACGTTGATGATGACGACGTTGACCCTGACGAAGAGGAGGGCTCATTCGAGGTCCGGCTCAAACCGCTCCTCGCCGAGGCCAACGCGCTTGGCCTCGTGGTGCCGGAGGCGTTCGTCCGGTTCATGAGCGACCCGGAGCTCACGGCGCGTGTCCCTTCGTGCACCGCATGTTACCTCGATTTGCCCGATCGCCTCCTCCCGCTCCCGGAGGGCCAGCCGGGGCGCCTCCTGCGATTTTTGAATGATCAGCAGTGTTGTCTGCTCTGGTATCTGCGCCTCTTGCCGGGCGGCGCTCACGAGGTCGTGCACGCATACCCGCGGTTCAACGACGACGACGACAACGACGATGAAGACGACGAGGGCGACGAAGACGCGCGGCAGGGCACGCTCGAAGACGTGAGCACACCGCAGGATCTCACGATGTGCGCGCCGAGCTTCCTCGACTTCCTCCAACGCTTTTGGTTGGAGAACACGCTGTGGTACGCCATGAACAACGGCCGGACGCTCACGCCGGAGGAGCGCGCCTATGCCGATGCCGCCAAGAAAGTGAGCCTCCCCGACGAATGAGGGATGAAGAGCACCGGAACAACGCCGCGCAGATGCGCGCGATGATCGCGCGCGGAGAGCACGATCCGCAGGCGTTTCGCGAAGCTCTCGTGGGTGTTCCACCCAGCGACCGTGACGTTTGGTTGGATGTGGTGTGCGGGCTTGGCGAGCTGCCCGACGACGGCCCCGAGCTCCCCCAAGACGGTGTCCCTTACCTGCCCTGTTCGGTGGATGTGCTGCTGCGGATGGTGGACCAAGCGCCCGTAGGCGCCTCCGATGTCTTCGTCGATGTCGGCGCAGGCGTGGGCCGGGCCGCGACGCTGGTGCATTTGCTCACGGGCGCAGCGGTGATTGGCCTGGAGGTTCAACCCGCGCTCGTCCGCGCTGCGCGCGATCTCGCGGCGGGATTGCATCTCTCGCGTGTCTCCTTCTTCGAAGGCGACGCGATCGAGCTCGCCGGGCACATCGCCCTCGGATCGGTCTTCTTTCTTTATTGCCCCTTCAGCGGAGATCGCTTGACGAAGATGCTCGCCTGCATCGAGCCCATCGCGCGGACCCGGGCAATCCGCGTCTCTTGCGTTGATCTGCCGCTCCCGCCGTGCTCGTGGCTCACGC
>CAYTJL010000223.1:0-16128 GCA_964437785.1 uncultured Polyangiaceae bacterium
GCTGACGACAGCAGCACGATCAGCGAGGCGACCGCTGCGAGCGCGCGACGAGCGTTTATGCGTGATCGAGCCCGAGGTGGATCGGACATGGTATAACCTCCGTCCCGCAGGATAGGACATCGGCGCGCGCGAATGGTGTGTTGAATTTTCAACGACGCGCAGCTCATCGCGCTTGAGCGGCTTCTAGAATCCAAAAGCAAAGAGCCCCGCAGCGCGGGGCTCCTTGGTTGCAGGGGCCTATAAGCCGAGTTCTGTTGCGCGGCTGGTCTCCCGAACCGCGCCGGTGGTCATTCCTCTAGGACGCGCGTCACCGCGTGTCTCCAGCAGCCAACCCGGAGGCTCGGGCGGGCAGCCCTCTCACGTCGATCTCGCGATCGACTCGAGGGCGCTCCATAGCCTACTGCGCATTCCGCTGGCTTCGTTGGCCCCTGTGGTGCGTGCTCACGTACATGAGTACGCTCCGCGCGCTCCTCGGGGACCGCCTCGCCATCGAAACGCTCGTAACGTCTATGGAACACCCTCTACATCGCCTCCCTATGCGGCCTTGCTCCGAGTGGGGTTTACCGTGCCACCTGCGTTACCGCAGGCGCGGTGGGCTCTTACCCCTCCGTTGCACCCTTACCGCGAAGCCTACCCGTGAAGGCAGGGCGCGGCGGTTTGTTTTCTGTGGCACTCTCCTCGAGGTCACCCTCACCGGGCGTTACCCGGCACTCTGCCCTTTGGAGCTCGGACTTTCCTCCCGCTCGCCGCTCACCGAAGTAAGAGGCTCGCCGGCGATCACCCGGCCCGCTGCAACGACTGCACCCTAGCCCCGAACCGCGCGTCCGTAAAGAGCCCCTGTGCGCGCGCCGTTCACCGGGGTAAAAGGCGCGCGCATGAGCAACGCCGGAGATCCCACACAACGCCCTCAACCGGCCGCCGCGTCGCGCCGGCGCCTCGGGCTCTTCGACGTGCTCTGCATCGGCGTCAACGCCACCGTGGGCTCGGGCGTCTTTTCGCTCCCCGACGACATGCACCGTTCCATGGGCGGCCACTCGCCCCTCGCCTACGTGCTTTGCGCCGCGCTCTTGCTCCCGGTCGCCCTCTCGTTCGCCGAGCTGTCGGGACGCGTCGACGAGAGCGGCGGAGCCTACGTGTATGCGCGCCGCGCGTTCGGCCCGACCGTGGGCTTTTTGATTGGATGGTATTGCTGGGCCAACACCTTCGTGAGCTGGGCCGCCAACTCCACGCTCCTCGCCGAGCTCATGGGCTTGCGCGGGCTCACCGCCCGGCTCGCGGCGCCCGCCGTGATTCTGGCGCTCGGCGCCGTCAACTACGTAGGTGTCAAACCAGGAGCGTGGGTGGTCAACGCGGTCACCGTCGCCAAGCTCGGCGCCATCGCGTGCTTCTTGATCGCCGCGTTCGGCGCGGCCAAACCGGGCGCGCTCGGCGGCGCGCTGCCGCTCGGCGCAAAGGGGGTTGGACAAGGCATCTATTTGGCCCTCTTCCCGCTCCAAGGCTTCGAGGTCACCCCGGTCACCGCGGGCGAGACGGCCAATCCAAGGCGCAACGTACCCCTCGGCACCATGGGCGCGCTGCTCTTCTCCACGTTGCTCTTCGTCGTCGTCCAAGCCGCGCTCGTGCTCACGTATCCCAAGCTCGGCGAGACCTCGATGAGCCCGCTCGCCGACGCCGCCCGCACCCTCGGGCCCACGGTGGGCGCCGTGGTGCTGATTGGCAGCCTCGTCTCCATCGGCGGGTTCACCGCCGGGAGCGCGCTCGGATCACCCCGCTACGCCGAGGCCATCGCCGCGAACGGCATGCTCCCCAAGGCCCTCGCCCGCGTCCATGATCGGTTTGGGACTCCGCACGTTGCCATCGTCGTCACCACGGCGCTCACCGCCGTGCTCGCCGCGCTCTTCGACTATCGGAGGCTCGTCGGGATGTCGAACATCACGGTGGTGATTCAATATCTCTTTACGTGCCTCGCCGTCCCCGTGCTCCGCAAGAAGGAGCCTTTGAAGGAGAAGGGATGGGCCATCCCCGGCGGCCCCGTCGTCCCGCTCATCGGCGCGATCGGCTCCGTCGCCCTGCTCGCGGGCGCGGACCGCAACGAGGTCTATTTCGCCGCAGGGACCTTGGTGGTCGGCCTCGTCGTGCTCGCCCTTCAGCGGCGAGCCGGCACCAAGAGCGATTGATCGTCAAATGTTGCGGAGCACCGGCGCGACGCGCCTCTCCCGGTGATCCGTGAGCGGCGCCGCGGCGCCGGCGCCCGCCGGCGACGGCTCTCCGAGCGCGTCGGCGAGATCATCGATCAGCGCGCGGGCGTACGCACAGTGAGCGGGGTTCGCGAGGACGTGCGCCCACGCGAGCCTCTGCAGCGCGCTCACGCCTTCGTGGGTCTCGCGGTATCCAGTGCACGCGAGATCGGCCGGCGCGCGGCTCAGCCACGCGAGGAACGCTTTGGGGTGCTCACCTCGGCTCGCGGGCCGGAGCCACAGCGGTCTATGGTCCTTTTGACGCCTCGGTGGGAGCGCCTGCCATCGTTCGCACGACGTGCCGGCGTCGCTCAGATAATCGGGATCGAGGGTGAGGAACTCCTCCGGGTCTCGCTGAGCTTGCCAGTTGGGTGGCAGCCTGTCCTGCGGCACCCCCGCGTTCGTGGGCCCCGCGGGATCGGCGAAGAGCCAAGCTTCCATCATCGGGACAGCGAGGTGAAAAGACGCCTTCGCCAACAACGCCTCTCGGACCCGCTCCGCGAGCTTCCCTCTCTCTTGCTGCAACTTCTCCAAGTGCCTCAGGGCGGCATTGCGAAACGCTTCGATCACCACGGCGGGCTGGTGCTTGTTCGTGAGCTCCAGATCCTCGATGACGAACACGAGATCGTAGGGCTCGTCGCGCCGTCCGGGCACCAGCGCCGAGGCCATCGCTTGCACGAGCTTGTCTACGTTTCCTTCGTCGTGAGCTTGCACCACACACGACGTAAAGCTGTCAAAGGGCTCATCGTCGTGAGGTCGCTTGGTGAGGCACGCAAAGTCATGGCCGGAGAAGATCGCTTGGAGGGCCGGCGCCATCCCCCGCACCTCGCTCCTCCCCGTCGGAACGATCGCGACGCGCATCGATCAACCTGGGACGCGCTCCGGCCTACGAGGGGCGCCGAAGTCTTCTCGATCGTAGAGATCGCCGAGCGCAAAATGAGCGAGCCAATCGGGATCCCGGGCCTCGTCGAGCGGGACAGGCAACGTCTCGCGGTCTTGTTCGAGCACGTAGAACTGGCCCTCGTACCCCTTGAACTCGTTCATGACAACGGGGGAGTGCGACGTGAGCAAAATGGTCAAATCACGCTCCTCCGCGATCTCGCGCATCGAGCGCAGGATGGATCGGATCGCGTGCGGGTGGAGCTGATTCTCGACCTCGTCGAAGGCGAGGATCGAGCCGTTCGGCGCGCCCGCGACCGCGGTCAAGTGCAAGAGCCCCACGAGCAGGCCGTCCGCCGCGGCGTCGAGCGGGAGGCTGTCGTCCGCGCTCGGCGCGTTGGCCGGATAAAAGCGGCCCACCGCGGTCGAGCCTTCGAGATCGATGTCGAGATCGACGATGATGTCGGGGAACGCCCTTTGAAGCGCGCCCAGCACCCATTGGAACTGATCGCGAAACTTGCGCGGCGAGGCCTTCCAGTTCCGCAGCACGTGGAGGACGTTGGACCCCGAGCCGTTCAACGACACGCTGGCCTCTTTGCTCGGCAGGGGGGTGCGCACCAGATCCAATCGATAGCGGCTATACGTGCGGATGTTGCGCACGAGCTCGACGAGCGGCCTCAACGCCTCGGGCTTTTGCATGTCCCACAGCATTCGGAGCGCGCTCCTGTCGTCCGCCTCGATCTCTTCGTCTCCCAAAAAGACCGTGGGTTGGAGCATGACCCGACGCGCGGGGACCTGATCACCAATCTTGACCACCTCACCATGGTTGGGATGAATCCCATGGTGCTTGACGGGGAGCTGGATCTCCCAGCGGAGCTCGCCCGTCGAGATCCCGAGCCGAACGGGCGCGCTCTCGGGCGCGCCGAGGCGCCGCGCGTGAGCCCCGCCCAGCTTGAGGCGCACCGCCTCCGGCACGCCGCGGTGCTCGGCGATTTGAAGGAGCTCCAACGCGCCGACGATCGATGTCTTGCCAGAGCCGTTTGGACCCGCGAGGAGACACACGCCATGAGGGCTCCACTCGATCGCGCGGAGTCCCCAAAAATCCCGTACGGAGAGGGTCCATTCAGCGGTGGTCACGTCGCGCTCCCAAACAACGTATCATGCAGCACGGGCACGGCGCGATCGATGTCGCGATCGGCGATCAACATGGTGAGGCTGACGCTGCTCCGCCCATAACTCACCATCTCGACGTTGACGCCCGCGCCCGCCACAGCGCCCAAGATGCTCGATCCGAGCCCAGGCGTGGTCGCGAGGCTCCGCCCCACGACGACGAGCAACGTCTTTTGCGGCGTGACGATCACCTCACCGAGCGCGCGCAGATCCGCGAGCGCGCGCTCCAGCGGCTCGGCCCGATCGGTCGTGAACGAGACGCTGATCTCGGACGTCGCGACCATGTCGACCACCACGTTGTGCCTGCCGATCGTCTCGAAGAGCGCGCCCAAGAAGCCCGCTTGGCCGAACATCTTGGTGCTCGTCACGGTGACCGCGATCTGCCCCTCTTTGTAGGCGATGCTGGTGGCCGTGCCGGCGCCCGAGGCCGCGACCTCGTGATGAATCACGGTGCCCGGGTGCTCGGGCCGGTTGGTGTTGAGCACGCGCACCGGGATGCTCTTCTCCATCGCGGGCACGAGCGTGGTCGGGTGCAGCACGCGGCTGCCGAAATACGCGAGCTCCGCGGCCTCGTCGAAGCGCATGGCCGCGATGCTCCGCGCGCCCTTCACCACGCTCGGATCCGCGGTCATCACGCCGTCGGTGTCGCTCCAGATCTCGACCTCGGCCGCGCCGAGCGCGGAGCCCACGAGCGTGGCGGTGAGATCGCTCCCGTTGCGGCCGACGGTGGTGATGTCGCCGTCGCGCGTCTTGCCGATGAAGCCCGTGACGATCGGCACCACGCCCGCGGGCACGCGCTCGCGCACGAGCTTCACCATGGCCTCTTCGTAGCCGGGGAGCGGGCGCGCGGCGCCGAAGGTGGCGTCGGTGACGAAGCCCAAATCGAAGACGTCGAAGGCCTCGGCCGCGAGCCCCTGCCGGCGAAAGTAGTCCGCGATCACGCGCACCGACATGCGCTCGCCGAAGCTCGACGCGTAGTCGAGCGAGCGCGGGCTGAGCTCGCGCACGAGCGAGAGGCCCCGGAGCAGATCGCGGATCTCGGAGAAGAAGGGCGCGAGCAGCGCGTCGTCGCAGCCCATCTCGCGCGCGATCGCCGCTTGGCGATCGATCACCGTCTCGGGGGCGTACGCGCCGCGCGCGGCCGATCGCGCCGCGTTCACCAGCGCGTCGGTGATGCCTTTGTGCGCCGAGCTCACGACGAGCGGCGCGCGCGGGAGGCGCCCGCGCACGATGGCGAGGACCTTGTCGATCTGCACCTTGCCTGCGACGGAGCTGCCGCCGAACTTCATCACGATCATGGCGCCCGCGCTCGTACCACGGCGCGCGGCGAGCGGTCGATCGCAATCCTTGCGCGCGACGCCGCAGAGCACGCGCGCGCACGTCGAACAGACGCCGTGATCGTTTCACACGAGGTGGCACGTGCTTCGCAGCGACGCCCCCGGAGGGCCTCGTGAACGAGCTCAATCGAAGGATCCAACGCGGCCTGCCGAGCGCGATCGTCGGCGCGTCGTTCGCTGATCTCCCCGAGCCCGCGGACGCGCGGGTCGTGCGCGTCGCGTGCGACGTACCCCGCGCGACCCTCGGACCCATCTACGAGATGCGCCGCAAGATCGCGCAGATCTTGGGCGAGCCATCCGCGATGGATCAAGCGCGCGAGCGCGTGGTCTCGGGCCTCCGCCGCAAGCTCCTCGGCGACACCGCCGACGAGGCCGCGGGCGCCGAATTCGTCGAGATCTGCAACCGGCTGAGCCGCGTCGACACGAGGCCGATCGCGATCGTCTTCGACGCGGTCGACGCCGCGGACACGGCCACGCTCACGGTGCTCCGCCGCGTCATCGAGCGGCCGGGGTGGCTCCGCGCCGCGCTCGTCGTGAGCTTTCGCGATGAGCCTTCGGGCGAGAGCGCGCGCCTGATCGAAGCGATCGAGCGCTCGCACACGGCCTCGGTCTCGCGCCCCCCGCCCAAGACAAAGCCCGAGCCGATGATCGAGCCGCCGCCCCTTCGATCGATGCCGCCGGAGGTGAAGCACGTGCTGCGCGCGGGCGCGATCGTGGGCCAAGGCTTCGAGATCGAGGTCGTCGCCGCGCTGCTCGGCCTCGATCTGTTCGACGTGCTCGAGGTGCTCCAGCGCGCGGCCGATCTCGGCGTGCCGATCGAAGATCGCGGCGAGGGGCGCATCTTCTTGCCCGAGCCCTTCGCCGAGGAGCTGCGCCGATCGACGCTGCCCTCGCTCGCGCGCGCGTGGCACGCGGCGCTCGCCGAGCTGCTCGCGGGCGAAGCGCGCGCGCGCGAGGCGACCCAATCGCCCGCGATCACCACGTCCGCGCGCGCATCGGAGCCCGCGATCGAGGAGCCCGCGCGCGGCTCGCCTCCGATCGTCGAGCCTGCGCTCAAACCCCCGATCGCGCCTCCGCCGCGCATGGTGATCGATCCCCCGGCGATCGAGCCGCCGCCCGCGATCGAGCCTCCTCTCAAGATCGAGCCGCCGGCCAGGGTCGAAGCGCCGCCGCTCAAGATCGAGGCGCCTCCCAACCCTCGCCGCGCGGCCAAGCACCACGAGGCCGCGGGCGATCTCGACGCGAGCGTCGCGCGGTACACCGACGCTGCGCGCGACGCCGAGCGCCTCGGCGCGATCCCCGACGCGATCGCGCTCACGGACAAAGCGCTGATGATCCTCGCGACGCTGCCCCCGACCGACGAGCGGAGGCTCGCCGCGGCGAAGCTCCGAACGGCGTCGGGCCGCTTGATGTTGCGAGGTTCGAGCGAGGCGAGCGCCTTCACGATCGACGCCGCGCTCGGCGCGCTGGAGCGCGCGGCGGCCATGCTGAGGGACACGGATCCCGCGGCGATCCGCGCCGAAATCGCGGCGCTCGTGGCCGAGGCTTGTTACGACCGCGGCGACGATCCGTCGCTCGATCGCGCGCTCGAAGAGCTGACCCGCGCGAGCCGCCTGCTGCTCGACGCGGGTGATCCCATCGGCGCCGCGCGGCTGCTCAACGATCAAGCCGCGGTCTACGTGCGCATGGGCGATCCGGTCCGCGCCGCGCACCTGCTCGGCGAGTCGCGCCACGTGTTCGAGGAGCGCGCGCACCGCGATCCGACCGCGAAGATCGAGCTCGCGGAGACCGATCATCTCCTCGCGCGGATCCCGCTCCACGTCGCGGCGCGGCCGGGGCGCGAGGACGACGCGCTCGCCGCGGGGCTCGATCACGCGATCGCCGCCGAGCGCGCGTACGACGAGATGGGGATGCGCCGCGAGCGCGCGCGCGTGTGGGAGACGATGGGGCGCATCGAGCTCGAGCGCGGCAGGCTCGATCGCGCGGGCCGCCACTTGAGCAAGGCCGTCGAGGAGCAGGGCGCGCTCGGCGATCTGATCGGGCTCGCCCGCACGACGGCCGCGCTCTCGTCGGTGCTCGCCGCCACGGGCCGCGTCGAGGACGCGCTCACGCTGCTCGGCGACTCCATCACGCTCAACACCGAGAAGGGCTCGCCCATCGGGCTCGCCTTCAACCGCCACGCGCTCGGCGTGCTCGAACGCGAGCTCGGCGACGGCGCGCCGGCCAAGGCCGTCGCGATGGCGCGGGTCATCGCGGATCGGCTCGCCGCGGCCGAAGGCCTGCTCGGCAAGGTCACGGCAGCGGCAGCGGCGATGGGGATTGATGCGTCAAGATCCAGCCAAAATAAAGGAAATCCACGAGCATCATGAGGCCCACCGCCGAGGCGACGCCCTCGACGAAGGAGCGTTGGTGGAGCCTCGTTCGCAGAGGCGCGCTCCCCGCGATGCCATAAGCGAGGCCAAACCCCATGATCCCCGCGGCGATCGCCGCGCCGGTCGACCCGAACCACGTGAGGATGAAGCCCGGAGGAGGCGCGGTGAGGAGACCCAAGGCCCATCTGCGGCCCAAAGGGTCATACAAAAAAACAGGGATTTTACCGGACGCAGCGCCCAAATAAACCACGCTGAAGAGCGCGCGCCCCACGAGCAGAGAGGCCATGACGCGCGCGGCGATCACGGCGTCACCCGACCCCCCGCACCGACGTGACGAGCACGCCCGCGATCATCTCGAACCACACCACCAAACAAACAATCACGCTCATGGCCGCGTACACGCGCACCAGCGCCCGGTCCTCGCGCGGCTTCATCACGATCGCGAGCGCCCCGAGGCCCACCGCGGCGAAGAGCGCGAGCGCCGCATACACCTCTTTGACGTCGAAGAGCATGGCATACCCGGGCGCCTCCCGGTCGAGGTGATACCCCCTCACGCGGACGCGATACGACGGATAAAGGAGCGCGCCGAGCCCAAACGTGACGACGTACGCGACGCTCACCACCTTGGCGTACGTCTTTTCGAGCGCCTCACGCTCGAAGCGCCCGCGGAGGTAATGCCGCATTTGAAGCGCGTGGTGCGTCGCCGCGCCCGCGAGCACGACGCTGCTCGCCGTGTGCAAGAGGAGGAGCAGGCGGCGCGCGCCGTCGAGGAAGACTCCCTCGCTGCTCACCCTCGCCGTTCCTCTGCGAACGAGAGCACGCGCGGACACTCGGGGTCGGGCGCAAAGGCACCATACGTGTGGAGCGACACCACCTGACAGCCGCCCCGGCACACCGATCGGAGCGGGCACCCGCGGCAAGGCTCGGGCGGATCCGCGTGATACGCCCTCATCCCCGCCGCGCTCGCGAGCAAGGAGCGCGCGGCCAAAGGAGCCGTGAACATGCTGCACGGCGCCTCGCGGCCGTCGGACGTTGTCGCGCCCAAGTGCCGCCCGGCCTCGCACCCGAAGACGCCCCAGGCCATGAGCGTTTGGGCCACGTCCGCGCTTTGGGCCAAGAGGGCTTTGGACAGGAGCGGCACGAGCGCGCAGTCGATCCGCACGTGGAGGGCCCTTTGATCCGAGAGGCGTTTGACGAGCGGATACAGCCCCTCGATCTGCGAGGGCGAGAGGCGTTGATCGGCGTACCCCTCGTTCGCGGCGCGGCCCGCCGGCTTGTACCGGAGGAGCTGAACCTCGCGCGCGCCCAAACGAGCGACGGCGTCCGCGGTCTGCTCCACGTGGGGGAACGAGCGCCTCGTGAGCACCACGTTGACGCCGAAGGGGACGCCCTCTTCGTAAAGGAGCTTCATGGCGCGCTCGGCCGCGCCTTCGCCGTCGAAGCCGCGCACCTCGCGATAAGCACCCTCGACGCCGTCGTGGCTCACGTTGATCTGCGCGAACGCGCGGAGATCGCGGGCGCGATCGCGCGTCATCCCGATTCCGCTCGTGGTGAGCACGGGCACGAGCCCGAGCCGCCGAGCCTCGTTTGCGAGCGCGCCGAGATCGTCCCGCACGAGCGGCTCGCCCCCGCCGAGCGCGACCGTGCTCGCGCCCGCCTTGGCCGCGGCGCGCAGGCGCTCGACGAGCGCATCGAACGAGGGAGAAGCCCCGTCGGGCCTCGCGTCGAGATAACAGCTCTGGCAGGGCGCGGCGCAGCGGCTCGTGACCGAGAGGTGGTGCTCCAAAGGCCCGTGCGAGATGCCTTGATCGCCGTGCGGCACCGCGAGGCGCTCGGCGAGCGCGTGATCGACCGCGATCAACGTCGCGTCGTCGAGCCGCACCCACGCGCCGAACGGCTCCGGGCGGGACCAGGCGATAGGGCCTTTGAGCATTACTTGGGCGTGTCGATGGGCTTGGTGCCGACGGCGACCGTGCCGCCGCTCGCGATCCACGAGAAGCCGTCGATGAGCACGGTGGAGTCGAGGTTGTGATCGCCCGTGTCCCAGATGGCGAATCGGATGGTGAAGATCTCGCCCCCGCCGATGGGCGCCTGCGTCACGAGCCAGGCGGTTTGGCCGCCGTCGCCCAGATCACCCACGTTGCCGGCCATGCCCGTCCCCGCGAGGTCCGAGGCGCCGAGCGGGCAATACGGCGAAGGCTGCATGGGGCAGTTGGCAGGGCAGTTGGCCGCGAACACACCCTTGTTGGGGTCGCACACGTCGAAGAACGCCAGGTTGACGCTCACCGGGTTGTTCATGTTGTCGAACGAGATGTTGCCGTTGAGCGAGCCCATGGGGGGCGGGGTCACGAGCGCGATGAACTGATCGTTATAAAAGGTGCAGACCCACTCGGGGAACTCGAACGAGGCCATCTTGAAGTTGAACTGATACCCCGTGGCGTTCTTGGGCGCCCGGAGCGTCAGCTCCAGCGCGATGTCGTCGTGGATGTCGGGCTTGGGCGGGCAATTGGCGATGTTCTGCGGGTAGCCGGGGGGCGCCGGACCATCGGTGTTGTTGGAGCACGACTGTGAGTCGCACGCGCCGTTTTGGCCCGGCGTGCGCGCGCGCCCGGTGGAGAGCGCCAACATCCGCTTGCCAGCTTGGGTGTTGACGTTGGTGCCATAACTCGACAGGAGGCCGACTTGATATCCGGGGATGCGCGGGCCGCCGTTCGCGCCAACGTATTTGGCGTCCAGCACACCCCATTTGGGGCTCGCCATGGTGGTGGTCTGGCAGAGCTCCATGGCGCGTGCGCCGTTGTTGGGGCTCGTGTCGGCCAAGATCAGGTTGCCATCGCAGGGCAAAGGCGGGTTGTCGATCTTGCCGTCGCAGTCCTCGTCGGCGGGGGCGGGGACGCCGCCGTCGCCCACGGGCTCGGTGACGACGACCTCGACCGCGCCGGGGTTCACGTTGGGGTCGCAGTCGTTGCAGTCGCCCTGCGCGCCGGTGAAGCCGTCGTTGTCGCCGTCTTCATCGGGGAGGTGGTCGCACAACGTCGTTCCGCCGCCGCCGCTCGACGTAGGGTTGAAGTTGCCGCCGATGTCGCCCGCGCCGCTGCCGGACGAGGACGTGGTCGTGGCGCCCGCGCCGCCCGACCCGGACGACGCGCTCGACGTGGTGTTGGTGGGGTTGTTCGCGCCGCACGCCGCGACCGCGACGGCGAACGCGCTCGAACCAGCGATGAGGAAGAGGACAGAACGGGACCCGAGCATCGCGGCCTCCTCAGGTAAGATAGAGAGAAGGTCCGCGATTTGAGCGGGGTTGTCTAGGCGGAAATCACTTCGGCGTGTCGATAGGATCGGTGCCTACCACCACGGTGCCGCCGCTCGCGATCCACTGGAAGTTGTCGACGATCACGGAAGAATCGTAGAGATCATCGCCGGTGTCCCAGATGGCGAATCGGATGGTGAAGATCGAGCCGCCCGTGATCGGCGCCTGCGACTTGAGCCACACGGTGCCGCCCGCGTCGTTCCAGATGTCGAACCCGGTGCCTGCCAGCTCGCTCGTTCCGCTCGGACAATAGGGGTTGGGCGGGGCGGGGCACGTGCCGCTGAAGCAGAACGAGGCGAAGTTACCGATGCCCGCCGGGTCGCACACGTCGAAGAAGCCCAGGTTGACGCTGACCGCGCTGCCGTTGCTGTCGAACGAGATGTTGCCGTTGATGGAGCCCATCGGCGGCGGGTTCACGAGCGCGATGAATTGGTCGTTATAGTCGTTACACACCCACTCGGGGTATTCGAACGAATAGAACTTGAAGTTGAACGAATAGCCCGTCGCGTTGGTGGGCGCGCGGATCGTGAGCTCGAGCCCCACGTCGTCGTTGATCTCGAGCGAGGGAGGACAATCGGGGTTGTCCTGGGGGAAGCCCGCGGGCGGCGTCGCGGGCCCGTGCTGGCACGAGAGCGAGTCGCAGGAGTTTTGCTGCCCCGGGAGCCGCGCGTTGCCCGACGAGAGCATCAACATGCGCTGGCCGCCTTGCACGTTGACGTTCGGGCCGAAGTTGGATTGAATACCGACCTGCGTACCGGGGCTCGCGAACGCAGCGCCGTTCGAGTGAACGTATTTGGCGTCGAGGACACCCCACTTCTTGTCGCTGGCCGTGGCCGTTTGACACAGCTCGATGGCCTGCGCGCCGTGGTAAGCGTCGGTGTCGGTGAGCGCGAGGTTACCGTCGCACGAGGCCGGAGGCACGTTGTCGACCATGCCGTCACAGTCCTCGTCGGCGGGCACCATCCCGCCGTCGCCCATCGCGATGACCTCGATCGCGCCCGGGTTCACGTTGGCGTCGCAGTCGTTGCAATCGCCTTGCATCTCGGTGAAGCCGTCGCCGTCGTCATCGACGTTGGGATCGGTGTTGCACTGTTGGCCCGAGCTCGTCCCGGCGCCGGTCGAAGACCCGATGAGGACCGGCTCACCGCCCGTCCCCGTGCCGCTGGGGTTGCCCGTGCTGCCGGACTGCATGCCGCCGGTGCCCGCGCCGCCCGCGCCCGAGGAGCTCGTCGTGAACGTGTTGGTAGGCGGAGACGCGGAGCAGGCCGCCGCGAGCCCGATGGCGCCCGCGACCCCGAGGACATAATACACTTTGCGAGACAACACCTTATGAGACATCGAGGCGGCCTCCTGCGAGGAGAGATGATGGTACCGGATCAAATCACTTGGGGGTCGGGACAGGATCGGTCGACACGACGACCGTGCCGCCGTTGGCGATCCACTGGAAGTTGTCGATGAGGACCGTGGAGTCGAACGCGCTGTCGCCCGTGTCCCAGATCGCGAATCGGATGGTGAAGACCGAGCCGCCTTGGATGGGCGCTTGAGACTGGAGCCAGCTCGTGGCGCCCGCGTCGTTCCAAATGTCGAAGCCCGTGCCGGCGAGATCGTTCGTGCCGAGCTGGCAACCCGCGCACACGGTGAAGAACGCGATGTTGACGCTCACCGGGTTGTTCATGCTGTCGAACGAGATGTTGCCGTTGATCGAGCCCATCGGCGGCGGGTTGACCAGCGCGATGAACTGATCGTTGAACGAGGTGCAGACCCACTCGGGGTATTCGAACGAGTAGAAATCGAAGTTGAACTTGAAGCCCGTGGCGTTGGTGGGCGCGCGGAGGGTCACGTCCAAACCGATGTCGTCGTTGATGGCCGTGGAGCCCGAGCACCCCGGGACGTCCTGCGGGAAGCCGGGAGGAGGCGTGCCGCCGAAGTTGGTGCTGCACGAGTTGTAGCCGCACTCGTCTTGTTGCCCGATGACGCGCGCGTTCCCCGACGACAAGACCAAGATGCGATTGCCAGCTTGGTTGTTGACGTTGGGCCCAAAGCCATCTTGCAGGCCCACTTGCTTCCAGGGCAGCGGCGTGGGCGCTTGATACTGCGTTCCGTCGGCGCGGACATACAGCGCCCCCACGACGCCCCAATCTTTGGGGTTCGCGGCGAGCTTGCAGAGCTCGATGGCGCGCGCGCCGTCGTACGGATCAGGGCTCGTGAGCGCCAGGTTCGTGTCGCAGGGTTGGGGCGAGTCGTCCACAACCCCGTTGCAGTCTTCGTCGACCGGAGTCGGCACGCCGCCGTCGGCGTCCATCATCGGCGTCGGTACGTCGATCGCGCCCGGGTTCACGTTGGGATCGCAGTCGTTGCAATCGCCTTGCGCGCCGGTGTAGCCGTCGCCGTCGCCGTCGACGTCGGGAGGGTTGTTGCACACCGTCCCGGAGCTCGACCCATTGCCGCTCGAAGACCCGATCAGGATCGGCTCACCCCCTGTCCCCGTGGGGCCCGTGCCCGTGCTCCCGGCCCTGCCGCCCGCACCCCCTTCGCCCCCGCCTCCGGTGCTGGACGACGTGAACACGTTGGGGTTTGCGGCGGTGCAAGCGCCGGAGATCGCGATCGCTCCGGCAAGCCCGATCAGGTAGAAAGCGCTGCGAGACATCCGAACCCTCACGAAGAAACCAGGGGCTCCGTGCAGGCTCCGCGCCATGCGACGCCTACGACGAAAGCAGCCAAATCGAAGGCAAAATCGAGGAGGAGAAGGAGCCTCGCGGGTGGTGCGAGAATGCACCAATGGATAGTGCGTGATCCGCCGCGGGCGGGGGTGGGAATAACCAAGGCTCCGCGATTTGGCGAATCTTGTCCAGCGCAACGTTGGGGGCAGGTTGTTGCCGCGCCGGAGCGTGCCGGATGTTGCGGTGAGAGGTCGCGGCACATGCCCGCACCTCTCACCGCGCTTACGCAAGCGCGCTATTTGGGCGTGTCGATGGGGGCGGTGCCGGTGCCCAGATCCTCGACGTCGAAGGCGATGTTGTCGAGGAGGACCGTTGAGTCGAGGATGCCGTCGCCCGAGTCCCAAATGGTGAACAGGAGGGAGATCTCGGTGCTTGGAGCGACAGGCGTGTTGGTCTGGAGCCAGCCGGTCGCTGCGCTGTTGTCCGGGTAGAAGCCGAATTGATCCTCGTCGAAGCCGGTGCCCGTGAGCTGCGAGGGGCCGAGCGGACACGGGAAGTTCTTCCCGCCCGCCTGCTGCGGGTGACACACCTGGAGGAAGCCCGCGTTCACGCTGATGAGGTTCCCCTGCGAATCAAACGAGATGTTGCCGTCGGGGTACATCTGCGGAGCGGGGCTGAGCAGCGCGACGAAGAAGTCGTTGAATTGGGAGCACACGTATTGAGGGAACTCATACGTGTAGAAGTTGAGGTTGAATTTGAGCGATTTGGCGTTGCTCGGCGTCTTCACGCGGACGCGCAGCCCGACCGAGTCGTGGGGCTCACCCGTCATCACGCCGGGGCACGAGGGAGACTCCTTGGGGAAGCCGGTGGGCGCGGTGGTCGAATAGAGCTTGTCGTAGCCCTCGACCGGCTGATACCCAGGGTCGCTCGGGGTGCGCGCGGTGCCCGACGAGAGCACGAGCATGGCCCCGCCCTCCTGCGGGTTCACGGTGGGGCCGAACTTCTTGAGGATGCCATGGCCGATGCCGCTCGGGTCGTATCCAGAGAGAGGCATCCCGCCCGCTGTTACGTACTCTGCGCTGATGAGGCCCCAGCTCTCGCCCATCTGCATCTTGCAAAGGCCCATGGCCTTGGCCCCGTCCACGGCCTGGGAGCTGGAGACGGAGAGCGCCCCATCGCAGTTGACGGGGTTGTCGTCTTTGGCGCCGTTGCAGTCCTCATCGATGTTGTTGCCGGGCCAGTCGAGCGCGCCGGGGTTCATTTGACGTGTGCAGTCGTTGCAGTCGCCTTGTGCCCCGGTCCATCCGTCACCGTCGTTATCGATGTTGGGGTCGACGTTGCAAGGCGGCTCTTGCGTAAGGATCTCGCCAGGGCCTGTGCCCATGCTGGTGCCGGTGGAGAGGCCGAGATCGCCGCCCATCCCTGTGCCGGAGCCGTTTCCGCCCGCGCCGCCGTCGAATTGATTGGGGTTGGTCACGGCGGAGCAGCCCCAAACCGACCCTGCGAATGCAGCGCTCACGAGCGCCGCGGCGACGAGCTCCACCCTGATCCTGCGCATATCGACTCTTCGCATGGAAGCCTCGCTCCCCGCAGCCGAATCACGCGCCGCGGGCGGTACGACGTAACGATGTGAGGAAAGGACAAACAGACCTTAGCGTGCGAAACATTAAAGGTCACGCACGAAAAGGAGACGTTGTGATCTTATGTCAGGGAGAGAAGTTTTCAGCCCTTCGCGGCGGACGGGCCCGAGAGATCGTCGGCAATCTTGGCGGCGCGATCGGTCTTCTCCCAGGTGAACTCGTCGCGGCCGAAGTGGCCGTACGCGGCGGTCTTCTTGTAGATGGGCTTGAGCAGATCGAGCTGATCGATGATGGCTTTGGGCCGCATGTCGAAGTGCTCGAGGATGTAACGTTCGAGCACCTGCTCGTCGACCTTGGAGGTGCCGAACGTGTTGACGTGCACGCCGACGGGCTGCGCGACGCCGATCGCGTACGCGATCTGCACCTCGCAGCGCTTGGCGACCTTGGCCGCGACCACGTTCTTCGCGACGTAGCGCGCGTAGTAACACGCCGAGCGATCGACCTTGGAGGGGTCTTTGCCGCTGAACGCGCCGCCGCCGTGACGGCCCATGCCGCCGTACGTGTCGACGATGATCTTGCGGCC
>CAYTJL010000224.1:0-13302 GCA_964437785.1 uncultured Polyangiaceae bacterium
CGGGCGACTGTGCTATACGCGGCGCGCGTGGCTGCGTTCGTCCTCCCCTTCGAAAAACCCGTCGTCGATCTCGTCGACAAGGTCCGCGAGCTGCGCGCGCTCGCGACGAACGACAAACGCCTCATGCCCGAGCTGCGTCGCTTGGAGGAGAAGCTCTCGCGCGTCGCGCGGGAGCTGTTCACGCACCTCACGCCGATGCAAAAGGTCCAGCTCTCGCGCCACGCGAACCGGCCTTACACGCTCGACTACGTAAAGCGCCTCATCGCCGATTGGGTCGAGCTCAAGGGCGATCGGCGCTTCTCCGACGATCCGGCCATCGTCTCGGGCATGGGCACCTACCACGGGCGAAGCGTGGTGGTGGTCGGCCACCAAAAAGGCCGCGGCACCAAAGAGAACATGAAGCGCAACTTCGGCATGCCCCACCCCGAGGGCTACCGCAAGGCCGTGCGCATGTACGAGCTCGCCAACCGCTTCGGGCTCCCCATCCTCACGTTCATCGACACACCCGGCGCATACCCTGGCATCGGCGCCGAGGAGCGCGGCCAGAGCGAGGCCATCGGCGCCGCGCTCGCCGCGATGGCGCGCGCGACCGTGCCCATCATCGCGACCATCATCGGCGAAGGCGGCTCGGGCGGCGCGCTCGCGCTCGGCGTGGCAAACCGCGTCCTCGTGCTCGAATTCGGCTGCTATTCGGTGATCTCCCCCGAGGGCTGCGCGGCCATCTTGTGGAAGGACGGCTCCCGCGCCGACGAGGCCGCGGCGCAGCTCAAGGTCACCGCGCCCGATCTGCTCGGGCTCGGCATCGTCGACGAGATTGTCGACGAGCCCATCGGCGGCGCTCACCAAGACCACGACGACGCGGCCGCGCGCCTCGACGCCATCCTGTTCAACAAGCTCTCCGAGCTCGAAAAGCTCTCTCCCGACGAGCTCTGCGACGATCGCTATCAGCGCTTCCGCGGCCTCGGCGCCATGATGGCTTAAGCGATCTTCCCCGCCAAAAACGATACGATCTTGGGCCCAACCACGTTGGGAGCCTCGTTGTGCGGCGCGTGCCCAGCGTCGATGATGAGCAGCTCTCCCCGCGGGAACAAGGACGATGCCGCGATCGCGAGCGGCGCTGGCAACGCAGGGTCCTTGTCCCCCCAAACCACCAACACAGGCGACGTGATCTCGCGGAGGCGTTCACGCCTGTTCGGCACCGGCCCGAAGAGCGGCGTCAAATGGGAGAAGGCCGCCCCCGCGTCGCCATGGCCATTGGCGCGGAGGAGCGCCGTCGCGAGCTCGGCCGAGCGCGCCCCAAAAGGACCTGTGTTAGGAGGGTCGAGCGCCGCGTACGCCGAGGATCCAAACACACGAACGATGCGCTCGGGCCGGAGGCGGAAGAACAACCTCGCGCCCGCGCTCACCTCGGGCCCGAGCCCCATCGACGCCACGAGCACCAGCTTGCGCGGGGTGAGCCGGCCCCGGAGCGCCAGCGTCAAAGCGACGAAGCCACCGAGCGAATGCCCTAGGATCGCCGCGGTTTCGAGCCCTTCGGCGGCGAGGAACGCCTCAATCGGATCCGCGAAGAACGCGATCGCGTCGTCCGCGGACCGGCCTTTGTAACGAAAGTCCTCCGTCTCGCCGAAGCCGGGCAAATCCAAGGCGTGAACGCGGTTGTGCTCGGCGAGCGCGGGCAAGAGCGGGAAGAAGCTCGTGGCCGCGGCGCCGCGGCCGTGAAGGAGCACGAGCGGCGGGCCTTCTCCCCCTTCGATCGCGCGGAGCACGCCGCCCGGGACTTCGGCGCGCCGTGCCCGGAACGTGGGGCCAAGCTCGCTCAAGATCGACGCTTCGATGTCCGAGAGCACGGGCGCCTTCGTATCACCGGCCGCGTTTTCGGGCGACAATCCGGCCATAAAGGTCGCGCTTGGGCAGGCCCGTCTCCAGCGCGAGCAGCTCGGAGAGGTCTTTGGCGCGCGCTCCGCCCGCGAGCGCCTCGTCGATGCGACGGTCGAGCGCCTCGGGATCGATGGGCGCGCGCGCTTCGATAACCGCGGGCCCGAGCACCAGCGTCACCTCGCCGAGCCACTCGCGATCGAGCGCCGCGAGATCCGCGAGCGCGCCGCGCGTGATCTCCTCGTGCAGCTTGGTGAGCTCGCGGCACACGGCGGCCCTGCGCGAAGGCATCGCGGCCGCGAGGTCCGCGAGCGTCTCGCCCAAGCGGCCGGGCGCTTCGAAGAGCACCGCGAGCTCGGGCGTGGTCGTGATGGTCGCGATCGCGTCGCGCCGCTCAGGCCCGGATCGAGGCAAAAAACCGAAGAAACGAAACGGCCCCGCGCCGAGCCCCGACGCGCTCACGGCCGCCGCGACCGCGCTCGCGCCCGGGATGGGCGTCACGCGAACCCCCGCCTCCGCGGCCTCTGCCACGAGGAGCGCGCCCGGATCGCTCACCGAAGGCGTCCCCGCGTCCGTGCAGAGCGCCACGTCCTCGCCCGCGATCAGGCGCTCGATCACGCGCGCCACCGACGATCGCTCCACGTGCGCGTCGAGCCGTTCGAGCGGCTTTCCCTCGATGCCCAAGTGCGCGAGCAGCGCGCGCGTCCTGCGCGTGTCCTCGGCGAGCACGAGCGTCACTGAACGCAGCGTCTCGATGGCGCGGAGCGTGATGTCGCCGAGGTTTCCGATCGGCGTCGCGACGACGAAGAGCGTGCCCCGGCCCTCTCGGCTCATCCGCCGGCGCCGACCGCGTCGCCCAGCTCCTCGCGCAGAAACTCGCGCAGGCGCAGCGTGAGGCGCGCTTCGAGCTGGCGCACGCGCTCGCGCGAGACGCCGAACTCGTCGCCGAGCTCTTGCAACGTGAGCGGCTCGTCGGCGGTGACGCGCTTGTCGAAGATGATGACGTCTTTGCCTTTGAGCGTGCGGCGGAACTTCTGGAGCCGGTCGTGGACGAGCTGGCCCATCTCGTGCGCTTCGAACTGCACCTCGGGCCCAGTCCACGCGGTCGGCATCAGCTCCACGCGTGAGACCGCGCGGCCCTCGGCGTCGCCCGCGGGCGCGTCGAGCGAGGCCTCGCCGCTCGCGAGGCGGTGATCCATCTCGACGACGTCTTTCTCGTCGACCGCGAGGCGGTTGGCGATCTCCGATGCGGTGGGCTCGATGCCCATCGCCGCGAGCTTGGACTTCTCTTTGTTGAGGTTGAAGAAGAGCTTGCGCTGCGCCTGCGTGGTGCCGAGCTTCACGAGGCGCCAGTTGTTGAGGATGAAGCGCAAGATGTACGCGCGGATCCACCACGCGGCGTACGACGAGAGCTTGACCCCGCGGTACGGGTCGTAGCGCTTCACGGCCTGCATCAAGCCGATGTTGCCCTCTTGGATGAGGTCCATGATGTTCTTGTACGCGCGGCGATATTCGTACGCGAGCTTCACTACGAGGCGCAGGTTCGCGGTGACGAGGCGCGCGGCGGTGCGCACGTCCTGCGTGGTCGCGTACTTCTCGGTGAGCTTCTTCTCCTCGTCGGACGTGAGCAGCGGATGGCGCTGCACCTCGCGCAGATACGCTTGCAGAGGATCGGTGCGCGAGAGCGCGACGCTCGCGTGATCGGGATCGGGGAGCGTGCTCGGGCTCGTGGCTCCGATCGCCTCGTCGCCCTCGATCGTGGGCTCGTCGATGATCTCGCCGACGACCTCGACGACCTCTTGATCGGGCTCGAAATCGTCGCGCTCGCCGCCGCCTTCGGCGTCGTCGTGGTGCTCGTGCTCGTGGTCGTCGTGGTGCTCGTGCTCGTGATCGCCGTCGTGATCGTGATCGATCCCGTGATCGGCGGCGCGCGCACGCTCGGCGCCCCTGGCCCGCTTCTCGGCGGCGGGCTTCTTGTCGGCCGCTTTTTTCTCGGGCTTTTGAGCGGCTTCGGGTTTGTCGGCGGCCTTCTTGTCGGGCCGCTTCTCGGCTCCGACCTTGTCCGAAGCACCGGCTTTTTTGTCGGGCTTTTTGTGCTCGTCGGCCTTGTGAGCGGCCTTCGTGACAGCTCCGTCGCGAGGCTTGGCCTTCTTGTCGGCCTCCGCCCCGTTGCTCTTCCGCGGTTCGTTCTTCGTTTTGGACACCGAGCTCTCGTTGAATTTCTCGCGCGCGAGGCCGCTCGCGGCGGGCCCGCCATCATACAACATCCCGCCCGCGCTACCCGGGGTTTCGCAGCGGGCAAATCGTGGTAACGCAGGCGTGCTCCCTCCGCCGCTCGCACACGACGTGGACTCATCCATCCCGCCCCCGCCCTCGATTGGCCCGCGCGCCGAGCGGCCTTGGTACGTCGTCGCGTCGATGGTGATCGCGTGGTTCGTCGGGGTTTATGCGTTGAGCGCGGGCTTTACCGCGGCCTCGGTGCTCCACAAAGGGCTCGCGCCCGACATCGCGACCGCGAGGACCGCCGCGTACGGCGGCGGCCTGCAAGAGCTCGAAGCGCTGTGGATCGCGGCCGAGCGCACCGCGCTCTTCGCGCGTCGCGACCTTTATTTCCCGCTCGCGGCGACGCAGGCGGCGCTCGGCGGCCTGCTCGTGATCGCGAGCGGCCTCGCGATGAGCGGTCGCCCGGGGTCGAGGAGCTTCGCGCTCCAGGCGCTCGGCGCGAACGTGGCGCTCGCGGTGGCGCGCTACGTGTTGAGCCGCGACGTGCGCGGCGCGTGCATCGACGAGATGCTCCGCGTGGCGAGCACGCTGCCCGCCGACATGCCGCTCCGCCGCGCGCTCGAGAGCCGCGAGGCGCTGTGGTGGCGCGAGCGCGTGTCGCTCGCGATCTTCGACCTCGGGACGCTCGGGCTCGGCGCGATCGCGCTGACGAGGGAGCGCGCCAAGCTGTACTTCGAAGCGGCCGCGCGCGCCGCCGAGAGCACCGAAGAGGAGCCGTGAGCGGCAACATCCGCGTTTTGTCGGACGATCTCGCCAACCAAATCGCGGCGGGCGAGGTGGTCGAGCGGCCCGCGAGCGTGGTCAAGGAGCTGGTCGAGAACGCGCTCGACGCGGGCGCGCGGAGGATCCGCGTCGACATCCAGCACGGCGGGCAGGACCTCATCCGCGTGGCCGACGACGGCGCGGGCATGGATCGCGAGGACGCGGCGCTCGCCGTGCTCCGCCACGCCACGAGCAAGATCCGATCGTTCGAAGATCTCTCGCGCCTCGGATCGTTCGGCTTCCGCGGCGAGGCGCTCCCGAGCATCGCGTCGGTGAGCCGCTTCGAATTGCGCACGCGGCGCGCGAAGGACGCCGAGGGCACGCGCGTGCTCATCGAGGGCGGGGGCGCGCCGCTGATCGAGCCCGCGGGCTGCGCCGCGGGCACCATCATCGAGGTGCGCGACTTGTTCTTCAACGTGCCTGCGCGCCGCAAATTCCTCAAATCGATCGCGACCGAGTCCGCGCGCGTGGGTGAGGTGATCGAGGCCGCGGCGCTCGCGCTCCCCGGCACCACGTTGATCCTCGCGCGCGACGGCAAGGTGGCCGCCGAGCACCTGCGCGTCGAGAGCCGCGAAGATCGCGTGCAGGCCGCGTTCGCGGGCGAGGTGCTCGCGCCGTGCTTGGGCGAGCGAGGTCCGCTCGTGGTCGAGGCGTACCTCTCGCGGCCCGAGCGCGCGAAGAGCGGCGCGACCGGGCTCATGATCTTCGTGAACGATCGGCCCGTGCGCGATCGGACGCTCGCGCGCGCCGTCGCGCTCGCGTACGGCAGCGTGCTCGAAGCGGGCCGTTATCCCGTGGGCGTCGTGTACCTCGACATCCCGCGCGAGCTCGTCGACGTGAACGTCCACCCACAGAAGGCCGAGGTGCGCTTCGCCGATGGAAAGGCCGTGACCGACGCGCTCTATCGCGTGGTCGCGGACGCCGTTCGCGCCGCGTTTGGCCTGCCCGATCCGGGGATGACGTGGGGCAAGAAGCAAAAGCTCTTCGAAGAGCCCGCGCCCCCGGGCCCGAGCGCGTGGGTCTTCACGCCGACGACCACGGATCCGTTGCCGCTCCGCGAGCCGGTGAAGACGCCCTCGTGGCCTTACGCGGCGATCGAGCCCTCGCCCGCGACCGAGCCTTCTCCTTCGCCTGCGCTGCCGATCGAGCCTCCGCAGGTGATCGAGCCCCACCCCGTGATCGCGGCGCCGGTCATCGCGATCGAGCACGTCGAGGGGCCCGCGCGCCCGCCCGAGATGCGCTTCGGCGCGCTGCGTTTCGCGGCGCAGGTGCGCGGCACGTTCCTCGTGTGCGAAGGCAACGACGGGCTCTACGTGATCGATCAGCACGCGGCGGCCGAGCGCGTCACGTTTCACCGGCTCAAGACGGCGTTCGACGCGCGCGAGATCGCGTCGCAGAAGCTCTTGTTTCCGGTGGTCGTGCAGGTGCGCGCCGAAGAGGCGGCGGTGGTCGAAGATCGCGCCGACGAGATCGCGCGGACGGGGCTCGACGCGCGCGTGATCGGCGTGGGTCAGGTCGCGGTGCACGCGGTGCCTTCGCTCCTCGGGCGCGCGTCGCCCGAGCGGCTCCTGCGCGATCTGCTCGCCGAGGTCGGGCACGGCGGGGAGCGCGCGTTCTCCGGCGCGATCGATCGCGCGCTCGCGACCATGGCCTGCCACGGGTCGGTGCGCGCGGGCGACGCGATGAGCGCCGAGGAGGCGCGCGCGCTGCTCACCGCGCTCGACGAGGTCGACTTCGCGGGGCACTGCCCGCACGGCAGGCCCGTGGTGATGCGCATCGGATGGGGAGAGCTCGAGCACCGCGTGGGCCGGCGATGATCAAGCGACCCGCGAACGCGGAGTCGCGATCCACGTTGAGGGCGCGCGACGTCCCTCTCCCCGAGGGATCGCTCGTCGTGGTGGTGGGGCCGACGGCGAGCGGCAAGACCGCGCTCGCGATCGAGCTCGCGGAGCGCTGGGGCGGCGAGATCGTCGGCGCGGACAGCGTCCAGGTGTACCGCGAATTCGACGTGGGATCGGGCAAGCCCACGGCTGAGGAGCGGGCGCGCGCGCCGCACCATCTCGTCGGCGTCTTCGATCCGATGGAGCCAGTGGACGCGAAGCGGTGGGCCTCGCTCGCGGACGAGACCATCGCGGAGATCCGCGCGCGCGGCCGCGTGCCCATCGTCTGCGGCGGCACGTTCCTTTGGGTGCGCGCGCTCGTCAAAGGGCTCGCGCCCGCGCCGCCCGCCGATCCCGAGGTGCGCGCGCGCCACGCGGCGATCGTGGCGAGCGAAGGGCGTTCGGCGCTCCACGAGAGGCTCGTCAAGATCGATCCGGCGAGCGCGGTGCGGCTCAATCCGAACGACGTTGTCCGCGTGAGCCGGGCGCTCGAGATCTTCGAGCTGTCGGGCAAGACGCAGAGCGCTTTTTTTGCGGAGCATGGGTTTCGGGAGGACCGTTATCCTCATGTGCTCTTGGGCGTCGATCGCCCGCGTGGAGAGCTGGATCGAAGGATCGAGGCGCGCACCCGCCGTTGGCTCGAAGAGGGGTGGATCGATGAGGTGAAGGGGCTTTTGGAGAGGGGTTATGGCGAGGCGCGCGCCATGGGCTCGGTGGGCTACGCGCAGATCAAGGGTCACCTCGAAGGCGCTGTGGCAGAGGCCGAATTGAGCGACTCCATCGTTCGCGCGACGCGCGTGTTCGTGCGCAGGCAGCGGACGTGGCTCAGGGACGAGGCGGTGACCTGGGTCGAGGGGGCGTGACGAAGATCACTTGATGTCGAGCCCCCGCGCGGCCCGCTCGCGCTTCTCCAGGTTGGTGAGCGGATCCGGGCAGATGACGGGCAACACACGGTTGGGATCGGGGCCCTCACGCATACACACCTTGCCCGCGATGCGGATCCGCTCGCCGGGCAGGAGGATGGAGTCCGGCGGACAATTCACCTGGTTGGGCGGGGAGGTGCCGAGATCGTCCACCACGAACACGTCACACCGCGATCCTGTCCGCGTCATCAGATAACCGCGCTCCGCGTGCCGCGCGGTCGACGTGATGTCGGGGAGCGGACTTTTGTCGTGCGCCGGCGGCTTCTCACCCCCGCTCGGAGGAGCGCTATTGCAGCCGCAGACCGTGGATAAGGCGACGATCGCGAGGGCGCAGAGGCGGTTCATCGCGACGGGAAGATCAGGATAGAGACCTTGGTCAAGAAGAAGTCCGCGATCAAAATGGTGATCGACGTGGCCACCACCGTCCGCGTCGTGGCTTGTCCGACGCCCTCTGTGCCGCCCCGGGTCAAGAGCCCGAAGTGACACCCGATGAGCGAGATGATCGCCCCGAAGAACGGCGTCTTGAACATGCCCGAGAAGTAGTCTTGGAAGTTGACCGACCCGAGCGCGGTCCGCAGAAAGAACCCCGGCGGGATGCCGAATTCGATCGAGGTGATCGCCATCGCGCCGCAGAAGCCGAGCACCAGCGCGAACGCGCAGAGCACCGGCATCACCACGACGCCCGCGAGGAGCCTCGGCACCACGAGCTTCTTGATGGGGTCGGCGCCGAGCGCGCGGATCGCGTCGATCTGCTCGGTCACGGCCATGGAGCCCACCTCGGCCGCGATGCCCGAGCTGATGCGCCCGCCCACGATCACCGCGGTGAGCGTGGGCGCGAGCTCACGCGAGAAGGAGAGGCCGATGATGCGGCCCGTGTACTCCATGCCGCCGAACTTCTGCAGGCCGAAGGCGAACTGCACGGCCATGACCATGCCGACGAAGACCGCCGTCACCGACGCGATCGCGACGGACCGCACGCCGAGCGACTCCATCTGGTGGAGCGTCGCCTCGATTTCGAGCGGCCGCTTGAAGAGCGAGAGCAGCGTGCTCAGCGTCATGCGGCCGAACTGACCGAAGTGCTCGACCACCGCGAAGACGCCGTCGAGCAGCGGCGGCGGAGGCGCCTCGGGAGGAAGGAACGAAGGCCTCGGCTTGTCGCTTTCGGCCTCGCTGTCTTGCTTCTTCCTTTTACGGGCCATGGCTCACCGTCGCGAAGCCCCTCGCGAAGCGGTCGAACTCTTGGCTCTCCCGCCCGGGCGGCGTGATGGCGAACAGATCGTAGACGCAGCCGTCCTTCTTGAGGACCCACACGTCGAAGCGCTTGGGGACGCCGTCGAGCTTGGCCTCGATCACCGTGTGGAGCGCCTCGCGCCCGTCGAACGGGACGACGCGCTCCTCGACGGTCTTGCGATCCGTGAACTGAAGGAAGAGGTGCTGCGTGAGCGCGTTGAGCGGCACGTCCTCGCCGTCGAGCTTGCAGCGCGCGTTCGCGGCGACCGTGAGCCCCGCGGCCTCGTCGCGGAACGCGATCGCCGCGTGCGAGACCTCGACGCGCTGCCACGACGGCGGGATGGGCCCCACGCGGAACGCGAAGCCCTTGCCCGTGACCACCGTCCCGTCGAAGCCCGCGCTGCACCCCGCGAGCGCGAGCAAGGCGACGACGATCCACGACGAGGGCCTCCGCATGACCGGGAGCGAACCTATCACCGAAGCGCCGTTTTAGGAGCGGGCATCCGAAAGCGAAGGCAGTAAAAGAAGAGCGACGCTTGCTCGGCGAGCACGTCGTGCGCGCCCTCTGGAAGCGCGTCGAGCGGGCAGCGCGGGTGCGCGTCGTAGAAGGTCACGAGGCGAAAGAGCGCGCGGTGATAGAGGCTCTCGCTGCCTTCCGGCGCGAGCTGCTCATCCGCGATCACGATCGGCGAGCCGGGCACGGCTACGCGCCCGAGCTCGGCGATCGCGCGCCGCCGGTCGCGAAAGCCGTTGATGCCGCCCACGTGGAAGACGCGATCGAAGCTCGCGTCCGGGAACGGCAGCGCGTGCGCGTCGCCCAGCACGAGGCGCGGCGCGGCCCACCCCTCGCGCTCCGAGCGCCGCGCGAGCACGCGGATCATGCCGATGGAGAGGTCGAGCCCCCACAGCTCCACGTCGAGCCCAGGCGGTAAATCGCGGTAAAGGAGCGGGATGTTGGCGCCCGTGCCCACGCCCACCTCCAAGATGCGGAGGGGCCTGTCGCGGCGCGGCGTGAGCGCGCCCAGCTCGACGCGCTTCATGTACGCGTCGCGCAGCGCGCGCTCGGTCCCGCGCTGAAAGACGGGCAGCGTGTAGCGCACCACCGGATCGTGCAGCTTCGGAAGGCCGTCGTAGAAGCGCCGCATCAGCTTGTCGCTGCCGGTCACGTCGGCCTCGCGGTAGAGCTTGGGGAGGCCAAGCGCGACCGGCCACGGCGCGCAGCGCGCGCATGCGAGCGCGCCATCGCCGAGCCTGCCGCCGTCGAGCGAGCCTTTGTAGGCGAGCTCCCCCGAGCACGCGGGACAGCGCAAAAGCGAGGCGTCTTCGAGCGTCATCACGCCTCTGTTCACGTTCGTCAACGTCGTCACCAAAAGGGGGTTTGGGCGTCCGCGAGCGCCGTCTAGCGCCGCTTGAGCGAGGAGGTGAGGGAGACGAGGCGCTCGCGGAGCGGGCCGATCTCTTTTTCGTCTTGGGTCTCGAGCGCCGCGCGGAACACCGCGATGAGCTCGCCGAGCTGCTCGCGCGCCGGTCCCGAGAGCTCGACGTAGAGCGCGTCCGCGCGGGCGAGCGCCGTCGCGTTGGGCAGCGCCTCGCGCGGGTGGAACTTGAGGCGCTTCATCTGCTCGCGCGCGGCCTTGATCTCGTCTTGCGAGAGGCGCCCCGGCGTCTTCTCGATCACCAGCACCTCTTTCTTGCCGGACGAGAGCACGGTGGTCTCGACCTCCAGGATCCCGTTCAAATCGTAGGTGAAGCGCACGTCCACGCCCTCTTCGCCCTGCGGCTTTGCCGAGAGGTTCTTCACCTTGTATTCGCCGAGCTTCTGGTTGTCGCGGCAGAGCGAGTGCTCGCCTTGAAAGACCTCGACCAAGATCTCGCGCTGGGCGTCGGCGACCGTGTAATAGCGCTCGGTGCGGCTCGCGGGGATCACCGTGCCGCGCTCCAAGATCGGCGAGAAGATCCCGGTGACGCGCTGCCGGCCGAGCGAGGTCGAGGTGGCGATGCCCATGGTGAACGGCGCGACGTCGGTCACGACCATGTCCTCGATCGCGCGATCGCCGCCCTTGAGCGCGGCCTGCACCGCGGCGCCCATCGCGATGGCCTCGTCGGGCGGGAGCTTGCGCTGCGGCAGCCGGCCGAAGATCTGCGCGGCGAGGCGCGCGATGCACGGCATCCTCGTCGAGCCGCCGACGAGCAGGACCTCGTCGATCTTGTCGGGCCCGATCGACGCGTCGCGGAGCGCCCGTTGGATCGGCGCGCGCACGCGCTCCAAGAGCGCGGCCCACGTCTCTTCGGCCTCGTCGCGGCTGATCGTCGCCTCGATGTTCACGGTGCGGCCGCCGATGAGCGGCAGATCGACGAGCCCGACGGGCGTCTTGTCCACGTCGGAGAGCCTCTTCTTGGCGCCCTCGGCGGCCTCGCGGACGCGGGCCCACGCGCGCGGGTCGTGCTTCAAATCCACGCCGTGCGCCTCGCGCGCGAGCGCCGCGATGCGATCGGCGAGCGCGTCGTCGAAGTCCTCGCCGCCGAGCCGCGCGTCGCCCGCGGACGACTGGATCTCGATCACGCCCTCGATGATCTCGAGCACGGTGACGTCGAAGGTGCCGCCGCCCAAATCGAGCACGACGGCGCGCATCTCGCGGTGCCGCTCGTGCAGGCCGTACGCGAGCGCGGCGGCCGTGGGCTCGTTGATGATGCGCTCCACGTTGAGGCCCGCGATCGCGCCCGCGTCGCGCGTGGCTTGCCGCTGCTTGTCGCCGAAGTACGCGGGCACGGTGACCACCGCCTCGTCGACCGCGCAGCCGAGCGCGGCCTCGGCGTCGCGCTTGAGCGTCGCGAGCACGATCGCGGACAGCTCTTGGGGGCTCATCTTCTTGAGGCCCATGCTGATGATCTTGTCGGTGCCCATGTCGCGCTTGAACGCGAGCGCGGTGCGCGTCGGGTGCGTGGTCGCGCGGGCGCGTGCGGGCGCGCCCACGAGCACGGTGCCGTCGTCGGCGATGCTCACCGCGCTCGCCGTCAGCAGCTCGCCGAGGGCGTTCGGCAGCACAACGGGCGCGCCGTCGCGCATCGCGGCGACGAGCGAGAAGGTGGTGCCGAGATCGATGCCGACGATCGTTCGCTTCATTCGTCCTCTTTGGGGGGCGCGGGCTTCGGCGTGGGCTTCGGCGCGATCGCAGGCGCCTTGAGCGGAGCCCTGCCTTTGGCCACGCCTGCGTCTTTGGCTTTGCCTCCGTCGCCCGCGCCCGCGTCGCTCGGCCCTGCGCCGATCGGCCCGGGGCCGCAATACATGCGCATCGCGGCGGCGAGCATGGGGATGTCCTCGCCGAGCTTCCCGGGGGCTTGGCTCGCCATCGTTTGGATCTGGGCCATGGTCCCCCGCGCGCTGTCGCAGTCGTCCGCCGCGATCTCGCGCTTGAGCTTGCGGAGGAGCTGCTCAGTGCGGGAATTCGAGCTGGCGTGGAGCAGCGCCATGTCGACGTAGATGTCGGCGAGCGCGCGCTGCGAGGTGCGCGACCTCGTGCCGCCGTCGGGGAAGAGCGATGAATAGTCGGTGAACGTAGGCGGTTTGTAGTTGTTGTACTTGGAGAAGTCGTACGACGGCGTCGAGCGCGACGACGCGGCGCAGACCCGGAGCAGCGCGAGCAGCACCACGGGGATGGCCCAGAACGCGCGCGAGTAATCGGGGCCCGGGGGCGGGTTGTAGACCGGCTGCGAGAACGTGGGCGTCGGCGGCAGGTCGATGGGCGGCGCGAGCAGGTCGCCGAACATCCCCAACAGCATCGGCGCGTGCGCGCGCAGGATGGGGACCGCGCGTTTGGCGCGGCCTTTGTCGGCGTCGCGGGCGCGGACCAAGGGGCCGGTCTCGGCGAGCGGATCGTGCGCGAGGAGCGCCGTCGCGAGCGCCTTTCGGATGGCCTTGGGGAACGTCTCGGGCAGGCCGGACAGCTCGCGCACGAGCGTGAAGCGCGCCGCGAGATCGCCGCGCATCACGCGCATCTCCATGCCCGACGCCTTGAGCCAGTGAACGAAGCTCTCCGTCAGCGCGATGGCTTTGGTCGCGTGGCCTTCGCGGTGGAGGACCAGGATGAAGCGCAGCGTCCCCTCGGGATCTTTGGGCGGATCGACGTGGCTCGACGCCGCGCGGTCGAAGCTCGCGATGAGCGCGCTCGCCGCGTCTTCGTAGCGTTCGAGGAAGATCAGCGTCTCGACGTCGGCGCCCTCGTCCGCGCCTCCGTCATCGTCCTCGCTCGTGGGACGCTGGATCGCCTCGTCAACGTCGTTGGACGGCGGCTCGGCGTGTTGATCGTCGTTGTCGTCTGCGCGCGCGGCCTCGGGCTCCTGCTCTTGTT
>CAYTJL010000224.1:13402-16087 GCA_964437785.1 uncultured Polyangiaceae bacterium
TCGGGCTCTTGTTTGGCTTCGGCTTCGGGCTCTTGTTTGGCCCTGGACTCTCGCTCTCGCTCGGCGCGCATTTGCTCGACCACGAACGAGAGGCCGGAGAATCCCTGCGGCGCTTCGGCGCGCGCCGCGAGGTGCTGCTTCACGAGGTCGTACGCCTCGCGCAGCCGCATGAAGCCCTCGGGATCGGTCTCGGGCTTGCGTGTGCGGACCAGGCGAAGGTAGGCGCGGCGTGCCTCTTCAGGACCCGCGTCGTCGTCAATCCCCAGCTCGGCGAGGGCCTCGAAGAGCGTCACCGCGGGGATGATACGAAGAAACCTGCGGCATCGGAATCCCTAGGCTCCCTGCGCGTCGCGTGGTAGCCCGCGGCGGCCATGACGACAGGATCGAGGAGCGCTTCGCAAGGCCGGCGCGTGGTGGTGGTGGGGTCGGGCGCGCGCGAGCACGCCCTCGCGTGGTCGCTCGCGCGATCGCCTTCGGTCTCCGAGGTCATCGTCGCGCCGGGCAACGCCGGAACGATCGCGCCCGCGACGAACGGGCGCGCGCCGATCCGGCGCGTCGCGACCTCGCTCACCAACGACGCCGTCGTGGCGCTCTGCCAGCGCGAACGGGCCGACCTCGTCGTGATCGGGCCCGAGGCGCCGCTCGTCGCGGGCGTGGTCGACGCGCTCGATGCCGCGGGGTTTCGGGTGTTCGGCCCGTCGATGAGCGCCGCGCGGCTCGAAGGATCCAAGGCGTTCATGAAGCGCTTCTGCGCGCGGCACGACATCCCCACCGCGCCGTTCGACGTCGTGACGTCGATGGACGAAGCGATCGCGATCATCCGCCGCAAGGGCGCGCCCATCGTGATCAAGGCCGACGGGCTCTGCGCGGGCAAAGGCGTGGTCGTCGCCGCGACCGAGGACGAGGCGATCGACGCCGCGCGCTCGATGCTCGTCGAGCGGCGCTTCGGCGACGCGGGCGCGTGCGTCGTGATCGAGGACGCGCTCGCGGGCGAAGAGGCGAGCGTCTTCGCGGTGAGCGACGGCCGATCGATCTGTGTGCTCCCCGCGGCGCGCGATCACAAACGTGTCTTCGACGGCGATCGCGGGCCCAACACGGGCGGCATGGGGGCCTTCGCGCCGAGCGGCGCCTTGAGCCCCGATCTTTTGGCGCGCATCGAGCGCACGATCCTCCGCCCGACCATCGACGGTATGGCGAGCGAGGGCTCACCCTTCCGCGGCGTGCTCTTCGCCGGGCTCATGATCACGCCCGCGGGCGATCCCATGTTGCTGGAGCACAACGTGCGGTTCGGCGATCCCGAGTGCGAGGTGCTCACCGCGCTGCTCGAAGGCGATCTCGCGGACCTCTGCGCGTCGGCCGCAGCGGGCGCGATCAACGCGAGCGCGGTCCGCGTCGCGCCTTCGCGCGCGGCGCTCACCGTCGTGCTCGCGGCGCACGGTTACCCCGACAAACCGCGCGCGGGCGACGTCATCCACGGGCTCGCGGAGGCCGCGAAGGAGCCGGACGTGATGGTGTTTCACGCGGGCACCAAGGAGCAGGACGGGGCCGTGGTCACGGCGGGCGGGCGCGTCCTCGCGGTCACCGCGACGGGCGCATCGATCGCCGAGGCGAAGGGCGCCGCGTACCGCGCGGTCAGCCGCATCGCGTTCGACGGGATGGTCTATCGGCGCGACATCGGCGGTTGATGCCCGCTCCGCTCTCCGTCAGCCGCCTTTGGGCTTGCGTCCGCGCTTGGCAGCGGGCTTGTCCGAGGGGCTCTTGCCCTCGTTTTTGCGCTCGTTCTCGCGCTTCTTGCGGATCTCCGCGATGCGCGTCGCGTGCTCTTTTTCGAGCTGCCGGAGGCCGCCCAGGATGACGGCGCGGAGCACGTCGGACTGATTGGCCTCGTGCCAATCGGTCGAGAGCACCTCGCGAACCAGGTCCAGACGTTCGAGCGTGGCATCGTCCAAGCGGACAGCGACGTGATCTTTGGCGGGCATGAGCGCAGTGTCCTCGTTCGTCTCAGAACGTTGACAGAGTACACACTGCGTAAACGATTTTCAACAACGGAAGACGATCGGTGACGCTGGCGAACGAAGGCGCGTCCGGGCTCGATTTGGGTTACACCACGGGGGAAATGACCTCAGAACCACGACCTGGAGAGCCCGCCCGGTACGACCACGCCGAGGTGGAAGCCCGCTGGCAACGCACGTGGGAAGAAGCGCAGACCTTCCGCGCGACACGCGATCGCGCGCGGCCGAAGCGCTACGTGCTCGACATGTTCCCTTACCCTTCGGGCGCGGGCCTTCACGTCGGCCACCCCGAGGGCTACACCGCGACCGACATCCTCTCGCGGTATTGGCGCATGAAGGGCATCGACGTGCTGCACCCGATGGGCTGGGACGCGTTCGGCTTGCCCGCCGAGCAGCACGCCATCAAGACGGGCACGCACCCCGCCGACACCACGCGCAGCAACATCGCCACGTTCAAGCGGCAGCTCAAATCGCTGGGCTTCAGCTACGACTGGGCGCGCGAGGTCGACACCACCGATCCCGGTTACGTGCGCTGGACGCAGTGGATCTTCCTCCAGCTCTTCAAGAAGGGCCTCGCGTTCCAAGACGAGATCCCGGTCAACTGGTGCCCTGCGCTCGGCACCGTCCTCGCGAAAGAGGAGGTCATCTACGGCAAGAGCGAGATCGGCCATCA
>CAYTJL010000225.1:0-16025 GCA_964437785.1 uncultured Polyangiaceae bacterium
CCGAACCGCGCTCTCATGGCGCCGATGATCGTGGACGTGCTCGAACAGACCCCGGAGGGCGCCTCCGTCATCGCGGTGGACGCGCGCGTGCTCCGCCGCGTGATCAAGCGCCACCGGCATTTGCCCGGCTTTGGCCTCGACGTCCCGCACAGCGAGGTTTATGCGATCCGCCGCGACGAATTCGAGCGCGCCGCGGGCGAAGGCCCCATCACGGCAAGAGGCGTCGCGGATCACCTGATCGTGATCGCGCGCGGAGAGCCTGAGAGCGAGAGGCCGAGGCGCGTCCTGCACGCGCGCGTTCACCTCGCGATCGCGAAGCGCGCCCCGAGCCCCGCGCGCATCAAGCGCGTCGTTCATCTCCTCGGGCAGACCGAGATCGACGAGATCCGCGCCACGCTCCGCGCCGACGATCGGCTGCTCACGATGGATGATCCCGTCGAGGTCTTCGCCGAGCTCGCGGCGCTTTACGCCGAGCTGCGGACGTTCGCGCCGGCCGAGCTTTTGCGCACGTTCCCCGCGCTCGTTGGACGAGAGCGCCGCGAAGAAGAGATCGACGCGCTCTTCGAAGAGGAGATCGGCGAGGGGCTTTTGCCCGATCCGCGCGCCTCGTCGCGCGTGGAGGCGCGCGCCGAGACGAGCGACGAGCGCGGCCCCAAGAGCTCGGTCCGCGGGAGCGACGCGAAGGCCGGCAACAACGACGTTCGCGCGGCGCTCGCCGCGCTCGCGAGCAAGGGTGATCCCGAGCCCGCGCTCCGATCGCTCGCGGCGAGGCTCGACACCGTGCTGCGCGCGCGCGACGGCGAGATCGCGACCGACGATGATCCGATCCCCTTTTTGCGCGCGCTCGCCGAACGCGCGCAAGGCGGGATGATCGCGCCCATCGCGCTCTCGATCTCGCCGTGGATCTTTCAGCGCGTGGAAGCGCGTTTGCTCTACGATTTGCAGCGCGCGTGCCTCGCGGTCGAGAAGCCCTCGCGCGCGATCGATCTGCTCGGCTGGGCAGGGAGCTTTGGGAAGAAGCCGCTCGTGCGCGAGCTCCCCGCGGCCGCGCCGCTCCGCGTGCTCGATGCGATGCGCGACGCGCTCCGCAAGCTCCCGCGCACGTCGCTCAGCCCGCGCGACCACGCGCTCGGCGAGAAGCTCCTCCGCGCGTGGGCGCACCGCGCCGAGCACAACGTGCGGGCCGCGCTCGGGCCTGCCATCACGAATGCGCTCACCGGCGCTGGGCTCGTGCCGCGCGACCTGCCCGAGCAGGTGGGCGCCGACAAGGTGGTGGCCGAGCTCTTGGACGTGATCCTCGCCAAAGGCCGCCTCGGGATTGGCCAGCTCCGCGACGCCATCTCCAAAAACCCGCTCAAAATGGGCGATTTGCGCGCACATGAGCTCTGGTCGGGCGACGCGCTGCTCCTCGCCGACAAGGCCCTCGCGGGCGCGCTCGACGGCGTTTATCGCCCGGGAGAGGCATATTTACGAGGCTTGCAGAAGGTGTCGTCGATCGCGTTCGGCACGGGCGCCGGGCGCTTTTTGGTGCGGTATCTGGCGCTCCCGCTCCTCGGGAGCTTCGTGCTCCTCGAAGGGGTGACGCACCTCCTTCACCCCATCATGAAGCTCGCGGGCTATCGTCACAAGCACGTTCACCTGCTCTCGCCCACGTCGCTCCTCGCGCTCGCCGCGCTGATCTTCGCGTTGATCCACAGCCAAACGGCGCGGAGCGTCGCGAAGACCGCGCTCAGCGCGGTGGGCTATGCGCTCTCGGGTGTCTTCGTCGCGATCCCGAGGTGGGTTTGGTCACGCGCGATCGTGCAAGGCATCCTCCACAGCCGTGTGGTGGTGGCGCTCGGGCGTTGGGCGGTCAAACCGCTCGTGGTCCCGGCCGTGGCGTATCTCTTCTTGCCGCGCGCGATGCGGCACGACCCCAAGGCGCTCGCGGCCCTCGGCGCGGGGTTCTTGGCGCTCTCGTTCGCGCTGAACTCCAAGGCGGGGCTCACCGCACAAGAGATCGTGGCCGACAAGGTGTCGCGCACCGCGAAGAGGCTCGTCAAGCACCTCTTGCCCGGGCTGCTCCGGCTCGTGATGGATGTGTTCTCACGCCTCGTCGAGCTGTCCGAGCGGGGGATTTACGCGGTCGACGAGCGGCTCCGGTTCCGGCAGGGAGAGAACCCGGTCGTCGTCGGGATCAAGGCTCTCTTCGGGGCGATCTTCGCGGTGATTGCCTATCTGCTGAGGCTCTATGTGAACCTCCTCATCGAGCCTCAGGTGAACCCCATCAAGCACTTTCCGGTGGTCACGGTCTCGCACAAGATCATCTTGCCGCTCACGCCGGCGCTGCTCGGCGGGCTCCTCTCCGTGCTCACGCCCGCCATCGGGTCGGTCGCCGCGAAGCTCGTGGGCGGCACCACCATCGTGCTCTTGCCCGGTGTGTTTGGCTTCTTGGTGTGGGAGCTCAAGGAGAACTATCGCCTTTACCGCGCCTCGCGGGCGCGCGCGCTCGCGCCTGTGCCGGTGGGCCATCACGGCGAGACGATCGTGGGGCTGCTCCGGCCCGGCTTTCACTCGGGCACGCTCCCCAAGCTCTTTACCAAGCTGCGGAGGGCCGAGCGCAACAATAGCCCGCTCGCCATTCGCCATCGCGCGGCCATCGCCGAGGTCGAAGAGGCGGTGCAGGGCTTCGTCGAGCGGGAGCTCGTGCGGCTCCTTTCGAGCTCGGTGCCGGATCTCTCGGTCACGTCGGTGGATCTCGGGTCGAACCGGATCGTGATCGCGGTCTCCAAGGAGGGTGCTTTGGAGGGGCCGTGCCTCATCACGTTGGAAGAGCAATCGGGCCTCATCGTGGCCGCCGTGCGTGACGTGGGCTTTGTCCGAGGGCTCGACGAGCGGGGGAAGATCGCCTTCGAAAACGCGCTCGCGGGGCTCTACGCAAAGGCGGGCGCCGACCTCGTGCGGCAGCGCGTCGAGGAGGCGCTCGCGCGTTCGCTCGGGCGTGACAAGGCCCCTCCGTACGACGTCGCGGACGAGGGGATCGTGGCGTGGTCGGACGAGGCGTACGAGGTGGAGATCGTGTATCCGCTCGCGGCTCCTGTGGAGACGATCGAGGCGTGGTGCAGGGGGGAGAAGGGGAGGGTGGATGTCTCGCCCGCGCCCGTCGCGCGGCGAGAGATGGTGTTTCAAGACGTGATCACGTGGGAGCGGTGGGTGGAGATTTGGTCCGATCCGGGCAAGGCGCGATGTATGGAGAGGGGAGGGCTCCTGCCGGCGCCGCGCGCGTAGGTTGATTATCGTCGTGCAGGCTCACCAACCACCGGGCTCCTGCTCGGTCTCTACCGCGGGCGCCGGGGGCTTTTGAACAGGCTTCTTTGAAGGTCTCTCGTTCCATCGAGCGACGGTGAGCGCGATGAGGAGCGCCGCGGCGATCGTGCTGCCAACGGCCCATGCGTCGCGCACGCGGCGCATCCGGTGCATCCCGTCTGCCCACGCCCGAAGGGCGCTCATGTCTCCCCAAAAGAGGAACGTGACCGGCCGCTTGGGCTTGCCTTTGGGCGGCTCCCGCACATACGCGATCACCGTCGCGCCCTCTTCGATGACCGTCTCGTACGCCCGGATCTCCTCCGCGTCCCAAGCGCGCCTCTTCTTTCCTAAGATGTCCTTTCCGTCTCCAGACAGAGGGGGCGCGCCTGGATACGATCCATAAACGACCACGCGCTCGTCGCGCTCCACGTCCACCACGGAGCCTTTGAAGACCTCTTTGGAGATCATCAGCTCCGAACCCTCGCGGTCCACCACCGCGAAGGGGATCATCGTCGCGCGCCGGCCCGCGTAGACCCACTGCACTTGTCGACCTTTTTGATCGCTCACGTTCTGAAACGCATCGACGTCGAGCATCTGGCCGAGCCCCTGCTTCTTCGTGATCCGCCCTCGCGCGCTCTTGTTCTGCACGAGCCTCTTGATGGTGCCGATTACGGGGGAAGGCTCCTGCCTCTTCAACGCTTGGCGTAACGTGATCGGCTCCGTGAGCGGCGGCGGCTCATGGTAGAGTGAGCCGCGCCTCTTGAGGAGGATCCGAAAATGAACGCAGTAACCCGCGAGCACGGTGACGCCGAATGCGCTCCAAAGAAAGGAGTCAGCCTCGTTTTTCTTCCGGTATCGTGAGTATGCACCTACCAAAAAAAAGAAGGCGGCGAACACCAGAAAGCCAGCGTAATGATGGATGGTGGGTGACCCGCGGACGCGAAGGCGCTTCATGAGCCGCCCTGAGGAGGGGGCTTTGGGGTCGGGGCCACGACGATCAGCTCCCGCGCCGCTGCATCACTGAAGCCGAGCGCCTTCACCCGATCAACCGTCTTTGTGCGCACCTGCTCCGTGTTGTGCCCCAACGTCGCTTCGTCGATGCAGATCCTGGAGACACCAACGGACTCCGCCTCTGTACGAAGCGCTGCCAGCGATGCATCAACGCCGAGGAGCTTGGCGATGGGTTGTTTGTCCCACCCCGAGGTCTGCTCCGAAGCCGCTTTGACGAGGAGCAACACCGTCTTTTTAAGAGGATCCTTTTGAGCTTCGGTGATGGCGTCCGAGAGCCCGATGGCCATCGCGACGCCGCCGAGCAGCACGCCGAGGGAGCCAGCGGAGGCGAAGCCGAAGAGCCCGAACAAGAGCGCGATGCCGGAGGCCACCTCGAATCCACCGATCATGAAGATCAGCGGATCCCCTTCATTGAAGCCTTCGTACAGCTTGACGCTGCCATCGACGATCGAGAGGACCCCAGTCACCGGCGTGATGATCTTGCTCCCGATCCACAGGGCGGGGCTCTCCATCCACCCAAAGAGCACTTTGGTGCTCTTGAAACCGGCAGCGCTCTTGCCGACAGTGTACATGGTGCTGCTCAAGGCGCTCGCGCCGAGCAACGCCGTGCCGCCTTTTTCAGCGACCATTTTAAACCACTGTTTGGTCGCGTTTTGAGAGCCGGCGTCGTCGAGGTTGACGTCCTCGGTGGCTTCCATCTTGGCGATGAAGAGGAGCGCGTTGAGGATCGTGATCGTCCAGTTGAACGCCGGGTGCGATTGCACCTGTCCGAAGCGCTTGTCGACGACGTTCTGGATGGCCGTGCGCTGCTCGTCGAGCAGCTCGAGCGATCGAAGGACCTCGACGTCGTTTGGCTGTTTGGACTTTGCGAGCCTTCGAAGCTTGACTCGCTGAGCGTCGATCCTGCTGAGCGCTACGTCGAGCTCGGACCCCAAGGCCGGATCCTTCTCGCCGAACCAGCTCGTCAAATTCCTCCTGATCTCGAGCGCCATCTCGTCTCGGCGGAAGTCGCGATTGACCGCCTTCCCAAGCTTGGCCAACACGTCCAAGCGCACGATCGCGATCGAATACGAGTCCGGCCCGGGGAGATTGCCGACCGCCGAGGCGACCATGCTAATCGACGTCGTGAGGACGTTGGCGACGTTCTGCTGCTGTTGCTTCTTGACGATCTCCTCGACGATTCGGATCGCCTCGGAGGACTGGCTCGACCTCATCACCTGCTCCAGCGCGAGCTGGACCACGACACCCATCGTCTGAAGCCACAGGTGCTTGTCCCTGTCGGGGATCGCCTTGCTCTTTCGAAAGTCCTCGATGACCTTGGTGTTCGCGGGCGACATGATCGTATTCAAGATCTCGACCGCGTATTCGGTGCGCTTCTCAATAGCGCCCTTCCCGATGACGTCGACCATGTTCATCGGTGTGCACTTCTTCGCGACGTCTTTGCAAATCGCGTCGACCTTGTCGCGGAGCTTCGCCATGTCGGCTCGCACCTTGTTGACGACGGCGTCCTCCTTGGGGAGCCCGGGCTGCTCGGCGAGGAGCTCGAAGATCCCTTTGAGCGCTCGTAGCTGCGCGAAGAATTCACCAACGTTCTTGGCGACCTTCTCGTAGCTCGCTTCGAGGCTCCTCGCGAGCTCCGCGAGCCCCCGGATTTTCCTGCCGAGCGCGATGAGGGCCTTGAGCTCCTCGGGCATCCCCGTCACGTCAGAGGATCCAAACGGGATCCCGTCCACGATTTGACCCACCTTGCAAACCTCCTCGAACGTTATCCGCCGTGAGCCTTCAACAGCGCCTCGCGCGTCGCGTCGTCGATCGCGCTTGTCGCGGCGAGGCCTTGAGCGGATTGAAAGGCGTTTATCGCGCGCGCGAGCCGCTCGTCCTCCGACTCGATCCCGAACGCTTCGAGCCCCGGAAAGTCGAGGTGATCGGCCGGGTGAGGGAAGAGATATCCAAGGTTGCGAAGGCGCGATCTCACCCCGGAGGTCTCCGTGATCGGATCCATGTGACCCATCATGACGGTGAACGAGAGGTCCTTCTCCGGGAACGTGATCTCGACCGTGCCGGCGGTGATCTTCGTCTTGATCTCCACCCACCCTTCACCGTCCGAGACCCCCTCCTTCGGCTGCGCTCCCTCCGTCACGAACCTCTCGTTGGCGAGCGGCCCCGCCGACGCGTTGAATCGAATCCTCTTCGTGACCCAAGGAACCTTCGCGCGATAACGGTTCACCTGCCCTTTGTGCAGGGGGAGCCCCTCTTTGAGCTCCTGAGGGACAAAGACAATATCCCCGGGGGCGAGCACGTTCATGTCGCGGCGCGCCGCGCGAATCTCCTCATTCTTGGGATCGTTCCAAATCTCGTCCGCGTCGAACCCAAAGCGGTGAGCGAGCTTCACCATGTAGTCGCCTTGGCGAATGACGTAAGGCCGCAGGTCTTTGCTCATGTCTCCCCTCAGTTGGGCTGGGACTGCGCGCAGAACCCGCCGATGCACTTGGCCGAAGGCGCGTCGCAGCAGTCGCCGTCGGTCACGCACGCCTCGCCGAGCTTGGAGCAGCCGCCCGGCGGGGGCACGCACGCATAACCCCCCATGCCGTCGGGCTGGCAGAAGCCCGTGCAGCACTCGTATCCTTCGTTGCAGGCGATGCCCTCTTGATGGCACGGCTCGAGCGCCCAATACCCGCTCATGTTGACCGTGCTCAGGTCTTGGCCGGGCAGCCAGAACGCAGGGTGGCTCGGATCCTGCCCGGGCTGAGGGTTCAAGTTGACGGCCGCGACCCAAAGCTGCTTGCGGTTCTGCGTCGTCGGGTCCACCGTCGAGAGCATCTTGTTGCCGTAGTCGCGCGGGCTCACGAACACCACCCACATGTACCCGCCGACCGCGATGGGGTTCACCGTGGGTTGATAGCTCTTGTGCTGATTGCGCGGCTCCAACGTCGCGCCGCTCGCCGCCGCCAGGTGCTCCGGCCCCATCATGGCCGCGACGTCGGCGATGTACAGATCGTCGTTGCCCGAGACGTCGCCGTTGGCCCCGTAACGCGCCCGGCTGTAGTCGCCATATTGATACAGGATCCACGCGGAGTCGGGCGAGAAGCTCGGGAACGCCACGGCCAAGTTGCCGCCTTGCACCACGGTGCGGCGGTTGGTGAACGCCGTCGTCGCAGGGTCGAAGTCGACCACGTCGAGGTCCGCCCGGTAGAACTCCACCGGATAAAACCCGTTCACGAAGCTCGAGAACGCGAGGAGCTTGCTGTCGTGCGAGAAGGCCGGATCCGCCGTCTTGTCGGCGAAGCCGTCGAGCGCGCTCGGGAGGATGACCCCCGTCTTCGCGTTGGCGAGGCGCATCGTCAGGTTCACGTCGTTTTGCACCGCAAAGGCGCCGTCCGGCGAGAGACCGAGGTAAATGGTGCTCGACGTATAAGGCGTGATCTGCGTGACCGTGGGCGGGCTCTGCGTCAAATCGATGGTGCCCCACGGGCTCGCGGTGGAGCCCTTCTTTTCGAAGACCGCCGCGATGGTCGAGCCGTCTTTGCTGACCGAATGGCACGCGACGCACCGCTTGCCGTTGCCGCCGCTCTCCCACGGAGGCATCGTGTTGTTGTAAGCGGCCGGCGCCGGGCTCCCGAGCTGATCGAACGGCCCCGAGTCGAACACCACCGAGGGGCTCGACGCGCCGGGCGCGACCTTCATGAGCTGACCCGTGTTGACCGCCCAATAATAGATGGAGCCGCGCAAGTTGCCCTGCGCGATCGTCCACGTCTCGTGCATGGACAGGTGCGCGACGCCCGCCGAAAGCCGTTGAACGTCGACGATGACGTCGTCACCCCCATTGGATTGCGTGAGCGCCGTCCAAAAGGCCTCGGCCATCTTGAACGAGCTCGGCGGATCGGCGTTCACGTAGAACACCGCGTCGACCAGGTTCTGCTGGATATGCACCTTGTACGCGTCGCCCGCGGCGCCGCCCGACCACATCATGTCGGGCGCGAGCAGCCCGCGCGCGAACACCGTCTTGTCATAAGGATAGAGCAGGGTGCCCGAGGGCGTGTTGTCGGGCGTGTCGAAGAGGGCTTGATCCGCGGGCGTGAGCCCCGCCGGGTTCTCGATGAACGAGAGCTTGATCGACACGGGCGCCGTGGCTTCGAGCACGCCGAACGTCGCTTTGAGCGTGCCCGTGCCCGCGCGATTGCCCTGCGCCGTGAGCACACCCATCGAATCGACCAGCGCGAGCTCGGGCTTGTCCCACGTCCAGTCCGCCGCGACCGGCCCGACGAACGAATCTTCGAACGTGGCAATCGCTTCGAACGAGGCCGACGAGGGCGCACCGTTCACCACATCGATGGTGCCCATCGGAGGATTGATGGCGAGCGACACCGCTTTGCCATGGTTCATGAAGATGTCGCCGCCCACGCCGTGCCCGCCCGTTCCGCTCGACGAGCCTCCGCCCGAGCTCGACGTGCCCGTGCCGGAGCCCGAAGAAGGGTTGCCCCCCGTGTTGCCGACGCCGGATCCGCACGCGTATCCGGCCGTGATCATGAGCGTCAAGAGCGAGCCCGAGAGCCAAGCGCGATGCTTCATGGGGCGATGCTACAGGAAGCAGAGAGCGTTCATCACCAAGAAAATGGCTCAGCGCCGCCGCTTCGACCTCCGAACGAGCAAGCCCGCGAAGAGCGCCAACGCTGCGATGCTCCCGCCGTCCTCCGAAGCGGCATGGCAACCACAACCCCCTTGAGGCTCGCCGCCGCCCGCCCCGCCTTGCCCGCCTTTGCCGCCCTCGCCGCCCAAACCACCTTGCCCGCCCGCGCCGCCGCTGCCCGCGCTGCTCGAGGAGCCGTTGCTCGATGTGCTGCTGCTCGACGAAGCGCCGCCGGACGACGACGACGAGGACGACGACGCGCCGCTCTCGCACCCTGGAGCGATGGTATGGACACACCCCATCACCGGATCGCAGGAGTCATCGGTGCAAACGTCGGTGTCGCTGCAATCGACGGCGAGCCCAGGCACGCACACGCCAAAGGCGCACGTGTCCGGCCCGGTGCACGCGTCGCCGTCGTCACAGGGGACGTCGGCGAACCCATGCACGCACCCGAGCGCAGGATCGCAGAGGTCCGTCGTGCAGACCTCTCCATCGTCACACACAACCGCTTGGCCTGGAGCGCAGGCGCCGGCTTGGCACGTGTCGTTCATTGTGCAGGCGTCGCCGTCGTCGCACGGCGCGCCGTCGGGCTTGCCCGAGCACTGCGAGGCGAGGAGGAAGGTGGCTTTGGCGATGGCGATGGGAGAAGCGCCGGGGACGTCTTTGTTGTGGTCCCAGAGCTGCCACAACGTATCTCCCCAAAGGGCGAGCCCGCTGAAGAACGGGTCGGTCTGCGCGACGTAAGCGTTGGGCTCGCCCGAGGGGGTGGGGCTCGCGAGCGTGGGGGAAGAGCCGTTGATCTCGTCGCGCAAAAACTCCACGTATTCTCGGCTCACCGATTGATAATAGAGCGTCGCGACCAATCTATCGCCCCCCTGCGGCAACGTGATGGATACGGCGTCATAACCACCTGCGTATTCGACGGCGGTGTAGAGCCCGGGCGCGCTCATGCCCATCCACGCGGGCTCGGCGCCGCGCGCGGGCGCCTCGGCGATGCGGAACCCCTTGGGCGGGATGCGGTTGTCCTTGTAAAAGCTGGTGGTGAGGAGGAAGTGAAAGGTCTCCGCTTCGCCCGTGATGCTGCTCGACCCGTGCGCCTCGTACACCAAGGCTTCGTCCCGCACCTCGTTTGGGCCGAGCGGCGGGCTCGCCCCGACGCCGAGCCCTTTGAGCGTGGCCGCCGAGGCATCATAAGGATTCACGACCGAGAGGACGGTCGAGCCTTGATAGAGCGCGAGCGTGACGTACGCCCTCCGCCCCTCCGGGTAGCCGGTAGGGAGCTTGTGGCCCGTGTGGTTGTGGACGCGGAGCGAGGCCGCGCCCGTGGCCGGATCGTAGGTGAGGGCTTGAATCGAGGCCGCGCGCCGGAGCGTCTCCAACGTGCGGTTACGCGCCGCGAGCAGGGCTCTCGCGTCGAGCGGCATACCCCAGCTCAAATCGAGCGTGAGCGCGTCGTGCCCTTGGCTGAGGAGCGCCGCGTTGACCGGATCGTGAACCGGAGAGTCCATGGGCACGGTGGCGAGCAGATACGGCACGAGCGCGTTGCCGCCCGTCAAATCGTGGGTCGGCGCCGCGCTGTTCGGGTGCTCGATGGAGTCGGTGGGGCGCACCTTGGCGTTCGGGAAATCGCAGAGCTGCCCGGTGACGCGCGGCATGTGGCAGTCTTGGCACGACGTGATGGCGTTGCCCGGATGGGGCGTGTCGAAGGCCAACGGGTCATAAGGGCCGACGCCCGGCGCGCCGCCCGGGAGGCCGTAGTCCGACAAATGGAGCTCCGAGAACGTGCGTTCGACGGGCGCGTACGCGTGCGCGGCGAGCTGCTCGCTCGGGAGCACCGTGACTCCATCGTTGGGCGGGGTGTCGGCGAAAGGCGCGTTGATCGCGGCCGGGTTCGAGACGTCGTGGCACGTGCCGCAGTAAAACCGGCTCTTGTGAAAGCGGCTGTACGTCTTGGGGTGAGGGGTCGAGCTGTCGGCGAACGCGCCGCGCGCCGAATCTTGCACGGCGACGTAATATTGGCCCGCGGCGGCCTCGTCGTAAAGGACGCTCTTCGGGTGGCTCGTCGCGTCGAAGAACGACGTGGCGTTGAAGAGCTTGATGGCGGAGGCTTCGAGCGTATCCATGGCGAGCGCCGAGGCGGCGGCTTGGCCGGACGGCGTCATCGAGGCTTCGGACTCGTCCCAATAGCCGGCAAAGTCCGACCCTTCGCGCGCGCCCGAGGCCGTGTCGGGCGCGAACGGATCGAACATACGATGGCAGAAGTCGCACGAGACACCATCGTAGTCGGCCCCGATCATCTGGCTGCCGTTCGAGGGGTTGGAGCGGAATTCGAGCCACCCTTTGGGGAGGTGACAGCGGAGGCAGACGTCGGTCGCGTTGGGCCTGCCGTGGAGATAAATAGAGTCCTGCGCGGCCACGGCGACGGCGGCCCAAAAGAACGGATCGCGCGCGGCCTGCCCCATGAGCGAGCCCCGCCACGCAAACCCCGCTTCGGCCACGGGGTGCGCCGAAGCGTGGCAATCGAAGCAGCCCGAAGGGTCTTTGACGAAGGCCGCGTTGGCGGGCTGCGAGCCCGGCATACGGACGAGCGCGTCTTGATGGACGTTGACCGGGACCCACGCGAGCGCGGCGCCGCCCGAGAGGAGGAGAGTCGAGACGAGAGCCAGTGACGCTGCGTTACGAGCCTTCAAAGGAGCGCACCTCGGCTCCTTTTATCATGGTGCCCCGAGCGATTAAAGATGATCGTGGAGCGCCTCGCGCAGCGCCTTGCACGCGCGGTGGGTGCGGAGGCGCATCGCCAGGTTGGTGCTAGCGAGCGCGGAGGCAGCCTCGTTGAGGCTGAAGCCCTCTTCGCGGACGAGCCGAAACGCGACCGCTTGGCCCTCGGGCATTTGATCGAGCGCGCTGTCCACGGCGAGCGCCATGCGCTTCGCCGCGAGCTGCTGATCCGCCCGCGCGGGTCCGCCGACGTCGACGAGCGCGAGCGCATAAAGCTCGCTCGTCGCGCGCTCGCGTCGCTTCTCGCGCCCGCGATCGATCACGAGCCGGCGCGCGATGGCGTACACCCACGGCAGCACCTTGGCGCCGCGGCGATACGAGGCGCGCGCGCGGTGAATTCGCAACATCGATTCTTGAACGAGATCATCGCTCACGCACGCCGACATGCCGAGCCGCAGGAACAAGCCTTGGAGCCGGGGAGCGACCGCGCGATACACCTCGCGAAACGCCGCCTCGTCGCCGTCCGCGAAGCGCGCCATGGCGACTTCGAGCGGGCCCCACGCCTCACCCTCGTTGGCCGGCGCGGAAGGCGCGTTGACGTGGACGAGCGTGTAAGGAGCGGGGGCGGAGAGGGTCGCAGCAAAAGAAGGCACAGCCACCTCATGGGCCCATCAAGGGCCTTTGGGGTTATCGGTTCGTTAGGGCGGGGCGCGCTTCGTCGGGGGTGCGCCGCTCGCACGACGAGGTGTCCCCGAGCGGGTGGTTTGTTACACGCAGCGATGGCTTTTTTTCGACTTCGTTTGGACCGAAACCGCCCCAGCGGCCGCCCGTAGCAAGCCCCTCAAAAAAAGAATGTAACAAGACCGGGGCTCCCCGCCTCTAGACAGGACGAGCGGACCACGATAGCAAAGGTCCGCATGGCTACGCCCGCAACGGATGATCTCGCGCTCGTGGAGAAGCTCCGCGCGCGCGACGAAGCGGCGCTCCGCGCGCTGCTCGCCCGGTATTACCGGGGCACCGTCCGGCTCGCGGGCGCGTACGTGAGGAGCGAGGCCGTGGCCGAGGAGGTCGCACAAGAAGTATGGATGGCGGTCCTCGGCGGCATCGAGGGCTTCGAGGGGAAGAGCTCCTTCAAGAGCTGGCTCTTCCGCATCGTGGTGAACGCCGCCAAGAAGCGCGGCGCGCGCGAGGCGCGCTCGGTCCCTTTCTCGTCGCTCGAAACGAGCGATGAAGGCGAGCCCGTCGTGGATCCTGATCGCTTTGCGTCGTCGGGCAGGTGGGTTGGGCATTGGATCGCCCCGCCCGTGCGCAGGCCCGATGAACAGCTCTTGGCGGGCGAAGCGGCCGCGCTGGTGCGCGAGGCGATTGAAGCCTTGCCCGATCTGCAACGCCAAGTGATCACGCTGTGTGACGTGAACGGGTGCTCGCCCGAAGAGGTCAGCGAGATCCTTGGGGTGACGGCCGTCAACCAACGTGTGCTCCTCCACCGCGCGCGATCCAAGGTCCGCAGCGTCCTCGAAGAGAAGCTCGGAGGTCCGGCATGAGCCACGTCCTCCCGCTCCATCTCACGTGCAAAGAGATCGTCGAACGCGTGAGCGACTACCTCGACGGCGCGATCGACGCGGCCGAGGCCGAGCGCTTCGAGCATCATCTCGTGAGCTGCGGCGCGTGCGTCACGTACTTCGATCAGATGACGAGCGTCGTCGAGGCCGCGGCGGAGCTCGGCCACGGCGACATCGACCCTTCCACTGCGGACGCGCTCGTCAAGGCGCTCTCCGCACCTGCCCCTAAGAAGGAGGGTTGATTGATCGCCTACAAGTTCCTTCGGAGCGGTCGAATCAGCCCCTTCTCGGGCTTCGCGTGGCCGAGCGACGGATCGTGGGTCAACGCCTCTTCGTCTCCTCGGCTCTGCGGCGCGGGGATCCATGCCTGCCGGGCTGAGCATCTCGCGTATTGGACGTCGAACGAGCTCTGGCTCATCGAGCTCGACGGCGCGGTGAGCGCCGAGCGGCAAAAGCTGGTCGCGGGGCGCGCGAGGCTCGTTCGCCGCGTCGACGCGTGGAACAGCGAGAAGCTCGCCGCGTTCGCGAAGGCTTGTGCCGAGCGCGCCAAAGAGAACGTGATCACCGCGCTCCGGCGAGATGGGCGCGCTCGCGCGCTGGAGGCGGCCGAGCGGATCGCGGCGGCGCCCATCGGGCTCGCGCTCGCCGAGACGGCGGAGCGCGTCGCGTCCGAGGTCGACGTCGTGTCGCTGATGGGCGGATATCTGGCCGACGCCATCCGTTATGGCATGGTCGACCCGGCCGCAGGCGCGTTTTGCGCGGCGCACACGGGCCTCACAGAAGAAGGGTTTCACGCGGAGCGCGCGTGGCAGTCGCGATGGCTGGTCCACGCGCTCGGGCTCGAGACCAATCGTGATCAAGGGGAGTCCAGATGAGCAAGCCCAAAGCGTCCAAGGCCGTGAAGAAGCCCGTGGCGAAGGCGGCGAAGAAGCCTGTGGCGAAGGCGGCGAAGAAGCCTGTGGCGAAGGCGGCGAAGAAGCCTGTGGCGAAGGCGGCCAAAGCGCCCGCGAAGGAGCCTAAGCCCAAAGCAGCCCCCAAGGCGACGACGGTCGCCAAGCCCGAGGCCAAAGAAGGTGGCTTTACGGGCTTCGCCGACGCGTCGGGCAAATTCTTCCAGGCGCTCGCCAAGAACCAAGATCGCGAATGGTTCCACGCGCACAAGAGCGACTATGAAGAGGGCTGGGCGAAGCCCATGGGGGCGCTCATGGCCGAGGTGCGCGAGCGCATCGACGCGGCGTATGAGGACGTGGATCTGGCCGAATCCAAGCTCTTTCGCATCCATCGTGACGTGCGCTTCTCGGCCGACAAGTCCCCTTACAAGACCCATGTCGCGGGCCTCATCAGCGCTCGGCCCGGCCGCGCGGTGATGGACGCGCCCGCCGCGCTCTACTTTCAAGTGGGCACCGATGGTCGCTTTGGGGCGGCCGGTTATTACATCATGCCCAAAGAGGCGCTCGCGTCGTACCGCGCCGCGGTGCTCGACGACAAGAAGGGGAGCGAGATCGACGGGATCCTCCGCGCGCTCGAGAAGAAGGGATACACCATGGAGGCGGGCGAGGTGTTAAAGCGCGTGCCCCCCGGCGTCGATCCCGCTCACCCGCGCGCGCGGCTCCTTCAAATGAAGGGGCTTATCGCGAGCTTTCCCGCCTTCGATCCGGCGATCCTCACCTCCCGCGCCATCGCCGACGAGCTCGTCCGGCGGAGCATCGAGGTCGCGCCGCTCGTCCGCTGGCTCGTCTTCGCGACGGCATAAGCGCCCAAACGGAAGCCTCTTTACGCACCTTGCGCAAACTTTTTCGCGTCGAGAATTTCTTGACGCCGGCCTTTGTACGGGGTTTTGCTTCAAGAATGATTCGCGCGAAGATCCTGGGCATCGGATCCTACGTCCCCGAACGCGTCGTGAAGAACGACGAGCTTCGTTACCTCGATGATCGGCACGTCCGTCACGAGACGCCGAGGACCGAGACCAACGACGAATGGATCCGCACGCGCACCGGCATCGAGGAGCGCCGTTACGTGCCGAACGACGGCACGTGGGCGTGCAGCGACCTCGCGCGCGAGGCGGCGAAGCGCGCCATCGCGGACGCCGGGTGCGAGCCGCGCGACATCGACTGCATCATCCTCGCGACCCTCTCGCCCGACATCCACTTTCCGGGCACCGGGGTGTTCCTCCAGTCCAAGCTGGGGATCGACGGCGAGAACGGCTGCCCGTGTTACGACATCCGCCAGCAGTGCTCGGGCTTCCTCTATGGCCTTCAGATGGCCGACGCGTTCGTGAAGACGGGGCTTTATCGCCGCGTGCTCCTCGTCGGCGCCGAGCTCCACAGCCACTCGCTCGACTACTCCACGCGCGGTCGTGACGTGATGGTGCTCTTCGGCGACGGCGCGGGCGCGGTCGTGGTCGGCCCTGTCGAGACCGACGATGAGCGGGAGGGCATCCTCTACACCAAGGTCTATGCGGACGGCTCGGGCGCCATGGACCTTCATCTCAAGGTGTTTGAGATTGGGCACCTCCCGTACGTGTATTACGACGCGAACGATCGCGACGTGAACCAGATCATGTATCCGCAGATGAACGGCAAGCGGGTCTTCTTGAACGCCGTCCGCGGGATGAACCTCTCGACGCGCGAGGCCATGGCCAAAGCCGGGCTCACCTGGAAGGACGTCGACTGGTTCGTGCCTCACCAGGCGAACCTCCGCATCAACGAGGCCGTGGTCCAATACGCCGAGATCCCGCCCGAGAAGGTGCTCAACACCATTCAGGTCTACGGCAACACCACGGCCGCGAGCGTCCCGCTCACCATCGATCACCACCTCAAGGC
>CAYTJL010000226.1:0-8825 GCA_964437785.1 uncultured Polyangiaceae bacterium
CGACGACTTCGGCGGCCGGAAATAGAGCCCCTCTCGCGGTCGCTCACAAGAGGTCGAGCCACGCGCGGAGCGCGGCGCGCTCGCCGCCGTCGAGCGCGCGCGCGTCATGCGGTCCGCCGTCGTGCCAAAAGCCATCCGGCCCGAGCCGCGCCCGCGCGAGGACGTCATCCAGGGTCTTTGCCGCGCCGTTCGTGAAATAAGGCCGCTTCTTGTAGAGCCTGCGGAGCGAGGGGGTCCGCGCCCCCTCCTCGTGGACATAAGGCTCGACGCCGGTCCTGCGCCGCACGTCATCGGCCCACACGATCGGCCCTTCGCGCGACAAAACAAGGCTCTCCCAGCGCTCGCGCGGCACCGCGCTCGCCGCCGCGTCGCTCACGAGCCTCGGCGCGTGGCAGCCCGCGCACGTCTCGGCGAACAGGTTCATTCCCCGCCTCTCCTCGTCGGTGAGCGACGTGCGCCCCAGCGCAGCGGGGTTTGGACGGTGGGTGAAGCCCATGAGGAACGTCATGAGCGCTTTGCGGAGCGAGAGCGCGTCGAGGTCGGGCTCGCTCACCCCGAGCGCCCTCACCCAAGGCATCTCGCCCACCGGCGCGGCGAACCAAGGGTCGTGACCGCTCAGCGCGCCCGCCACGCGAAACTCGCTGTGGACCATGACGGCCATGGTCGGGTCGAGCGCGCGCGAGAAGTGAGGGCGGTTGTTGAAGAGCCCGAGCAGCGGTTTGGTGGTCGCGTGGACGTCGCCTCGGCCGGTGTGGTGGGTGCGCCCGTCGACGTATCCTTCGAAGTGGCACGCTTCGCACGTGAACCGAGAGAGCCTGTCGTCGGTCTTGTTCCAAGGCGCCATGAGCTTGGTGAAGAACAAGGCCTCTCCGAGCTGCGAGAGGGGCGCGCGCGCTCCCTCGAAGCGCGCGCCTCGATCCTCGCGCGCGGGCACGATCAACGGATCGCCCGGCCCCACCCGTAACCACGTGTCGAAGAGCGGATTGGCGATCACGAAGCCTTCGCCGTCCGGCGCGACGCTCGCGACGCCCGGCGCGACGGGGCTCGTGGCCACGCGGGGCGCGCCCGAAAAAGGCCCTTGGTCCCACGTGATCGCGGCGAGCACGTCGCCGCCGTAACCGGCGGTCGTGATCTCGGTCTTGCCGTTCGCGGCGACGTCGAGATGGATGGCCTTGGGCGTCACCACGCCGAGCTCGGACACGTTGATCGCCGCCGCGCGCTCCGCCTGTTTTTTCCCTGCGGCGAGGCGATAGACGAACACGAACGAGTCGATGAAGCCGAACGATCCTTGGCGTCGATCGAGCGGGTGATCTTCGATGCCGCCTGCGGCGATGAGGATCTCGCTGCCCGCTCGGACCGCGTCGACGGACCAGATCGGCCCGTCGTGCGCGGCGATCACCTCGGGCTTTTGGATCGCGCCGCCGTCGACCTGAGCGACGGCGATCGCGTGATCGAAGAGGCACGTGATCACCACCGCGCGGTCGTCGCCGCGCACCGCGAGGATGCGCTGCGGGCCCGCGCACGTGGGCGCGCTGCTCTCGCCGCGATCGCTCCTCGCGACGATCACGTCGCGCCGCTCGTCGATCGCGACGATCGCGCCGCCTTGCACGGCCGCGCCGCGGAGCCCGACGCTCCCCTTCACCGCGTGCGAGGCGATCCGCTCGATGGATCCTGCGCGCCCGTCCGCGCGGTAGACGGCGATCGCGCCCTCGGCGTCGCCCGTGACGATCACCTCGCCGTCCTCGCGCACCGCGAGCCCTGAGGGCGATCGCGGCGCGGGGGCGCGCGCGACCTCGCGCAGCTCGCCGTCGAGCAGCACGACCGCGTCGCGACCGCGCAGGATGCCCGCGTACGCTCGCGATCCGGGGAGCCTCGCGATCGCGTACGGATCAGGCCCCAGCGCGCGATCGGACGCGGGGAGCTTTTCGAAGTCGGCGGCGTCGCGCGCGGCTTCTTCGAACGTGCGGAGCGGCGCGATGGGATCGGGCTCGCGCTCGGGCGCGCGCTTGCAGCCCCCGAGCGCGATCGCGATCGCGACGGCGATCGACCCGAGCGCGCGCACTCTTTACCAGCCGCCGCCCGCCGTGGACGAGGGCTTGGCCGCGGGCGCGGCGGACTTGGCCGCGGCGGCGGTGGTCGCGCCGGGGGCGGCGCCTTTGGCGTCGGGCTTCTTTTCGTCGCCGCAGCCGGCGAGCACGATCGAGAGAGCCACAGCGAGCGCGAGCGTGACGATCTTCATGAATCCTCCTCGGCGCGATACTACTCGGAGCGCCATGAAGAGCGCGACCGAATATCTGGGGTTCGAAACCAAAGAGCTCTCATCAACATCACGAGCGAGGTCGAGGATGGGCGAATGAGGCTCTTCCTCGCCGTCGACATCAGCCCCGCGGCGCGCGACACGGTCGCGCGCGCCCTCGATCGGCTCCGGCCCAAGGCGCCCAAGGCCAAGTGGGTGACGGCCGCGTCGCTCCACGTGACGCTCGTGTTCCTCGGCGAGGTCGATCCTTCGCGCAGGGCTTTGATCACCGAGGCGATGGAGGTCGCGGCGCGGGCGAGCGCGCCGTTCGCGATCCACGTCCGCGGCGGTGGCGCCTTCGGGGATCCGCGCCGCCCGCGCGTGCTCTGGGCCGGCGTCGAGGGCGGCGACGCGCTCGCGCGCGTGCAGCAGACGCTCGCCGGCGCGCTCGCGGGGCGGGGCTTCTCGATCGAAGCGCGCTCGTATCACCCGCATCTCACGCTGGCGCGCGGGCGCGAGGCGGGCGATCGCGATCTCGCGGCGTGCGCGTCGGAGCTCGCGTCGTTCGACGCGGGCGAGAGCCGCGTCCGCGAGATCATCTTGTATCGAAGCGAGCCCTCCTCCCAAGGCCCGCGCTACGTGCCCGAGGAGCGCGCGCCGCTCGCCGCGCCCGGTTGAGGTTCGTCAGCGTGTTTTGTTGCAGAATTGCCTCACGCTTTGGCGGGTTGTTCCTGTAGCCTTTGGCGAGGAGGTCCTTGCCTATGCAGCGTCAATCCTTCTCGAACCTCGCGCTCGCGTTCGTCCTGGCAGCGGGCGCGACCCATGCAGCTTGTGGTGGGGGAGGGAGCGGCGGCTCGGGCCAAGGCGCTTCGTCTGGGACGGGCACGGGCACAGGAGGGAGCGGGGCGACGAGCTCGGGCACCGGCTCCGGCGGCGAGGACTGTTTCCCCAACTGCGGCAAAGACGGCGGCACGGGGCAGCTCACCCTCGTTCCTCCGAGCGCGGTCATCGATGTGGTCAATGGCCAAGCCATGCCCGTCGACTTCGACGCCGAGATTGATGGTCAGAAGGTCACCCCGGAGTCATGGGTCGTGGACCTCTCGTCGGTCGCCGCGGTCGACGGATCGGGCGTCGTGACGCCCACGGGGACCATCGGCGGGGACGTCGTCCTCAAGGCCGTTTACAACGGCGAGACCGCGACGGCGACGGTCAAGGTCAATATCCAGCTCCTCCAGAACCCCGGCTCGACCACCGGCACCGAGCAGGACATCCTGCGCAACGCGGCCACGCCGGACGCCTCGATCGTGTGGGCCTATCCCTACAATGGCACGGTGTTCCCCAAAGGGCTCTTGCCGCCCGAGCTCATGTGGAACAACGGCGCAGGCGGCGACAAATATTATATCCACTACACCACGAACCACGTCAACGTGGAGATCTTCACCACGGCGGACCCGCCCTCGCGCTACGCGCTCGCGGACGCCACGTGGAAGGTCATCACCGAGAGCGGCAACGGCGGCGCCGTCAACCTCCATGTCTCGCGCCTCTCGAACGGCAACGCCACGGTGCTCGTCGATCACGCGTGGACCATCGCCAACGGCAGCCTCCGCGGCACGGTGTATTATTGGGCCAACAGCCTCGGTCGCGTGCTCCGCATCAAGCCGGGCGCGGCGGGGCCGGAGGACTTCTTGGCGCAGGGCGGCCAATCGGGGTGCAGCACGTGTCACGCCGTCTCGGCCAACGGATCCACGCTGGTCATCGGCGGCGACATCGCGGTCTCGACATGGGATCTGCTCACCAACGCTCCCGTGATGAACCTCGGCAACGTGGGTAAGGCGGTGCGCAACTGGGCCATGCCCGCGGTCTCGCCCAACGGTCAAGTCCTGGTCGAGAACAACGCACCTCTGCCCGGGCCGCCCGGCGGGGCAGACGGCATGTGGAACGCGCAGACCGGCATGAAGCTCCTCGGCACCGGGCTCGACGGTGTTCTCCTCGACATGCCCGCCTTCGCGCCCAACGGCACCAAGCTCGCGTACGTGGATCACGCCACGCATGGGCTCGGCGTGTATGACTATGACGCGATGAACGTCGTGGCCTCGAACCCCGTCCCGCTGGTCGCGCCCGGCGGCGATCCCAACCTCAACGCCATCGCGTTCCCGAGCGTGTCGCCCGACGCCAAGTGGATCGTGTATCACCGCGGCAACTACCCCAACTCGCTCGACACCCGCTTTGGCCCGGGTGATCTGTATTTGGCGAGCATCGATCAGCCCGGCGCCGAGGCGCGGCTCGCGCAGCTCAACGGCGACAGCTACCCGTTCGCCGCGGGCGCGCGCGACAAGAGCTACAACTACGAGCCTACGTTCGCGCCGCTCAACTCGGGCGGCTTCGCGTGGGTCGTCTTCACGAGCAGGAGGACGTACGGTAATCGGCTCACGGGCGGCAAGGACGCGGTGAAGCAGCTTTGGGTCGCGGCCATCGATCAGAACGCGCAGCCCGGCGTGGACCCGAGCCACCCCGCGTTCTGGGTGCCTGGGCAGGACCTGGGCACGCTCAACATGCGTGGGTTCTGGGCGCTCGATCCCTGCAAGCAGGTCGGCGACGGCTGCGCCACGGGCTCGGAGTGCTGCAACCTGAACTGCGACATGGGCGTCTGCAAAGACCCCGATCCCAACCAGTGCTCGCAGAACGGCAATCAGTGCGACACCGACGCGGACTGCTGCGATCCGGGCGCCAAGTGCATCAACAACATCTGCAGCGAGCCGCCTCCTCAGTAAGCTCCCCGCCTCCGCGCTGTACAATTCGCCCTTCGGCGGATATCTTATCCTCGCAAACATTTCGTACAGAAAATAGTTGACGAGCCCTCATCGGATCACGAGACTGCGCACGTCTCGAAACGAGAGGAGGCTCCTCATGCTCCGTGGTCGTGTACAGGTTTGCGGCGCGCTGGTCCTCATGATGGCTGCCTGCGGCGGCGGCGCTTCCACGACGGGCGCGGGCGGCGCCGGCGGCGGGACGGGGGGTGGGGGCGCCGCGCCGCCGAGCGAGGTCACGTGTGATGGGGCGTCGCTCTACCAAACACCGGACGATCCCTCCGCGCGGGGCCCGTGGCCCGTCGGCGCGAAGACGGTCACCGTCGCCGGGCTCACGACGGAGGTGTGGTATCCGGCCAAGCGCGGCAGCGAAGAGGGGCAGACCAAGGCTCGTTACGACCTCCGGCTCCAGCTCCCCGACGCCGAGCAGGGCAAGATCCCCGACGCCGACAACCCCTGGCAAGAGTGTGATTGTTATCGCGATCTGCCGCTCGACGACGGGCACGGGCCTTATCCTCTCGTGCTCTTCGTCCATGGCACCGCGGGCTTCCGCTCCCAGAGCCTCACGTTCATGACCCATTGGGCGAGCCGCGGGTTCGTGGTCGTCTCCTCCGACCACCCGGGCATCATGCTCAAAGACGTGCTCGCGCTCAACTTCAGCCCAAATCAAGCGGCCGAAGCGGGCATGGTGCTCGACGCGCTCGCCGCCCCGTCGGGCGACGTCGCGTTCCTCCAAGGCCATCTCGCGCAAGGCAAGATCGCGATGAGCGGGCACAGCGCGGGCGGCGGCGCGGTGGAGGGCTTCGGCGATCGGGCGAAGGTGATTATGCCCATGGCCGCGGGCGGCGTGAACGCGGGCCCCGCGCTCTCCTCATCGCTCGTCCTCGGCGCCCAGGACGACGGCATCGTCGCTTATTCGAATCAGATGTCGGGGTACGACGACACGCCTGCGAAAAAGCGCTTGGTCGGCATCGCCAACGCGGGTCATCTCGCCTTCAGCGACCTCTGCTTCATCGGGCGTGATCAAGGCGGCATCCTGCAAATCGCCATCGATCACGGCGTCAACGTGAACCCGCTCATCGCCCAGCTCGCCGACGACGGCTGCAAAGACGGCCAGCTCTCCGCCGAAGACGGCTGGGCGATCGTCAACTATGCTTCGGCGGCCGTGCTCGAAGAGTCGCTCGCGTGCTCGGCGGGCGCCGGGGACAAGCTCAAAGGCATCCAAACCACCTTCCCGAGCGTGGCCGATTACCTCGAAGCGCTGTGATGAGGGGCCGTCAGCCGACCTCGTCGACCTTGGGCGGGGGGTCGCCCACGCTCAATTCGCACTCTCCAAACACGACCTGAATCTTGTTGTCGTCGGAGGAGAGCTTCACGCTGAGCGATTTCGCGCGGAGCACGGTCTTGTCGCGCACCTTGCCCGAGAGCTCGACCGTGCCGGCGTCGAATTCGCCTGAAAGCTCACCTTCGGAGAGCAGCTCGTCGACCTGCGCCTTGCCGTGCACCGCGCCGCTCGCGCTCACCGTGAGCGCGGGGGCCTTGATTTGCCCTTCGACACGCCCGCGCACCAAGATGGGGCACGTCGATTTGAGCGAGCCTTCGAGCTCCGTCCCCTCCTCCACGAGCGTCGTCTTCTCTGCCTTCGCGTTCATGGTTCGCTCCCTCTTCAACGTGACTCGTCGCGCGCCCTTTGAATCTTCATGCGGAGCTTGGATCCGGGCTCGAACCCGAAGCGCGTGCCCTCCGCGATCTGCTCGACCACGCCCACCAGGACGCCGCCCGTGCTCACGCACAGCTCGGTCGGCCCGATGATGCCGGGGCTCTCGCGCTCGTAGAAGCGGCCGTGCACCGCGATGCTGCCCGAGCCCTCGATGCGGCAGCGCGCGAGCACGCCGGACCTCCCGATGGTGAGCATCGCGCCGCGGCCGAGCGCGATCGAGCAGTCTTCGAAGCGGCTCTCGATCTGCACGCGCACGCCCTCGCCGAACTCGAGCGTCGCGTTGCGAAGCACGTCGCCTTGGCCGAAGTAACGCACGCCGGGCGGCGCCGCGGGCCTCGCGGGCTCGGGCGGCGCCGCGCCGGTGAGCTCGGTTTTTACAGCGTCGGACGCGATGAGCCCGTCGAACGAGGCGCCCTCGGCCGACGCGCCGCGCACCTTGGCGCCCGTGAGATCCGCGCGGTGGAGCTTGGCGCCGTCGAGCGTCGCGTCTTCGAGGTTGGCCTCGATGAGGACCGCTTCTTCGAGGTTCGCGCCCGACAGATCCGCGCTCGAAAGATCGGCGCCGCGCGCCTTGATCCCGCCGAGGTACGCGTCGACGAGATCGGCGTGCGCGAAGCTCGCGCCTTCGAGGTCGGCGCCGCCCAGGTTCGCGCCGGGCAGCGCCGCGTTGGTGAAGCGCGCGCCCGTGAGCCTCGCCGACGAGAGATCCGCGCCTTCGAAGTTGGCGCGGCTCGCGTTGGATCCTTCGAGGTTCGCGCGCATGAGCTTCGCGCCTTCGAGATCGGCTTTGTCGACGTTCGCTTGGCGCAGGTCCGCGCCCGCGAGGTAGCTCTCGCGCAGGTTGGCGCTGCGGAGGTTCGCGCCCTTCAAGCTCGCGCCTTCGAGGTTGGTCCCCTCCAGATCCGCGCGCCTGAGATCCACGCCTTCGAGCGCGGCGCCCGAGAGATCGAGCCCGCGCAGATCCGCGCGGTCGAAGCCCTCTCCGGCGTTGGCTCTCTTCAGGACTTCGTCGCGTGTCATGTTCGCCATGTCGCTCGCCTCGTCGGGGACTGGGTCACTTGGGGGCGGCGCTCTTCTGCGCCTCCGCGAGCCATCGCTCGAGGGTCTCGATCTTCTGCGAGAAGGGGAGCTTCTCGAACGCGCGCACGCGGTCGACCTCGCCGATGCGCGCCCACGCCACGTTGATCTGGAGCACGACCTCATCGCGCTCCTGCCTGCGCCGGCTGCGATCGCGCGCGGCGCCGGGCGCCCACGATCGCGCGGCGGCCTCGTACGCGGCGTGGTGCTCCTTGAGCTCGGTGAGCAGCTCCGCGAGCTTGCGCCGCTCGGCGGTGTGCGCCTCGTCGGCGTTGATCGACGTGGCCTCGCTGCGGTACTGCGCGAAGACGGCGACGATCTTCTCGGTGACGTCGATCGGGAGGCCCGTCGCGTCCGCGATGTCGCCCGCCTTCGCGGCGTACATCATGTCGAGCCGCGTGAGCCCCGCGGCGTAGATCTTGTCGAGCGCGACCTTCTTCACCTCGGGTACGCGGCGGAGGAGCGCGTCGACGATCACGGGCTCGCGCCGCTCCTGCTCCTCGTCGAGCGCGAACACCGCGGGGAAGAGCGACGCGAGCTTCGCGTACGCGGTGGTGATGAGCTCTTCGGCGTCCTTCGTGATCGAGGGCTCGGGCCCCGCGGCGAGCTCGAACGCGGCGCCGAGCTGATCGAGCGCGTCCGCGAGCTCGGGCATCTCCATCGCCGCCGCGGACCTTCGGAGCCCGCGCGTGCACGCGGCGCACACGTCGAGCCACGTCTTGGTCGCGTCTCCCCACCGGAGGCTCAACAAGAAATCGCGCAGCGGGCGCGCGTATCCGGCCGCGAGCCCGACGAACAGCTCGCGCGCGGTCTCCATGTCCATCGCGTTGAACGCGGCGTCGCTCGGGGGTCGCGCGCCCTCCGCGGCGGGCGCTTCGATCGACGCGAAGCCCGCGTCCAAATCATCGAGCATCTGCTGGTAGTCCTGCGACTCGGGCGCATCGATCGCAGGAGGAGCTTCGATCGCAGGCGTTGCATCGATCGC
>CAYTJL010000226.1:8925-15951 GCA_964437785.1 uncultured Polyangiaceae bacterium
GGAGGAGCTTCGATCGCGGGCGCTACGTCGATCGCGGCAGCCTCCACAGGAGCCGTATCGAACGTGGGGAGCGCTTCGATCGCCGACGGTGACTCGCTCGACGGCGCGATTTCGATCGCGGGCGTGTCCTCGACGACCGCGGGCGGCGGCGGCTCCTTCACCTCGGGCGCCGTAAACAAGCCTGATTTGCGATTTTTTTTGCTCGCCTTGTCGGACGCAGGGAGAGCCTGAGGCGAGACTGCCCCGAACGTGACCGTGGCCTTGGTGCGCCCGCCTTTGGTCGATCGCCCGAACGGCTGCGGAGCGCCGAGGGGCGCTCCACATTCGCCGCAGAAGGTCACGGGACCATCCCACTCGCTGCCGCACGCCGAGCACTTGGTCTTGGCACCGCTCACCCGGTCGCTCCCGCTCTCGCCCTGCGCGCCCGCGCCAGAGTCTCATCAAGAGACCTCAATCCCGAACCCAAATCAACTCCCCAGATTCGCCTCTCAAGCGTTCTATGATGAGCGCTGGACAGGGCGAGAGATGCCCACCTCAGTCGATACACCTCTCTTCGCTTCACGGCGCTTCGAGCTCATCCGCGTCCTCGGCGCGGGCGGGATGGGTGTTGTCTATGAGGTGTTCGATCGCGAACGAAAGAGCCGCGTCGCGCTCAAGATGTTGCGGGCGGATCGGGGCGGTCAAGTCACGCGTCTCAAGCACGAGTTTCGCGCGCTGCAAGACATCGCGCACCCGAACCTCGTGAGCTTGGGTGAGCTGCTCGAAGAGGACGACAAGGTCTTCTTCACGATGGAGCTGGTGCGCGGCGTGACGTTCCTCGAATACGTGCGCGCGGGCTCGACGGGCATCGACGCGAGCGCGAGCACGCTGACGAAGCTGCGGCCCGGCATCGACGACACGCCGCCGCTCATGCCCGTGCTCATGCCCTCGTCGGAGCGCGCCAACATGCCGACGCGCCCGCCTCCGTCGCAGCGCGAGCTCGCGGTGCGCGCGTTCGACGAGGCGAGGCTCCGCGCCGCGCTCGCGCAGCTCGCGATCGGCATCGAGGCGCTGCACCTCGCGCGCCGCGTTCACCGCGATCTCAAGCCGTCGAACGTGCTCGTCACGGACGAGGGGCGCGTGGTGATCCTCGACTTCGGCCTCATCGCGAGCACCGATCACGACGACGGCGACGAGAGCATCGTGGGCACCGCGCACTTCATGGCGCCCGAGCAGGCGGCGCGGCGCGCGGCGGGGCCGGAGGCCGACTGGTACAGCGTCGGGGTGATGCTCTACCTCGCGCTCGCGGGGAGGTATCCGTTCGAGGTCTCGAACGACACGGTGCTCAACACGAAGCAGTTCATCGAGCCCTCGCCGCCCGGTCATTTCGTGTCGAGCCTGCCGCCCGATCTCGAGTCGCTCTGCGTCGATCTGCTGCGCATCGAGCCCTCGGCGCGGCCCTCGGGCGCCGACGTGTTGCGCAGGCTCTCGGCCGACGAGGCGGCCGCGTTCGCGCTCCCGAGGCCCGCGTCGCCCGTGTTCGTCGGACGGCGTCGCGAGCTCGCGGCGCTGCGCGACGCGCTCGACGAGGCCGATCACGGCGCGGTGGTGGCGCTCGTCGAGGGCGAGCCCGGGATGGGCAAGAGCGCGCTCGTGCGCAGGTTCCTCGACGAGATCAGCGCGCGCCGATCGCGCGACGTCCTGATCTTCTCGGGCCGTTGCTACGCGCGCGACGCGGTCACGTTCAAGGCCGTCGACGAGATCGTCGAGGGGATCGCGCGGCACCTCACGGGGCTCACGTGGATCGAGCTCGGCGAGGTGATGCCCCCGCACACGTCGATCTTGGCCTCGATTTTCCCTTCTTTCGCGGAGCTCATGCCGCTCGGGGCCGGCGATGGTGGCGTAGGTCGCGCGGGCGCGCCCTACGCCCCCAAATCCCCGCCGTCGATGCTCGACCCGCAGGACGCGCGCGCCGCCGCGTTCGGCGCGCTCCGCGCGCTCTGCAAGCGCCTCAGCGACGATCGGCTGATCGTGATCGCGATCGACGATCTCCAGTGGGCCGACGCGGACGGCCTCGCGCTGCTCTCCGATCTCGTGAGGCCCGAGGGGGCGCCGAGGCTGCTCTTCGTCGCGACGGTGCGGAGCGGCGCGAGCGCCGAGCTCGACGTCTCCGATCGCATCGCCGAGGTCACGTTCGCGGGCGCGCGGGTCCACCGCGTGATGATCGGGCGGCTCCCCGACGACGACGCGCGCGCGCTCGCGTCGGTGCTCATCGAGGAGGCGTACGGCGACGCGATCGAGATCGAGCCGCTGCTCGCCGAGGCCCGCGGCCACCCGCTGTTCATCGACGCGCTCGTGCGGCACCGGATCACGCAGGGCGGGGGCGACGCCTCGGATCGAGCGACCCGCGAAGGCGGAGCCGCGACCCACGTCGACCGCCTCGACGAGGCGATCTTCGCGCGCTTCGAGCGCATCCGCGCGAGCGCGCAGCACGTGCTCACGATCCTCGCGGCGGCGGGCGCCCCCGTCTCCGAGCGCGTGCTCGCGGCGGCCTCGGGCTTCGAGCTCGACGAGCTGGATCGCGCGTGCCGCGAGCTCAGCGCCGCCGAGCTCGCACGCGCGTCGGGCGCGGGATCGAACAAGGTGATCGAGCTCTATCACGCGCGCATCGGCGAGACCGTGATCGCGCGCATCAGCCCGGAGGCGAAGCGCGCGGCGCACGCGGCGCTCGCGCTGGCGCTCCACGCGTCGGGCGACGCCGAGCTGAGCGTGCTCGCGGGCCACTACCGCGACGCGGGCGACGTGAAGAGCGCGGCCTCGTACGCGCACCTCGCCGCGGATCAAGCGGCCGCGGCGCTCGCCTTCGATCGCGCGGCCAAGCTCTACCGCGAGGCGATCACGCTCGATCCGCCGCCCGGCCCGGTCGAGGCGAGCGCGCTCTCGGCCAAGCTCGGCGACGCGCTCAGCAACGCGGGCTTCTGCCGCGAGGCGGCCGACGCGTACCTCGCCGCGGCGGCGGGCGAGGACAAGCTCGTCGCGATCGAGCACGAGCGCCGCGCGGCCGAAAATCTCCTTCGATCGGGCTACATCGAGGAGGGGCTCGACCTGCTCGCCAAGGTGCTCGCGGTGGTCGGGATGAGCATGCCGCGATCGAACCGCGAGGTGCTCGCCAAGTTCTTGATCAAGCGCGCGGAGCTCAAGGTGCGCGGGATCAGCCACAAATTCCCCTTGTTTTCAGCGGTGCGCAGCGCGCCGCTGACCGAGCTCTTCACCCGCATCGACGTGTGTTGGTCCGCGGCGCTCGGCCTCGGCATGGTGGACGCGCTGCGCGGCGCGCTGTTTCAGACGCAGAACCTGCTTCTCTCGCTCGAAGCGGGCGAGCCGTATCGCTTGGCGCGCGCGCTCGCGATGGAGATTTGCTTCCTCGCGACGGCGGGCACCGAGAACGGCGCGCGCGTCGCGGCGCTGTTGCCCGAGGCCGAGGCGCTGGCGGCGCGCGCGGACAGCGCGCACGCGACGGGGCTCTTGGAGCTCGCGCGCGGGCTCTCGTTCTTCTTCACGGGGCGGTACCGCGAGGCGTTGAGCACGCTCGATCGCGCCGAGGCGATCTTCCGCGAGCGGTGCACGGGCGTGTCGTGGGAGCGCGCGACCGCGGGCGCGCACGCGGTGTGGTCGCTCTATTGTTTGGGTGACCTCGACGAGCTCTCGCGCCGCATCGACGATCACCTGCGCCTCGCGAGCGATCGCGGCGATCGGCTCTTCGGCGCGAGCCTGCGATCGAACATCGCGAACGTGCGCTGGCTGATGGACGACGATCCCGATCGCGCGGAGCGCGAGGCGCGGCAGGCGCTCGAGAGCTGGCCCAGCGCCGATTTTCAGATGCAGCACCTCTTCGATCTGCTCGCGCGCGGCGGGATCGATCTCTATCGCGGCGACGGGGAGCGCGCGCACGAGAGGCTCGCGGAGCGCTGGAGCGCGCTCGAACGATCGAACGCGCTGCGCGTGCAGTTCGCGCGCGTGTTGATGCACGACCTCCGGGGCCGCGCCGCGATCGCGGCGGCGTCGTCGGGCCGGAAGGTTCGCGAGCGGCTCGACGTGGCCGATCGCGAGGCGAAGGCGCTCGAATCCGAGCGCGTGGCGTGGGCGGAGCCGCTCGCCGCGATCCTGCGCGCGGGCGCGGCGAGCGTGCGCGGTCACGCGGGGCGTGTGGTGGAGTCACTCCGGCGCGCGGCGATCACGGCCGATTCTGCGGGCATGGCGCTCCACGCCGCGGTGGCGCGCGCGCATCTCGCGATGGTCGATCACGAGGCCGCTGCGAAGGCCGAGGCGTGGCTTGGTGAGCACGGCGTGGTCGAGCCGAAGAAGCTCGCGGCGATGCTCTGCCCCGGCGTGCGACTTGTTTGAACGGGGCTCTGCGATGAGGGGCGATCCGAGCGACTAAGGCTTCTTCGCGGGGGCGGCGGGAGGCGCTGCGGGAGCCGCGGGGGGCTTGGCCGGAGGCGCCGCGGGGGGCTGGCCGGGCTTCGCGGGGTTCTTGCCGTTGAACATTTGGATCACGCGATCGGTGAGCTCGAGGTCGCCGCGGAAGAACGGCACTGCGCTCTTTTCGAGGACCATCTCGAAGCCGTCGGTCGCGGCGATGCGCTTCACCGCTTCGAGGATGCCTTGCAGGATGGGCGTGGTCATCTCCTGCTCTTTGACCTGCATCTCGCGCTGGTACTCGACCATCTTCTTCTCGAGCTCGGCCTGCATCTTGAGGAGGGCCTCGTAGTCCTTCTGGAGCTGCTCCTTCGGGGCTTTGCCGGCCTGCGCCTTTTTGTCGAGCGCCTCTTTGTCGTGCTGGAGCTGGCGCTGTTTGGCGTCGAGCTCGACCTGCCTGCTGTCGAAGAGCTTCTTGAGCGTGGCTTGCACGCGCAGCCCTTGCTCGGTCTCGAGCACGGCGCGGCGCACGTCGATCACCGCGATCTTGGGCGTGGGCGGCGTCTGCGCGGACGCGGCTCCCGCGGTGGTGAAGAGCGCCGCGGACGTGAGGAGCGCGGCGAGGACAGGGCCCAGGATCGAGCGGAGGGAGCGGGGCATCGTGGAAATGCCACTAGTCCCCGGGGGCGAGCACGTCAAGGAAGGAGCATCGCGCGAGCCTCGCTCCGTGATAGGAACGAATCTCGGACCGCGCCGTCTACACCCGCCATGCGCCGCATCGCCGCCCTCTTCTCCGCTCTTTCGCTGCTCACCCTCGCTCCCCGGGCGCTCGCCGAAGGCACCTCGCTGCGCGCCGACCTCGTCGAGGGCAAGAGTGTCAAGCTCGATGGGCTCCTCAAAGAGTGGTCGAGCTTTTTTTCGCTCAACCACGTCGTGAAGGGCAGGAGCGGCAAGCCCGATATCGAGGCGCGCGCGGCCATTTCGTACGACGCGAACAACGTGTACATCGCGGCCGACGTCACCGACGACACGCTCCGCGCGGGCGGCGATCACGTCGAGATCGTCCTCGGCTTTCCGGGCGGCGCGGTGCACGAGGTCGAGCTCTTCCCGGGTGATCCGGGCAAATCACCGGGTGTGGCCAAGGCCAAAGACGGCAGCACCATCAGCGGGGCGAAGGTGGTGGAGGCGCCCAAGCAAGGTGGTTATACGCTCGAAGCGAGCGTGCCTTGGAGCGCGTTCCCGCCCGCGAGCCGCGTGCGCGTGGGCCTGCGAGGCGCCTTGTTCGTGCACGACGCGGACGCGGGCAGTCAGATCAAGAACGTGATCGGGACCGCGTCCTCGGCCTCGTATGCGGGTTTGCCCTCGCTCTCGACCGAGGCCGAACAAGCCCTCTTCGACGGGCTCCTCAAGGATAAGGGCATTCGTTCGGCGCCCAAGGTGAACCTCATCGCGGACGTCGCCGGAGATGCCATGAAGGAGCGTGTCCTCGTGTTCGAGCGCTACCTCGTGGTGTTGGGCTCGAATTTCCGCAAAGGCTCCGAGTATTATTATGGCGACATCGGGGTCGATCCGTCGATGCTCGTCTCGTGTGAGGCCAAAGACCTCACGGGCGACGGCAAGGACGAGCTCATCTTTCGAAAGCGCGTGGGCTCGTCGAGCAAATACCGAGAGATGATGCAGGTGCAGACGTTTGGGGCGAGCGACACGCCGTCGGTCATCTTTCAGCACGAGGTGGGCATCAGCGGCGACATCGGGTCGGTCGTCAACGAGGTGAGCTTCGTCCCCGACGGCGCCAAGACCGCTATTAAGATCACGCCTGGCAAGGCCACGGGGTACAACGCCGGCAACTACAAAGAGCCTACGGAGACGGCGTTTGACGGGCTCTTGTTGCCGTGGGGGAGCGTCGCCTCGCAGCTTTATAAGGTCTCGGGGAGCGGCTTCTCCAAGGCTTCTGAAGAGCGACAAGCCCCTTCCGCGCCGCCGGCAGGCCCGGTTGGGCCGGCCGAGGGGCTGCCCAAGCCGCCTCCGCCGCCGAGCGCCGCGGAGCTGCTCGACAAGGTCTATGATCTTTACAAGAAGGATCGTGGGGTGAGCGGCAGGCCGCGCTTTGATTTGGCGGTCGACGTGACGGGCGGGTCCGAGGTCGAGCGCGTGCTCGTTCACGATCGTGACGTGGTGGTGTTTGGCAAAGGCTTCAAAGGGGGGACGGGCTATACGTTCCTCTCGCTCCAGCAATTCGCCTCTTCGAGCGACATCACCGAGGTGACCGCCAAAGACCTCACGGGCGACGGCAAAGCGGAGATTTTGGTCAAGGGGGTTGTCCACGCGAGCGCGCCGCCGTCGGCGGGCGGGGGCACGGTCGATCGCGAGGTGGTGATCGTGCTGCAAATGGTGGGGGATGGGCTCAAGAGGGTCTTTGCGGCCGAGGTGGGGCGGGCCATCGGCAAGAAGAAGATCATCGGATCGTTCCGCGTGGTGGGCTCAGGAAGAGGCGTCGAGATCGAGCTCGCGCCGGGCAGCGCGGTGGAGTGGAACGACAAGACCTATCCGTTCAACCAAGACACGGGCACGGTGGGCGGCTTCGAGCCGCTCTTGTTGCCGTGGGGTGGGAACAAGCCGCAGCGGTAT
>CAYTJL010000227.1:0-15933 GCA_964437785.1 uncultured Polyangiaceae bacterium
GTGACGTTGATGACGCCTTTGACCATCGCCATGCCGCATTGGAAGGGGATCTTGCCCTCTTTGTCGGCCTTGATGGCGATGTCGACCGGGGTGTTCATCGGCAGCGCTTGTTTGATCTTCTGCTCGGGGAACATGATCTCGGCGAGGCACTCGCTCTTGGTGGTGCGCGTAAAACGAATCACCAAGTCTTCACCCTTCTTGGCCTCCAGGGTCGAGGGCTTGTACCCCTCGGTCGTGGCCTCGACCGCGATCACACGGCCCTTGGGCGCGTTCGACCCCGCGGGCGCGGGGGAGGCCTGCGCTTGGCTCGAAGGTTTGTCGCACGCGGCGATCGCGGCGAGCGAGGTGACAGCGAAGAGGGCAAAGGGGAAGATGCGGCTCGTCATGGCGTTCTCGTGCGAGCCCTTTCCCACTCCATCCCCGGCACGTCAAGCGAGAAGGAACGCGCGATGCCCGCTCATTTGCCGCCACGCCCAACCCGCGATAGGAACGCGCGCCACACCATGAGCCCCGCGCTTGCCCCCCGTTCGCCCGCGATCATCGCGATCGTCGCGCTCGCGGCGGCCTCGTGCGCGGACGCTCCGCAGGGCTCGCCCCCGCCCGCCGCCGCCTCCTCCTCGCCGATCGCAACGGCAGCTCCGCCCCCGTCCTCCGCTTCCGCCGCGCCTCCGCCCGCAGCGCCCCCGCCCGCGCGCTGCGACGACGGCGGCAAAGGCCCCTCGCTCTTCGTGTTCCCCCTCGCCCCCAAGCCCGGTGATCGCGTGCGCGTGGTCGCGATCGCGGACAAACCCATCGAGGCCATCACCATCACCGATGAGGGCGGCCACGACATCGCCTCTTCTACACATGGCCGCGGCGGCCCGCCGTACTCGATCGTGGCCGAGATCAAGGGGGCGCGCGAGGGGCGTTATCGCGCCTCGTGGGGCGGCGCGGAGAGGCGGTGTGAGGCGTTCGCGGTCGGGCCCGACACGCCCGCTCCCAAACGGGGTTGGGGCGCGGCGTGGGGCGTGCGCGCCGAATGGAACAAAGCGCACGAGGACCTTTATTCGGCCTGGATCGAGACCACCTTCGACGCGCCCGTCGAGGAGCAGCTCACCTGGGCCGCGCTCCACGACGTGACGCGCGACGCGAGCCGGAACTTCCTCCACGGCGCGCTCGGCCAAGGCGAGGACGAGCCCGGCCCCAAGGCCGTCTCGATCGACCCGGACTGCGCGGACCTGCCTTATTTCTTGAGGGCCTATTTCGCCTTCAAGATGGGTTTGCCGTTCGGCTACTCGGAGTGCTCGCGCGGCGGCGGTGGACAGCCGCCCTCGTGCACCAAGAGCCTCCACACCAACGTGACCCCTCGGCGCGCGCGGTCGACCGAGATGGCGACGTTCGGCGAGTTTTTGCGCATCTCCGTGGCCGACACCGTCCACTCGGGCACGGGCCGCGTCCCCGCGAGCACCGATGAAGGTGACTATTATCCGGTGCCCATCACGTGGGCGAGCCTCCGCCCAGGCACGGTGTTCGCCGACCCGTACGGCCACGTGCTCGTCGTCGCCAAACGCGTCCCCCAATCGAGCGCGTCCGCGGGTATCTTGTTCGCGGTCGACGGCCAACCCGACGGCACGGTGGCGCGGAGGCGCTTTTGGCGCGGCAACTTCCTCTTCGCGCAGGACCCCGCGCTCGGGAGCCCCGGCTTCAAGCGGTTTCGACCTGTCGTGATCACGGGCAGAGGCCCGCGCGAGCTGAAGAACAGCGAGATCGCAAAGCACCCTGATTATGGCGACGTGTCGCTCGATCAATACGAGCACGGCGTGGACGGGTTCTACGACAAAGTCGAGGACGCCCTCTCGCCCTCGCCGCTCGACCCGGATCAAGCGCTCACCGCCTTGATCGACGCGCTCGACGAGCAGGTCAAAGGCCGCGTCCGATCGGTCAAGAACGGCGAAGATCACATGAAGAAGGACCCTGCCCGCATCGACATGCCGGAGGGCGCGGCCATCTTCGAGACCACCGGGCCGTGGGAGGATTATTCGACGCCCTCGCGCGATCTGCGCCTGCTCATCGCGATCGACGTCGTGACGCGCCTCCCCGATCGCGTCGCGAAGAGGCCCGAGCGCTTCGCGATCCCGCGCGGGAAATCGCCCGAGGACGCGAGCGCCGAGGTCAAGGCGAAGCTCGCGCGGGCGCTCGTGGATCGCTCGTTCGACTACGAGAAGAGCGACGGATCCACGGTGAAGCTCACGCTCGCGGACGTCATCGCGCGCGCCCTCGCGCTGGAGGTGGCTTATAACCCGAACGACTGCGTCGAGGCGCGCTGGGGCGCCCCCGAAGGCAGCGCCGAGATGGCCTCGTGCAAGCGCCGCGCGCCCGCTGGACAGCGCGCGCGGATGGAGCGCCAACGCGTGTGGTTCCACGAGCGGAGGCGCCCGGCGCGCGGCCTCTAAAGAGCGCTTGCCCTCCCGGCCGCGATTGCGTAAGAGGCGGCGCAACATGCGTGTTGGAATCTGCGGTTATCCCGGCTCTGGCAAATCGACGGTGTTCTCGGCCCTCGCGCCTGGCGGCAGCGGCAAGGCCGATCGCGAGGTCGCGTTCGGCAACATCAAGGTGCCCGACAGCCGCGTCGACTTTTTGGCCTCCGTGTTTCACCCCAAAAAGACCACCTACGCCGAGATCACGTTCGTGGACGTGAGCGGCGGCGCGGGCCGCGCGGGCGCCTTCCCTCCCGAGGTCATCCAAGCCATGCGCAACGTCGACGTGATCGTCCACGTGGTGCGGGGCTTCGAAAACCCCGCGCTCCCGAAGGGGCCCGACCCCGCGCGCGACGAGCAGGCGTTCAACGACGAGCTGCTCCTGCTCGACCTCGGCGTGCTCGAGAAGCGCGCGGAGCGCTACAAAAAAGAGGCCAAGAAGGGCCTCGAGGTGGACGTCACGAACAAGTGCGTCGCGCACCTCGAAGGCGGCGCGGCGCTCCGCACGCTCGCGCTCACCGAAGACGAGATCAAGGCGCTCGGGCCCGGGATTCAGCTCCTCTCGCTGACTCCCCTCATCACGCTTTACAACCTCTCCGAGGAGGCGTGGGCCGACGGCAAGAACGCAGAGCTCCGCAAGGTCAAGCGCGGCGACGCGAGCGCGTCGATGGCCATCTGCGGCGCGATCGAGGCCGAGATCGCGGCCATGCCCGCGGCCGATCAAAGAGAGATGTTGGAGGGGCTCGGCATCGGCGAGCCCGCGCGCAACGAGTTCATCCGAACCGCCTATGGCCTCTTGAACCTGATGAGCTTTTTGACGGCCGGCCCCGACGAGTGCAGGGCGTGGCCCATCCGCAGGGGCACCGTCGCGCGCAAGGCCGCGGGCAAGGTCCACAGCGACATCGAACGTGGGTTTATCCGCGCCGAGATTTACCGGCCCGAGGACCTGGAGGTCCACCGCACCGAGGCCGCGCTCAAGAGCGCTGGCAAGATTCGCGTCGAGGGCAAAGACTACGTGGTTCAGGACGGCGACGTCGCGAACTTCCGCTTCAACGTTTAAATCCGAAGGGTCGTTTTACGGCGCCGCGACCTGCGCGTCGGGCCCGCGCACGAGGGTCGCGACGTCGTGCATCTCTTTGCCGTATTCGAGCGTGACGATGGACTCACGCATCCTCTGTTTGCTCGTCCCGTAGCCCTCGAAGATGACGACGTGCACCTTGGTGCGGGTCGAGGCGCGGTTCCGATCCGAGGCGTAATACTTGGCGCGAACGAGGTATTTGCCCTGCGGCGCGCGCGGGAGCACGTACATCTCGGGGCCATAGCCCTGCGTCACGTCCTGGGTGATGCGACCCCCGCTCTCGGTCTCACGGTGGCTGTAATAACACTCCTCGCCGCTCGGCTCGATCACGTGGAGATCGACGTCGGTCGCGTCGGTGTTCCACGTGATCATCACCACGATGTCGGCCTTGCCGAGCTGGATCTCTTTATTGACCGCGTCGAGGCGCTCGGACGCAAAATCAGGCACGCTCGATTTCAGCTCGCCGTTCACCACCCTTCGGAGCAGCTCGGCGTATTCGACCGCGAGGATGCGCCGGAAATCGCCGAAGCGCGCGTCCCACCGGCCCGCGAGCCCGACCTCGAAGCTCGCGATCGCCAAATCGATCTTGCCGGATCGCGCGAGGCTCTGGGCCATGGCGCGGTACGTCGGCGGCTCGTGCGGGCGCGCCGAGGCCACGCGGCGGAAGAGGTGATAGGCGTCCGCGGAGAGACCCCATGTCATGATCGACATCCCCACGTCACGGGCGAGGACGGCGTCACCGGGGTTCTGCTCGACGAGCGACGAGAGCGCTTTGAGCCCGTCGCCCGGCCCGAACGCGCGGAGCCTGCGATCGGACTCGATCGCCATCGCGTCATAATCGAGCTCGTGCGCGGCGAGCGACGCCAAGAGGGGCTGCGGGATCACCGCGCGATCGAGGCGCTTTACGGCGAGCGGCGGGGCCTCCACACGGAAGCTCGCTTCGGGCATGCGATCGAGCGCGGCCTTGAACGAGGGCGGGAACACGAAGGAGACGCCGGACTGCTTGGGGAGATCACGAATCCATCGCACGAAGGCGAGCTTGGGATCACCGAGCGTCCCGGCCATCTCCGCGAGCGCCGAGGCGACCACGGTCGAAGCAGGGTTTTGCGCGACGACCGCGGCGTCGGCCTCGGGGCGAATGCCGAAGCGCTGATAATCCTCCTCGCGCTCGAGCATGAGGAGAGAGCATGTCTTGCCGGTGACGCGGAAGAGGCGCGCGTACGCGGGCGCGACAGCGTCGGTCGCGGGGAGCAGCTCCTCGATTTGTCCCACCGCTGCGAGCCCGTACGCGCGCGACGCGAGCGCCGAAGGGATCTCGGAGCCGAGCGGCGTGCGCACGGTCGTCCTCTGGCCGTCGGCTTCGAGCGTGAGCGCGAGCGAGGCGCCGATCACCGGCCTGCCGCGGCCCGCCACGCGGAGCACCTGGCCCGGATAGACGAAGCGCGGGCGACCCGCGAAGATCACGTCGCTCGCGCCGTCGATCGACGCCTCGACGATGCGCATGGGCCGCCTCTTGTGCGCGGTCGACGCGGCCTTCACCTCGGCGTCGCCCGTCACGGTGAAGAGGGCGCCGCCCGTCTCGCGCGCGAGCAGCGAGAGCGCTGCCTCGTCGGTGCCGGCGAGCCCTGTTTTGTAGGCGAAGAGCGATCCGGCGCGGCTCTGCACGAGACCTCGCGCGCTCACGAACGCGTCGGGCTCACCCCACGTGGACGCGCCGTCCGAGAGCAGGAACAAGTCCCAACGAGCGCTCGCGTCGGCGCCGGGGACGTTCATCGCGCGGCGCAGCGCCGCCGAGATGTCGGTCGCGCCTTCGAGCGCGAGCCCGCGCGCGTGCGCGAGGAGCTCGGCGACCGAAGCGTCGTCGTTGGGCACGAAGCCCTGCTTGAAGAAGCTCTGCTCGACGTTGAAGAAGAGCGCGTTGAAGCGCTTGATCGTGTCGCGGTTGTTCTTGAGCACCGCCTCGGCGAGCGCGAGCCACACGTTGAAGCGATCGGGGTTCGACGAGAGCGACGTGTCGATGAGCAGGAGCGCCGTGTCCGACGCGCGTGAAGCGCCGCCGTCCGGGATCGCGGGCGCGACGTCGGCCGCGAGGTAGTTGCCCGAGACCATGTACATCGCGCCCGGCTTCTTGATGCGCACCGTGACCGCCTCGCCCGGCGGATCCACGAACGAGATCCACGCGGGGCCGTTCGACGAAGGGGGCTTGGGCGTGACCTCGACGGCGGCGGCGCGCGTCGTCGCGACGCTCACGTCGAGCGTCTTTCGCTTCACTTTGGCGGGCAAATCAAAGACGTATTCGAGGTCGTCGCCGATGCGCGTGAGCGGCACGTCGTAGCCCACGACGATGCGGTGCGGGCCCTCGGTCAGCGGAAAGACGCGGCCGTTGAAGATGCCCGGCCCCGACCACTCGAGCAGCGCGGGATCGACGGCGCGATGGACCGTGTCACGGTACGCGCGCGCCGCGAGCTCGCGCGGGACCATGCGCGCCTCCTTGGGGCCTCGCCACAGATCCACGCGGCTCGCCATGATCGCGGCCGGATCCGGGCCCATCTTCTGCACACGCTCGGGCGCGAGGAGCGGCGGCGCGGCGTCGCCCGCGACCTGGAGGACCGACTGGCCGAACGCGAAGAAATATGGCGACGCGCCCTCGGGCAAGCGGAGCTGGAACGTGCCTTCGTACGTGCCGCGCCGATCGTTCGTGACGATCACATCGAGCACGACGCGCGCCACAAACCCTTGGATCGAGACGTTCGCCTGCATCGATCGGACGGGCAGCTCGTCGCGATCGCCGATCTTCACGTGGACCGTGTGCGCGTGGAGCGACGATCGCTTCCACGTGGTCGCGTCCTTCTTCGTTTGATCTTTGCCGTCTTCTTCTTTGCCGCTCGCGGCCATCTCCATGGCCTGCCCGACGGGCGGCGCATCGGCGGATTTCGCCTCTCCTCCCGCGGCTCCGCCGCAGCCGAGCGCGAGCAACGAGACGAGCGCGATCAAGAGCGCGAACGGGATCGCGATGAAGCGACCTTGCGTGATCGAACGGCGAAGGGTGGGCATGGCCCCGGCATTACGACGCATGATGACCGGAGCTTACAGGGACTCTCCCCCGCACAGCTCTTCGGGCAGCTCCCCCGGCGATCCAGGCCAAATCGCGACGCCGCGCGCGCGGAGCGCGGATCGGAGCGCCTCGGCCTGCGCGCGCTGCCACCCCGGCTCACGCGCGAACGCATAACGAGGCTCCGAGAACTCACGCTCTGCGCCCTCGACCCCTTCGAGCAAACCGATGCTCGCCGACGTGACCACCTCGGCGAGCGCGTCCGCGAACGCCTCCACCGGGCCGGGCAACATCGGTTGAACCACCGCGAACGTGCGGACGCCCGCGGCGCGGATCGCGCGCAAGGCCTCGATCCGCGCGCTCGGTTCAGCCGCGCGAGGCTCGAAGTGGCGCGCGGCGTCATCGTCGATCGTTGGAATCGAGAAGCCCGCGTAAGCGCCCGGGATCGACGCGAGCACGTCGATGTCACGTGTGATGAGCGGGAGGCGCGTGAGCACCAGCACCGGGCGCGGGACCTCGGCGTCGCGGAGCGCCGCGAGGCAGCTCCGCGTGATGCCATAACGCGCCTCGACCGCTTGGTACGGGTCGCTCACGATGGGACAGAGCTTGATGGGCAACGGCGGCAGCGCGGCGAGCTCGCGCGCGAGGACCTCGGCCGCGTTCACGCGCACGTCCACGTACGAGCCCCAAGGCACCATGGGCAGCGCCCCGAAGCGCCTCAGCTCCGCGAGCGGGCGCTGCGCATAACAGAACTTGCACCCCACCAAACAACCCACATAAGGGCTCAGCGTAAAGGCACGATCCGCGACGGGCTCGAGCAGGTGATCGACCGTCACCTCGCGGATCCGCGGCGCGTCCACGGCGCTCTGCGCGCGGATGGCCGCGAGCACGCCGTCCTCGTGTGCGCGCGCGCGCGCCGCGATCGCCTCGCAGAGCGCGACCCCGAGCGACGACGGGATCGAAGGGCCGCCGTCGGCTTGGCGATAGCTGAAGAGCAGCTCGGCCGTGCGCGCGGCGTGGGGCCGCGGCGGATCGGCGAGCATCACCTCGACGTGGATCGCGCGGCCTTCGGCCTGCCACGTGAGGCGCATCGCGACCTCGGTCGACGCGCCCCGGAGCACCGCGGACCGCGGAGGCGGATCGAGGGCGAGCGCGTCGCCCGGCCGCGCGCCGACGAGGGCAAAGAGGTGCTCGCGGAGGTCCAAGCGAGATACCTTATCACCGCCTCCTTTCGCCGATGAGACGCGCCCTCTTCACCGCAGACGATTATGGCCTCTCGGACGGCATCAACGCGTCCATCGAGGAGCTCGCGTCGCTGCGCATGGTCAACGCTGGTCGCGACTCCGCATACGCGGGTCGCGCGATCGACGCGGTGAGCGTGATGGCGCACCGGGGGGCGAGGCTCGGGTCGGTCCGCGCGCTCGCGGACACGGGCGTCGCCGTGGGCCTCCACCTTTGCTTTACACGTGAAGCACCTTGGTCGCGCGCCCTCGGCGACCGGTTGCCTCTGAGCTATGCCGCGCTCTTCGCGACCCTCGCCGCGCGTCCCTCGCTCCTCGCGCTCCTCGCGAGCGAGGCGTACGCGCAGGCCGAGGCGCTCCTCGCGCGCGGCGTCACGCCCGCGTTCGTGAACGGGCACGAGCACGCGCATCTCTTCCCTTGGATTTGGCCGATCACGCGCGCTGTCACCAAGGCCCTCGGCTGCCCCGCGATCCGCGTCGCGCTGGGCCAGCCCGTCGAGCTCTCGGCGCAGGGGATGGTCGCCGCGTGCTCGCGCGCGGTGTGGGCCGTGTCCCCGATCGAAGGCGTCGCGGTGTTGAGCCCGCTCGGCGTCGGGCACGCGGGATCGATCACGCGCGCGCGCATGGACGCGCTCCTCGCGCGGCCCTTCGAGGACGCGCCCGGGAGGCTGCGAGAGATCTGCTTTCACCCTTCGTTCGACACGGCCGCGGGCCGCGCCGAGCACGCGCTCCTCGCGTCCGAGAGGCGTTGACGTGCGGAAGGGGAGCGGGCTACTTCATGGATCCATGGGATCGCGCGAGGACGAGCCGCTGCTCTCGGTCATCGCCGCGGTCTACAACGAAGAGGCTTGTCTGCCCGAGCTCGTCGCCCGCCTCGATCGCGCGCTCCACGGGCTGCGGGTCGAGCTGGTGCTCGTCGACGACGGGAGCACCGATCGATCGTTCGCCGTGATCGAGGCGCTCTCCGCGCGCGATCCGCGCATCCGCGGCGTGCGCCTGCTCCACAACGAGGGCCACCAGACCGCGCTCATGTGCGGGATGGCATGCGCGCACGGCGACGTGGTCGTGACGCTCGACGCCGATCTCCAGCACCCGCCCGAGCGCATCCCCGAGATGCTCGACGCGTGGAAGCGGGGCTTCGACGTGGTCCACATGCGGCGCCGCGACGGGCACCAAAGCTCGCTGCGCGCGGCGCTCAGCCGGGCGTTTTACGCGGTGTTCAACGCGGTCTCCGCGACGGGGGTCGCGCCTCGCAGCACGGACTTCCGCCTCGTCGATCGGCGGTGCCTCCGCGCGCTCTTCGACGCGTGGAACGACAAGCAGTTCCTCCGCGCGGCGGCGAGGAGCATCGGCTTCCGGCAGACCGAGATCGATTTCGATCCCGAGCCTCGTTTCGCAGGGCGCCCGAGCTACACGCTGCCCAAGCTCTTCGCGCTCGCAAGCGGCGCCGTGATCGCCGCGACCAAGGCTCGTCCGGTCGCCGGCGGGGGCTCGGGTCCCGCACGCGCGCGGGGGCTGCCTCGTTGAGCGCCGCCGCGGCGATCGAGCAGACGATCATGCTCGACGTCGAGGGCGCGACCCTCGCCGTGGTCGAGGTCGGCGCGGGCGAGGGCGCGCTTATCGCGCTGCACGGCGGCCCGGGCGAAGCGCACGATTGCCTGCGCCCGCACCTCGATCGCTTGGCGACGCCGCGGCGGCGCGTCGTGTATTTCGATCAGCGAGGCGGGGGGCGATCGCGGCTCCATCCGGGGGCGCCGTGGGCCACGATCGCCGAGCACGCGCGCGACGTCGAACGCGTGCGCGAGAACGTCGGCGCCGAAGCGATCGATCTGCTCGGATTTTCGTGGGGATCGCGCCTCGCGCTCGACTACGCGATCGAGCGCCGCGATCGCGTGCGGAGCCTCGTGCTCGTGTCGCCTCCACCGATGGGCACGCGCGACGGCCGCGACGCGGGCGAGCGCCTCGCGAGGGCGAGCGCGCGCGCCGAGGTCACGGCGTTCGAAGCGTCGCTCGCGCCGCTCCTCCGCGGGGATCGAGGCCCGGAGGCCGCGCGCCATGCGCGCTTCGCGATCGCGATCGCGCCGTTCTTTTCGGTGCCCGAGCGCGCGCTCGGCGTGACGCCGGTCGATCGCTCGATCGAGGCCGCGGAGGCCGCGTCGCGATCCGCGCGCGATCTCGACCTCGATCGCGCGGCCCGCGCGCTCTCCGGCCTGCCGGTGCTCGTGGTGCGCGGCGAGGACGATCCTCTCCCGCCTTCGATCGCCGAAGCGATCGGCGCGGCCGCGGGCGGCGCGATCGCCGTGATCCCCGGCGCGGGCCACGCGCCCTTCGTCGAGGCGATCGACGCGTTCACGCGTGAGGTCCTCGCGTTCCTCGGGGATGAGCATGGCGCGGGGTGAGGCCGCGCGCGCGGCGCTTCCTTTCTTGATCGCGATCGCGATCGTGCACCTCGTCGTGGCGTGGCCCGGCGCGGCGACGCGCGGGATCATCGCGGAGGAGGTGCAGCCGTACCTGCGCCGTTACCCTGCGATCCTCGACACCACGTGGGACAGGAGCAGCGGCCCGGAGAGCGAGCGCGCGACGTTCCTTCCGCCGAACGACGATCCCAAGGTGCGCGAGGCGGTGGCCCAAGGGCGCGCGACCGAGCCTCGTTGGGTGGGCACGAACCAGTGGCCCGAGGTCGGTTATCAAAGCCGATCGCGCGTGTGGCCGGTGTTCGTGCGGGGGCATCAGACGTCGATCGGGACGATGTGGGGGATCTTGCTCAGCCCTCTCTTCGGTGACGGAATGGGCGGCGTTCGCCGCGCGAACGTGGCTCTCGGGCTCGTCCTCTTGGGCCTCGTGTGGGGCGTCGGCCGGAGGCTCGGCCTCTCGCGCGCGTTCGCGGCCCTCGCGGCGATCGGCTGCGCGCTCTCGCCGGGCCTTTGGTTCGTGTGCCGCACGGGCTACGGCTACGAGATCGCGAGCCGCGTGCTGATGATGGCCACGCTCTTCGCGGTCGCGCGCCTCGGGCCGATCACGGGGCGGCAGGCGTTGATCGCGGGCGTCGCGTTCGCGGGAGCGATCCTGTCGCGCGCGACGATCGCGACGACGCTCGTGCCGCCGCTCTTCTTGATGCTCTTTCATCCGCGGCGCTTCACGGGCGTGAAGCGCGTCGCGGCGCTCCTCGGCGTGGGCGGGGGCGCGCCGATCGCGCTCGTCGCGATCGCGCTCATGACGTTGCCGTTCGCGTCCGGGACCGAGCCCGCCGCGGCGCTCCCGCTCGACGCGCTCGCGCGGCGCACGCTGCTCGCGCCTGCGTTCGGCGCCGTGCAGCTCGCGTGGGTCGCCGACGCGCGGATGATCCTGACGCCGCTCGTCGAGGGGGGTTTGACGGTGAGCGCAGGCTTCGTTCGCCCCGCCGTGGGTGGGATCATCGCGCTCCTCGCGCTCGTGCGGTGGTGGCGAGGGCGGGCGCGCGAAGGTGAGCGCCTCTTCGTCGCGGGGCTCTTGGGCAACACGATGCTCGGCGCGTGGCTCTATGGGAATCCCCTTCAATTCCAGCTCGGGATGGCGCTCGAGCCGCTGTTCGCGCTCGCCGTCGCGCACCAGCTCCAAGACCTCGCGGAGCATCGCGAGGGCGCCGCGGCGGCGATCGCGGCCGTGCTCCTCGGCGCGCGGCTCTTCACGCTCGATTCGCTCGCGGCGAGCGAGCGCCGCACGGACAACCCCATGCTCTCGGGGCGCGCGCAACAAGCGCTCGTGGCGACGCTGCGCGAGCGGCGCGTCGCCGGGGATGATCTCGTCACGACCACGTACGATCACGTCGGCGTGATCGAGAGCTGGACCCGCGAGTCGCTGCGGCCGATCCATGCGTGGAGGCTGCTCAAGGCCGCGGGCGTGCCCGAGGATCGCATCATGGATCGGTGGCGCTTGATCTTCCGCGCGCACCCGGTTTGCCACGTGCTCATCACGCGTGCGCCCAACCTCGTCGCGGGCCGCTTCAGCGACGCGCTCGCGGTCGAGCGCGCCCTCGTTCGTGTCCTCGCGGAGCGCGGCCAAGTCGCTGGTGAGCGCACGCCGGTGGCGGGCAACGGCGGTGGTGTTGTGTTCGAGCTGTGGACGCTCTCGCCCTGCGCGCCCCCGAAGGACACGCCATGAGCGCGGCGGATCCGCGCGAAGAGCCCGGCAAAAAGAGCCTCCTCGTGATGCTCGCGTCGTTCGCGGGGCTCACGGTGGTGGTGGTCGCGGTCTCGTTCGTCGCCGGGGGTCGCGCGCGACCGCCGAGCACGCGACCGCCGGGCGCCCATCACGAAGCGGCGAAGAGCGACCCGCGTGACGCGCCCACCGTCGATGGCGTCGTCGCGGGCTACCTCGGGCCGCTCGCCCAAGGTGCGTTGTTCGGGCGGTATCGTATCGTGCGCGTCGATCCCATCACGGCGGCGCGGCTCCGCATGGAGATCGCGGGCGGGCCGGGAGAGCTGTATGAGATCGACGCCCGCGCGCGCCTCGATCGCCCCATGGGCGCCACCGAGACATCGTATCTGACGCTCAGCCTTCATCACGACACGAGCACGGCAAAGAGGGCGGACGGGGCGGAGGACGCGCTCAGGGCGCTCGCCGCGGCGCTCCGCGCGCGTGAGGACGCGGGTTATCTCGCACCGGTCCTCGGCCCCGTCGCGCCGTAAGCCGCACGAGAGGCCGCATAATCGCCGCCCGCCGGCGCCCAAAGAGCCTTGTTGACACGATAAACGACGAGGGTGTAGCGTTTTGTCGAGGTGTGCCCACCCATGCCGCGGGCCCCGCCGGGAGAGACATGATGGTGCCGCAAGTGCTCTCGAAGATCGGGTCATTGGGGCAAAAGGTGGTGCCGGGGCTCAAACTCGCGCAGTTCGCGTGGGCCCGCGCGACGGGCCGCAAATTCCCGGCGATGGTCACGCTCTCGCTCACGGATCGGTGCAATTTCCGCTGTGAATATTGCAAGCTCCCGGAGCTCGATCGCGACGAGATGCCCACCGAAGATTGGCTCCGCGCCATCGACGAGCTCGCGGACGCGGGCATGATGCGCGTCAGCCTCATGGGCGGTGAGCCGTTGGTCCGCAAAGACATTGGGGTGATGATCGATCGGCTCAAAGCGCGTGGCGTCAACGTGGCCATGAACACGAATGGCTGGCTCGTGCCGCGCCGCATGGAAGACGTTCAAAAGCTCGACCTCGTGTGTGTCACGCTCGACGGGCCGCCCGAGGTCCACGACGTCCAACGGCATAAAGGGTCTCAAGCGCGGGCGCTCCACGCCATCGAGCTGATGCGGAGCCGCGGCATGAACGTGGTCACCATGACGGTGCTCACGCCCCGGGGCATCCCTTCGGTCGATTACGTGCTCGACAAGGCGCGTGAGCTCGGGGTGAGGTCCTTTTTCCAGCTCGTCCACGACGCCGAGGGCGACCCCGACAAGGAGATCGGCGCGGGCATCAGCGAGAGCGGGATTCACGCGGTGGCAAAGCACCTGTTGCGCCGCAAGGACGAGGGGTATCCCGTGGGCCCGTCGCGCACGTACCTGCGGGCGCTCGCGGGCGAAGGGGGGCTCGGGGTGCGGAGGCTGCACAGTTGTGAGGACTGTTATGCCTCTCGTTACTTCCTCTCCATCACGCCCGGCGGCGACGTCATCGCGTGTCCGCTCACCTACCGTGAAGAGGCCAAGAACGGCCGCGACGTAGGTTTTTTGCAGGCGTTCATGGATCTCCCGCAGCCCAAGGCCGCCGGGTGCGCGTGTTACCCCACGCAGGAGCTCAATTACATCTTGAGCGGGCAGGTCGAGGTGATGGCCAACGCGTTCGGGACCGCGGTCGGCGACTTGATCACGCCTGCTCCCCTGCCCCCGGCGCCTTCGCGCGATGGTTCGGAGGATCCGCCGGAGACAGGGCATTCGTACGTCGAAAAGGAGCGGAGGCGCCTGCCCTTGGCCTCTTCCGGCGCTTCGGAGCTCGTCTGAAGAGGGTTTTGTCTCCGAGCGAGGCGTCTGCTTCGCACGACGTCGCAGGGCTCGCTGCGTATGGGCGCCTCTATCGCGTCAACGATTGGATTCACTTCTTGCCGTTGCCGCTCGCGGGGTGGGTGGCCGATCCGCGGTCACCGAGCGTGACGTCGCTCCTCGGCGGCGTCCTTGGATGGGGGTTTGGGCTCGCGTACACCTCGGCGATCAATCAAGCCTTCGATGATCGGGTGGATCGCGACGAGCGCCGCAAGAACCCGGTCGGGGCGGCGTTCGTGCGGCAGAGGGCCATTGGTCTCTCGCTGCCTCCGCTCGCGCTCTCGCTGGGTGCTTTGGCGTTGTGGTCGCCCGAGGGGCTCTTGCCGGGAGCTCTGCTCCTCGCGGCGGCGACGCTCTATTCGGCCCCTCCGCGGCTCAAGCGGTTCGTGGGGATTGGCACGCTCTGGAACTTGATCGTGGCGCTCCCGGGCTTCTTCTTCGCGGCCCGCCCGCCTCTTACGGAGCTGCCGTTGCGGCCCGTCGCGGGCATCTTTACGGCGCTGCTCCTCGGGAGCCAGCTCATCCACGAGGCCCAAGACAAAGACGATGACGCGCAGGGCGGCGTGCGGACGGTCGCCACGGTGGGCGGGCGCGGCGCGGCGCTCAAGGCGGCGATCGCGGTCGTGACGGCGCTGCCGGTAATTGCCTATCTGCTCTCGGCGGGGCTCAAAACGAGGGCGATCGTCGCCGGGGCATGTGCGGTGTTCGGCGCGGCGTGGGCGTACCTGCTTTGGGCGCACGTGGGGAGTGACGAGCGGGCGGCCATCAAGCGGCTCCGGCTCGGCTATCGGTACGCGGCCATCGCGCTCGGGGCGGTGGTGTTTTGGGCGTGTTTTGGGCGGTGAGGGGCGGATAACGAGGCTCAGCGACCGAGCAGATCCTCCACCGAAGCGCAGATGCCGGCGCGCGCGAGCCAAGCGTCGACTTCGGTGCTTTTGGCGGCGAGGATCCGGGCGGCGACCTTCTTCTTGACCTTGAAGCCGCGCCCTTCGAGCACGGCGATCAGCGCCTTGGACTTGCCCTGGGCTTCACCGCGTGCTTCGCCTCGCGCCTCGCCTCGCGCCTCGCCGCGCGCCTCGCCGCGTGCCTCGCCGCGTGCCTCGCCGCGTGTCTCCCCGCGCTGCTCGGCGGCTTGAATCTCGCCGTCGAGCACCGGGTTCTTTTTGGCGAGGAGCGCGTGGGCGATCGCATCATCGCATTGCGTGGAGCTCAGGAGGGCGGAGACGGCCAAAGGCTGGACGAGCGCCTCGTCGGCGATCGCGCCATCGCCCGGGATCGCCTCCCAACTGTCCTTCGCGCGCGACCACTCGAGCACGCGGCCGCGGCGGATGTCGATGGCAAACACACGCCGCACGCCGCGCCCCGTGAGCGCGCGTGCCTTTTGGGCGGCATGGGAGAGCGCTTGTGTGGAGACCACCTCGAACGCGAGCGCTTCAATCTTGCGACCGCCGGTCTCAGGGTCTCGCTCCGTCGGGAACACGCTCGCGTCGGGCGCGAAGTCGCTCTTTTTCGACGTGCGCGTGAGCATGTCGACCGCGGTGGTGAGCCCGCGCGCGGCGTACGCCGAGAGCAGCGCGGCGAGGCTCGCGTGCGCGGTGCCGTGCGGTTCACTGGCAGGGGCCACGTAGACAACCTTTCCATCGATGATCTCGAAGCGCGTCTCGGGCATGACGAGGCGCTCGTCCACCGCGGGCGCGGAGTCCGCGCCCTCGTCATCCTGGGCCACGGGCTCCACAGCCTGCTTGGCGAGCCGCGCGCGCGTCTCGCTGCCAGGCGCTTTGGGCGAAGCCACGAGACCGTGCCGCTCAGCGAGCCCTGCGGCCCGAGTGGTTTTGGGGGGACCCCTCTCGGGCGCTCCCATCGTGGATGGTTGGAGACGTGCAGCGGCGCGCATCGGGGTTAACGTACCACGACAGAGCCGCCCGTGGAGAGCAATTTCCCGGGATGCGCAACAGGACGCGTGCGAGTGGTGATCCAAGGATGGTTGGCACCGTTCACCCGCCGTTTACGCTGGTACGCCCTCGATCCTCAGTCTATTTTTGTGTATGCTCAACAGGCATGCGGCCCACCCCCGTCTTCGGCGACCCCAAGACCGA
>CAYTJL010000228.1:0-15860 GCA_964437785.1 uncultured Polyangiaceae bacterium
GATCCGGGTCCTGCCCCGGCGGCACGTCGGCGCTGCCCACGTCGAGCGCCTTCTGCGCGCGCTGGGGCGCGGGAGATCCCAAGATGATGGTCTCGCGCAGCCCCTCGTCGAGCTCCTCGTCGGTGATTCGCCCGCGATCGCGCGCGATCTTCATCAGCTTGCGCAGGTACGAGCCCCAGTTGGCGGAGACGGCGCCGCCCGACCCGAAGTGCGATTGCTTGGGGTTCGGCAAGATAGAAGAGAGATAAAGCGCCTGCGAGAGCGACAGCTCGTGCGGGCTCGTGCTGAAGTAGTGCCGCGCCGCCGCGCCCGCGCCGTACACCATCGGCCCGAATTCGACCACGTTGAGATAGAGCTCCAAGATCTGCTCTTTGGTGAGCTCCTGCTCCAAATACATGGTGAAGACCGCCTCTTGGAGCTTGCGCGCGATGTTCTTGGTGCGGCCTAAATACAGGTTCTTGGCGAGCTGCATGCTGAGCGTGCTCGCGCCCCGGACGAACTTCTTTTTGCGGAGGTTCTCGCGGATAGAGTTTTTGATGGCCTCGTGATCAAAGCCATGATGCCGGTGAAACCCGCCGTCCTCGGTGGTGAGCACCGCCGCCTCCATGAACTTCGAGATGCCGCTGAGAGGCGTCCACGCAGGGCTCCCGGGGCCGGTCTCCAGCGTCGTGGGCCGATTGCTCGTGTCATAAACGGTGTGGCGGAAGGGCTTTTTGAAGCGCTCCACGTTGATGTCGGGAGGCGCCTCGGTGAACCTGCACGAGTTGGTCGTGTCCCAGTCGAGCACAAAGCGCTTGTCGAGATCGCGCGTGTCGATGTCGGCGCGGCCGCGCAGCGCAAACGACCCTGCGACGCGCAGCCCTTGGAGCTTGGGCGCGAGCCCGCGCGGCGTCGCGTCGAGCACCGATTGACAGGCGGTGATCGGGACATCGAAGTTGCCGCGGATGCGGTGGCCGTCTTTGACGCGCTCGTAGTCGCCTTGCACCAAGAGCCGCGCGGCGCCGAGGTCCACCTCGCCTTGCTTGATCGCGACGCGCGAGCCGTCGAGCGCCATCTCTCCCTTCACGCGGAACGCGAGATCGACCCCGGAGACAGGCTCGTCCGAGATCGCTTCGCTCTTGACCGCGAGCGCGCGTACGCGGCCTTCGCCGTCGATCGCGAGCGTCTTGCCGTCGGCCGAGAGCGTCACGACCGATCGCGTGGAGATGGCCGTCTCGGCCACGTTGAAGAGGCCGAAGTCACCCTCTTTGACGCCGAGCGCCGAGAGCCAGATGGGGCCGCCGCGGACCTCAGCCGTGACCTCGCGCGCGGCGCCGAGCGGGATCGTGAGCTTCATCGTGAGCGCTTCGCTCTGCGGGCGCCCTTCGGACGGAGCCTCTTTGGCGTCGAGCTCGGGGACCAAGCTCACGACGAGCGCGTCCTCGACGCGCGCGACCTCGAGCCGGCCGGGGCCCAAGTTGAGCGCGTCGCCCACGTGATGAAGGCGCGCGCGCACGCCGGCCACGCGGACCTTCGCCGACGGGGCGAGCGCCGCGTCGATCGCGTGCGCGGCGGCGAACAAGCCCGCGCGGATCGAGTCGGTCTTGGATCTGCGCCGCGGCTCGTTCGCGGCGTCGTTGCCGGCCCCCGCGTTCGGATGCGCGTCGCCCGCGAGCGACGCGATGTCGGCGACCGCGCTCTCCGCGGTGAGGGTCGCGATGCGATAGCCCTTGTCGTCGCGCACGAGATCGACCGCGCCGCGCTCGATCTTCACGTTGGTCTTGCCGGTGACCATCGACGCCGCGCCCGCCTCGACGTGGAGCTTGCCCTCGTCGCGCGCGACCGAGACGCCCGTCGCGCGGAGCTCCTCGCCGCTCCCGCTCCTCCACGTGACGTCGACGCCCTCGACGCGCGCGCGGCTCCCCTTGCCGCCGGCCTTTTGTTGATCGCCGCCGAGGTGGTGCGCCCGCCATTGATCGACCTCGCGCGCGATGGTCTCGCGCGAGCCCGTGGCCGCGATCGATCCGCCGCGCACGACGACGCTCCGGCCCTCGCCGTCGTAGGTGATCTCGACGTTGTCGAGATGGAGCTTCGCGCTCGGGATCTCGGGCAGCGTCACGTCGACGCCCGTGAGCCGCACGCCGCGCAGGCCGGGGCGGACGCCGTCGATCGCGATGGACGCGCCGTAGCGCGCGGCGACCTCGTTCGCCTCGTGACGCACGAGAGGACCAAACCCGAGCGCGATCGTGGCCCCTGCGAGGGCGCCGGCGGCGATCGCGATCTTGAAGCGGCGGGAGAGCACCTGAGCCATCACAGGGTACCAACGCCGGAGCGGGAGCAAAGTTACCCGCTCCGATTGTCGGGGATTTGACGCTGCTTCTCCGCGCCGCGGCGAACCGCGCCGCCGGGCTTCACCACTTCTTGCCCGAGCCGAGGGCCGCGCGCCGATCGATCTCGGCGAGCTCGCAGCGCCGCGCGAGGGCCCCGCTCGGCGCGCACCGCCGCCGGCTGAGCGCGATCAGGCAAGCGTCGTCGCGCGAGCCGGGGGCGCAATACGTGATCGTCGGCCCGCGGCCGGATTGCCATCGATCCAGCTCCGCGAGCGCCGCGCGCCCAAACCAAGGTGCTTTGACTTGCAAGCTCCAATTGGGGTTCGTAGGTGACGGCGTAAACGTAGGACGGCAACCGGCGACGAGGTAATAAAGACTCTTCTCGGCGTACATGCGCTCGCCCGCTTCAAAGCTCTTCGCGCCGAGGTCTCGGCGGCAATCGACGTCCTGGAAATCGACGGGAGAGAAGAAGCCCTTATAGACCTCTCCCGCCGTGGGAGCGGTCACCGCGAGCCATCGTGACGTCGACATGGCAGGGAGCCAGAGGCCCGCGGCGAGCGCGAGCGTGGAGAGGCTCCAAGCGAAGGGCACGTCGGCCCGAGCGAGCGCGGTGAGCGCCACGATCGGCGCGAAGAAGAGCGGCGCGGTCATGAAGCGATGGCTCTCGATCGGGCTGTGATTGACCTCCAGCGCCACGAACAGCGCCGAGCACGTGGCGGTGAGCAAGGCCAACCCGGCCGCTTGCAGCTTGTCGCGCAGAGAGAGCCGCGACCACGCCAAGGTCATGGCGAGGAGGGCCATCCAGATGGGGAAGGCCTCGGCGGCGAAGAGCCAAACGCCCTTCGAAGAGGCGAGCGGCAGAGAGGCGCTGTCGTATCCCGGCAGGCGCGGCGTCACGAAGGCGGTCGCGAAGCGCGGCGCGCCCCACGCAAAGGCACCTCGAAAGAGCGCGTTGACGCCGAGGAAGAGCGCGCCCATCGCCGCGAGCACGAGCGCGCCGGTCCATCGTTTGGGCGCGATCACGCCGGGCGCGACGAGCCATATCCCGCCGAGCGCGAGGCCGACGAGCACGACCGAGCTCTCATCGGTGATCGCGAGCGCGGCGGCGGCGACGAGCGTGATGGCCGTGATGCGCTTCGTGATCGCGATCCACAACGTGAGGAGCAGCACGAACGCGAGCGCGACGTGCGGGCGGAAGCTCAGCGAGAGCAGGCTGAAGAGGGTCTGTCCCCCCGCGGCGGGCGGCTCGCGCGCCGCGAAGAGCGTCACGGGGCCGGTGAGCAGCACGAGCGCCGTCGAGGCCGCCGCGGCGACAGCGCGCTTGACGCCGATCTCCGACAGCCACGCTCCGAGCATCGCGCCGAGGCAGACATAGAGCGCGTCGTGCGCGAGCGAGAGGGCGTGCGAAGCGTGGAGCACGCCGAACGAATAGACCTGCACCAAGGCCGCGAGCACGTCGCCCGAGAAGTGATAGTGGAGCGGCGTCGCAGGGTCATAGACGTTGACGAAGGGCACGCGCTGCGCGCGCAGCACCGAGACGAGCGGGATGTGCCAAAGCCTGTCCCAGATGGCGTAAGGCCGGGAGAGCAAGAGGCTCAATCCGAGCGAGGCCGCGCTCGACGCGACGATCGACCAACGCGTCGCGGGGCTCACCGCCAAGGAGGGCCGCGCCTCAGAGGACGCGCGACGTCGCCACGCGAGGAGGAGCCCCACGGCCCACAGCCCGCGCGCCGTCCACGCCGCGCGCTCGAGCGACATCGCGCGCGCGATCATCAAGATGCCCAGCAGATCGGCCGCGAGCGCGGCCCCGAGCCACGCGGCGACGGAGCCGATCGATCGCTCGCTCTTCGCGCGGAGCAGCGCGAGCCCGACGTACGGCGCGAGGAGGATCGAGGCAGCGACGAGGGCCGACAGCGTGATCACACGCGCGCAGCTTACATGTCACGCGGGCTCGCTCGGTCGCTTTCGTTCGAGCGCGCGCGCGATCGCGGGCTCGGCGCGCGCGGCGAGGAGGTTGCCGCCGATCATCGCGGCGACGAAGACGAGCGCGCTCTTCGAGCCCACGACGATCGCCGCGATGCCCGGCCCGGGGCAGAAGCCGCTGAGCGCCCACCCGACGCCGAACAGCGCGGCGCCCGCGAGGAGCCTCGCGTCGAGATCGCGCCGCGCCGGCACGAAGAAGCGCGCGGCGAGGAGGGGCGAGCTCCGCCGCGTGATCACGCGGAACGCCGCGGCGTGCACGGCGACGGCGCCCGCCATCACGAACGCCATCGTGGGATCCCAACGCTGAAAGAAGCTCAGAAACCCGATGATTTTGTCGGGCCTGGTCATCCCCGCGATCGCGAGCCCGAGCCCGAACAGGAGCCCGGACACGAGCGCGGCGGCGCCCTCCGCGCGCGGCCTCGTGCTCGGGGTCATCGCGCACCTCCGTGGACCAAGAGCGTCGTGAGCGCGCCCGTCGCGAGGAAGGTCAACGTCGCGGCGATGCTCCGCGGCGACGTCCGCGCGACGCCGCACACGCCGTGGCCGCTCGTGCACCCGTTGCCGATGCGCGTCCCGAACCCGACGAGCAAGCCCGCGGCGCCGATGAGCGCGATCGGCGCCGCGCTCGCGCCGAACGCGGAGGGGATCGCGACCTCGGCGATCATCCCGGCGATCAAGAGGCCCACGAGGAAGAGCGCGCGCCACGAGATGTCGCCGGCCTTGGGCGTCACGAGGCCCGAGAGGATGCCCGAGACGCCCATCACGCGCCCGTTGAACGCCAAGAGGACCGTCGCGCCGAGCCCGATGAGCGCGCCCCCGGCGAGCGCGACCAACCAATCTTGCGGGATGACCATGAACGATTGCTCCGATCGCCGCGACGTGAGGTCGCGGGCCGGCCCGCCTCTTCGCAACCGCCGTGCCGCCTCGGATCCCGCGGCGACCCCGGCGCACGCGGCCGGGTTGATGATTCATGGTGTTTCACGTTCATGAAACAAGTGCTTCATTGTGCTTCACGGAGGCGCGCGCCTCCGCCTGTGAGGACGAGGAGGAGAGCCGAGCAACGCTGGCACTTTCGTTGCGAGAGGCGCAGGGGTAAAGGAGCCTCCATGTTGTTTCGCCAGCTCTTCGATCTCGCGTCCTCCACGTACACCTACCTCCTCGCGGACGAGGAGACGCGCGAGGCGGTGATCATCGATCCGGTGGTGGAGCAGATCGATCGCGACGCGGGCCTCATCGCGGAGCTCGGCCTCACGCTGCTCTACGCGCTCGACACGCACGTCCACGCCGACCACGTCACGGCGAGCGGATCGCTCGCGGCGAGGCTCGGCTGCAAGACGGTGCTGAGCGAGCGCGCGGGCGTGGGCTACGCGGACGTGCTCGTCAAAGAGGGCGACGCGATCCGCTTCGGCCGCCACGCGCTCGAGGTCCGCGAGACGCCCGGGCACACGGACGGGTGCGTCACGTTCGTGACGAGCGATCGCAGGATGGCCTTCACGGGCGACGCGCTGCTCATCCGCGGCTCGGGCCGCACCGACTTCCAACAGGGCGACAGCCGCGTGCTCTACGCGTCGGTGCACGAGAAGATCTTCTCGCTGCCCGACGCGACGCTCGTGTATCCGGGCCACGATTACAAGGGCCGGACGTGCTCCAGCGTGGGGGAGGAGAGGCGCTTCAACCCGCGGCTCGGCGGCGGCAAATCGATCGACGCGTTCGTCGCGATCATGGAGGGGCTCGCGCTCGCGCCGCCCAAACAAATCGCGGTCGCCGTGCCGGCCAACCTGCACTGCGGCGTGCCGCGCGGCCTGCCGCTCGACGGCGTCGGCCCCGACGAGCCGCGGTGGGCGCCGGTCGAGGTGAGCCACGGCCACGTGCCGGAGCTGACCGTCGAGTGGGTCGCGGCGAACCCTGCGAGCGGGCGCCTCGTCGACGTGCGCGAGGCCGACGAGCTCACGGGGCCGCTCGGTCACATCGCGGGCATCGAGCACGTGCCGCTCGCGAGCGTCGAAGCGAAGGCCGCGGCGTGGAGCAAAGACGAGCCGTTGATCCTCGTGTGCCGATCGGGCGGGCGATCGGGCAAGGCCGCGCTCTCGCTCGCGGCGCTCGGGTTTCGCAAGGTCGCGTCGATGCGCGGCGGGATGAGGACCTGGAACGAAGCGCGGCTCCCCATCGCGCGCACCGCCGCGGTATAACGCCGCCCGCATGCGCAAGCAGCGCGCGCGAAAGAGCGCCGAGCCCCACCACGATCCGATCGTCGACGCGCTCGGCGAGCTCGCGGGCGCCGCGATCGTCCTCGATCCCCGCCTACACGTCGTCGCCGCGACCGCGCACGCCGAGGAGCTGCTCGGCTTCCCCGTGCCCATGGGCGAGGCCGCGCCCAAGCTGCTCTGCGGCGACGCGACGAAGCGGCCGATCGCCGAAGGGCTCGCGGAGGGGCGCGCGGTGGAGGCGATCATCCCGCGCCCCAAGCGCTCGAACGACAGCCGCATCCGCGTGCGCACGATGCCGCTCGGCGAGCCCGGCGCGCGCTCGGGCTTCCTGCTCCTGCTCGACGACGCGGGCCGCGCGGGCGACGAAGGCCCCGTCGATTTTCGCGGCATCTGGACGCAGGACGCGGGCATGAAGGACGTGCTGCGCATCGTCGAGCGCGTGGCCGACGTCGACGAGCCCGTGCTCGTGCGCGGCGAGACGGGCTCGGGGAAGGAGCTCGTCGCGCGCGCGCTCCACGACCTCTCGCCGCGCAGCAAGGGCCCTTATCGCGCGCTCAACTGCGCGGCCTTGCCGGGCAGCCTCTTGGAGAGCGAGCTTTTCGGGCACGCGCGCGGCGCGTTCACGGGCGCGGTGCGCGACACGCCGGGCCACGTAGAGCTCGCGCACAAGGGCACGCTCTTCCTCGATGAGGTTGCCGAGCTGCCGCTCGAGCTCCAAGCCAAGCTCCTCCGCGTGATCGAGACGCGATCGGTGATCCCGGTGGGCGCGCGCGAGTCGATCCCCGTCGACGTCCGCGTGGTCTCGGCCACGCACCGCGCGCTCCGGCGCGAGGTCGAGGCCGGTCGCTTCCGCGCGGACCTCATGTTTCGCCTCCGCGTGATCCCCATCTTCCTGCCGCCGCTCCGCGCGCGGCCCGGCGACGTGCGCCTGCTCTGCGATCGGTTCATCGCCGAGATGAACGCCAAGAAGAAGCGCCGGATCGAGCACGTCGCGCCCGCCGCGATGCGCCTCCTCGAAGCGTATTCGTTCCCCGGCAACGTGCGCGAGCTCAAGAACGTCCTCGCGTACGCGTACGCGACCGGCGACGGCCCTGTCCTGCGCGCCGCGGATCTTCCGTCCGAGATCTACGACGCGCGCGCGGCGTCCGACGTGGCCGATCCCCCTCTTTTGTCCGATGCCTCCGAGCGCGATCAAGGCCCCGCGCGCGCCGCCGATCGCGCGCTCTCCCCCGAGGCCGAGCGCATCGCGCACGTGCTCGAGCGCACCGCGGGCAACCGCGATCGCGCGGCGCGCATCCTCGGCCTCTCGCGCGTGACGCTCTGGCGGAAGATGCGCGCGCTCGGGCTGCTCCCCGGATGAAACATTGAGAGACGCGATGTTTCACCGGATGTAACACGATCGGCCGAGGCTTGTTTCACGTGCGTCGCGCGTGATCGCGCGCGTGCGTGGAGCGGGTTGGCGCGCCGGTTGCAATCGATGCGGCGTGGAGGCTTCGATGATCGTCCTCGCGCTCGCGCTCTCTCTCCTCATTGGTGTGAGCCTCGGCCTGCTCGGCGGCGGCGGCTCGATCTTGACGCTGCCGATCCTGGTGTACGTGCTCGACGTCGATCCCAAGGCCGCCATCGCGATGTCGCTCTTCGTCGTCGGCGTGACGAGCGCGGTGGGATCGGTGGCGCACGCGCGGGCGGGTCGCGTGGAGCTCCGCACCGGGCTCGTCTTCGCGGCGACCGCGATGGCGGGCGCGTACGCGGGCGGGCGGGTCGCGCACTACCTCCCGTCGGCGCTGCTGCTCGCGGCGTTCGGCGTGATCATGCTCGTGACCTCGGCGGCCATGATGCGCGGGCGGCGCGCGGACGGCGGCGCGGCGAAGCCCCCGCAAGCGCTCAAGGTGCTCGCGATCGGCGCGGCGGTCGGCGTGATCTCGGGCCTCGTGGGCGCGGGCGGCGGGTTCCTCATCGTGCCTGCGCTCGCGCTCTTCGGCGGGATGACGATGCCGCGCGCGGTCGGGACGTCGCTCGTCGTGATCGCGCTTCAATCGTTCGCCGGGCTCGCGGGTCATCTCGGGCACACCGAGCTCGATTGGACGTTGACCGGGCTCATCACGGCGGCGGCGATCGCCGGCAGCTTCGCGGGGGCGCGCGCGTCGCGCGGGATCTCGCCCGACGCGCTTCGCCGTGGCTTCGCGTGGTTCGTCCTCGCGATGGCGTTGTTCCTCCTCGGCAAGCAGATCCCGCGCGGTGCGCTCGCCGCGCTCCGCGAGCACGCGTGGCTCGTCGTCGTGGTCGCGGGCTTCGGCGGCGCGCTCGCGGCGATCGCGGCCGCCGTCCGCGCGCGTCACGGCGCGGGCGTTCGTGATCGCGCGTGAGCCCCGAACCTCTTCGGCGATCGCCGGCTCTTACGAGCAGGCCGCGCAACGATGGAGATGGCGATGCAGATCCAGCACTTTTACGATCCTCGAACCTACACGCTCACCTTCGTGGTCTTCGATCCGGCGACGCGCGATGCGGTCGTGATCGATCCCGTCCTCGACTACGACCCGCTCGCGTCGCTCACCTCCACCGAGTCGGCGGACGCGGTGAGCGCGTTCCTTCGGGAGCGCGAGCTCCGGCTGCGCTGGGTGCTCGAGACGCACGCGCACGCCGATCACCTCTCGGCCTCTCAGCTCCTCCGCCGCAGGTTCGAGGCGGGCGTCGCGATCGGCGCGCGCATCACCGAGGTCCAACAGACCTTCAAAGCCATCTTCGATTTGCCCGAGGGCTTCGCCACGGATGGCCGGCAGTTCGACAAATTGCTCCACGACGGTGAGGTCCTCTCGGCAGGGAGCTTGTCCATCGAGGTCATCGCGACGCCCGGCCACACGCCCGCGTGCGTGAGCTACAAGATCAACGATGCTGTCTTTACGGGCGACGCCCTCTTCATGGAGGATTACGGCACCGGCCGTTGCGACTTCCCCCGCGGCAGCTCGGCCGATCTTTATGACTCGATCACGAAGAGGCTTTATACGCTCCCCGACGAGACACGTGTCTTCGTCGGGCACGACTACCAGCCCGGCGGGCGGCCGCTCGCGTTCGCCTCGACCATCGGCGTCGAGAAGGCCAAGAACGTCCAGCTCCGCGCCGAGACCACCAAAGAGGAGTTCGTCCGTTTTCGCGATCAGCGCGACGCGACGCTCGCGCCGCCGCGGCTGCTCTTCCCGAGCGTGCAAATCAACGTGGACGCGGGCCGCATGCCCGCTCCGCACGCGAACGGGAAGCGCTATTTGATGGTGCCGCTCAACCTCTTTCGGCCTGCCGACGACACCGGCGCTCCGCTCCCCAAGAAGGCTGGTTGACGAGATACCGCCCTCGGTTCACTCCATCGTCGCGCGCCCTCCGAGGAGGGGCATGACGTTATGGCGCACGTCCGCCAAATACTCCGGGAGCCCGGTGCGTGAGCCGGAGCGTTCGAGCGTTTCGAGCGGCGTTTCGAGCCAGCAACGCTCCGCGCGCGGGGACAGCGTCCCCTCGGGGAACAACGAGGCGCAAGCTCGCTTGGCATCATGAGGGTCGGTCCGCCGATTGGGCGTGAGGCGATGAGGCTCGCGAGCGGGATCAAATCCGTGTCGCTCAGCCAACGTGAGCAACAGCTCACGTTCTGCGTCGTGCTCGGGGACAAAACCGGCCAAGACCCACGCCTCGGACTCCTGATGCGCGATGGCCAGCGCGAGCTTGATGCCCGCGGCGCGCGCTTGCGAAATCCCTCTTCTCATTTGCTCGCGCAAGGTGTCGTCCCCCTGCGTGTCAATCGCGAGCACGCGGTCGCACAGATCACGAGCGAGGGTGAAGCCCATGATGTCCTCGGCGAAGACGAGCGCGCGCAGCGTCATCGCGTGACCCACTCGTCCCCTTCGGACATCCACAGCTCGCCCGTGGAGAGCATCTCGCGGAGCCGCGTGTCGGGGAACGTGTCGAGCCGCTTCGCGACGACAACGCCCTTCGCGTTTCGGCCGAGGATCACGACCTCCTCGGGCTGCAGGGCGTCGATCATGTAGGGTGAGTGCGACGTCGCCAGGATCTGAAGGCCGGGTGAGGCGTCGAGGATGGCGCGCAACGTGGTCATGAGCTCGCGTTGGGCGCGCGGGTGCAACGCGCGATCGATGTCGTCGATGAGGATGACGTCGACGCGCGCGCGATCAATCTGCTCGAGCGCGGCCAACATCCCGAGCGAGATCAACGTACCTTCGCTGACGAGATCGGCAGGGACCTTCTCCGCGTCCACAAAGTCGAAGAGGAGCGCGTCTCGGATGGTGGTGATCGTCTCGGGGATCTCGATCAGCCTGTCCTCGACACGGATCGTCCGTTGCCCCGTCTCTTCGACGGCGACCCGCGTAAAGCCGATGCCGCGTACGATAGGCACCACCGCGCGGAGCCGCTCGACGATGCGCTCGAAGCGGGCAGTGTCAACCAGCTTTAGATAGGCCAGCAGCGAAGCGAGCCCCCGGCCGGAGGGGGAGAGCGCTGGGATCGCCTGTTTGGAGGAGGACGGCGCCGCGAGCGCGCCTTCGGAGAGCGAGAGGAAGATCGCTTGTGGGCGTCTCGCCGGGGAGTCGCCCTCGCTCACCGCCGAGCCCTCCACGCGCGCCAAGGACAATGGGCTATCGCGGTTGACGCCGTCCAACAGGCGATACGTCACCTCGACGCGAAAGTCTTTGTCGTGCTCGCGACCGGCGATCGAAAGGGAGAGCTCATGATCGCCGCTTCGGAGCCACGAGGTGGGGAGCGTCTGCTCGAACCCTTTTGATGCCCACGCCAAGGCGCGGAGCACGCTCGTCTTGCCCGTCGCGTTTTCGCCGACGAGCACCGTGAGCCGCCCGCATGGGATGGTGGTGGAGGTGTGGCCTCGGTAGCCCTTCAGCGTGATGGAATCGATCATCGCTTTGGTCCGACGCTAGCACGCGTATCCGAGGAGCATAGTGTTTACATCGTGCGTCGATTCCGAAGCTGCTCAGCCCTTCTTGTTCATCCTTCGATAGAGCGTGCTGCGCGCGACGCCGAGGAGGCGCGCCGCTTCGCTGAGGTTGCCGCCGCTGCGCTGCACGGCGTCGGCGACGGCGTCGTCCAGGATCTCGTCGCGCGTGCGGGGCGCCTCGCGCTGCGCTTCGCGCGCGCCGGCGGTGTCGTCGAAGAGCACGCGCGGAAAGTGCTCGCGCGCGAGGCTCGGCGCGCCCTCCGCCATCACGAGCGCGTGGGCGAGCGCGCTCTTCAGCTCGCGCACGTTGCCCGGCCATCGGTGCGACAGGACGTACGCCGCGGCGTCGTCGCCGAGGTCGGGGCACGCGACGTTGGTGCTCTTCGCGATCTGCGCGAGCAAGCCGCGCGCGAGATGAAGGCGATCGTCGCGCGCGCGGAGCGGCGGGATGGTGACGACCGCGCCTTGGATTCGAAAGAAGAGGTCGCGACGAAACGCGCCCGACGCGACGAGCGCAGGCAAGTCGCGGCACGTCGCGCACACGAGGCGCATGTCACTGCGGCGCTCCTCCGCGCCGCCGACCCGGTAATACGAGCCCTCTTCGAGCACGCGCAGGAGCATCGCTTGGAGCGGCTCCGGCATCTCGGCGACCTCGTCGAGGAACAAGGTGCCGCCGTTCGCCGCGCCGATCTTGCCGTCGGATCCGCCGCGGCGCGCGCCCGTGAAGGCGCCGGGCGCGTAGCCGAAGAGCTCGCTCTCCAAGAGGCTCGGGTTGAGCGCGCCGCAGTTGAGCGCGACGAACGGCCCTTTGGCGCGCGATCCGGCGGCGTGCAGCGCGCGCGCGAACAGCTCCTTGCCGGTGCCCGTCTCGGCGAGTAGCAAGATGGGGAGCGTGGTCGGCGCGAAGCGCGCGGCCATGCGCTTGGCCTCGATCACGGCTTGATCCGTGCCCAAGATCGCGTCGAACGCCGCGGGCAGAGGCGCCGGATCGGGCCGCCGCTGATCGCGCGACGGGCCTGCGATCCTAGGCGTTCGAGGCGCTGCCTGCGCGAGCGGCTCCAGGTAGACGACGAGCGCCAAGAGCCGTTTGCCCGATCCGAGGATGGGCTCGATCTCCAAGCGATACGCGGCGCGCGCGGTCTCGAAGCGCGCGCCCCCGTTCGGCGAGAGCGCGACGGCGCGGAGCGCCGCCATCGACGCGCCGAACACGCGCTCCGCGGTGAGCGCGCGATCGCCTGCGATCCCGAGCGCGAGGCGCGCGGCGTCGTTCATCGCGGTGACGTCGCCGTTCGCTTCGACGAGCATCGCGGGGGATCGCGCGCGGTGGAGCATGCGCTCGACGATCGCGTAGCCGCCCGCCGTGGCCGCGGCGTGCTCGCGCAGGCGGAGCGCGCGTTCGAGCGCGCCGCCCGCGGCTTGCACGGCGATGCCGATCGTGGGGTTGTGCTCGAGCGCGGGGCCCGTCACGTCGAGCACGGCGGCGAGATCGCCGTACGGATCGAGGATGGGCGTCGCGTAGCAAAAGAGGCCGTGGTTGCGCTCTTCGAAGTGCGCGCGGCCCACGACCGCGACGGAGCGGCGCTCGGCGATGGCGGTGCCGATCGCGTTGGTGCCGCGCGCGCGCTCGCTCCAGCGTGAGCCCTCGACGAGCCGCACGCGCATCGCGTCCGACGCGAAGGCGCCGCCGCCGCGCGCGAGCAAGATGACACCCTCGTGATCGGCGACGATCGCCACCATCGATCGCGAGGCGAGCTCCGCGGCCATCGGCGCGAGCAGCGGCGTCTCTTCGCGGAAAATGGCGTCGACGCGATCGCGGCGCACCGCCAGATCCGCCGAAGGCGCAGCCTCGGTGTACGCGTCCGCGTCCGCGCGGAGCCCGAGGCTCGCCGCGCGCGTCCAGCGCGACAGCACGGGGTGGCGCTCGATCGAGGAGGTGTCGAGATCGCCTCCGTGGAATCTCGTCGCCAGCGTCGGCTCGGGCTCGTCGAGGCGAATCACGATGACCGAGCTTCGCACGCGGGCGCGCGCCAGTCACCATGATTGACGCCGATCACCCTTTAAATAAAGGCGATCGCGACACCATGACACCAGCGCGTCGCGTCGTGACTGTCTCGTTTTGCAACAGGTGTCCGCGCCGGCGAGGCATGACGCGACGGTTCGATAGGCCTTGTTTTGTGGGTTATCGCGCGTGATTGGCAATGACGCGGGCGTTGGCCCGGACCCTGCCAGTGGCCTCATCGTCCGTCGCCGAGGAGGTCCGCTCATGTTCACCCCGCCCAACCAACAAGGTTCGAAGGTCGCGTTCCAGTCCCGTTATCAGAACTTCATTGGGGGCGAGTGGGTCCGCCCGGTGAAGGAGCAGTATTTCGAGAACGTCACGCCGATCACGGGCCGCCCGTTCTGCGAGGTGCCGAGGTCGACGGCGGAGGACGTCGAGAAGGCGCTCGACGCGGCGCACGCGGCCAAGGGCGCGTGGGGCCGGACGACGCCGTCGGAGCGCGCGGTGCTCCTCAACAAGATCGCGGATCGCATCGAGCAGAACCTCGAGATGCTCGCCGTCGCCGAGACGTGGGACAACGGCAAGCCCGTGCGCGAGACGCTCGCCGCCGACATCCCGCTCACCATCGATCACTTCCGTTACTTCGCGGGATGTGTGCGCGCGCAGGAAGGCGCGATGAGCGAGATCGACCAAAACACGGTCGCGTATCACTTCCAAGAGCCGCTCGGCGTCGTCGCGCAGATCATCCCGTGGAACTTCCCGATCCTCATGGCCGCGTGGAAGCTCGCGCCCGCGATCGCGGCGGGCAACGCGGTGGTGATCAAGCCCGCGGAGCAGACGCCCGCGTCGATCCTGGTGCTCATGGAGCTCATCGGTGATCTCTTGCCCCCGGGCGTGCTCAACGTGGTGAACGGCTTTGGCATCGAGGCGGGCAAGCCGCTCGCGTCGAGCAAGCGTGTGGCCAAGGTGGCCTTTACGGGCGAGACCTCGACGGGCCGGCTCATCCTCCAATACGCCTCCGAGAACCTCATCCAGGTGACGCTCGAGCTCGGCGGCAAGTCGCCCAACATCTTCTTCGCGGACGTGCTCTCCAAAGATGATGACTTTGCGCAAAAGGCGCTCGAAGGATTCGCCATGTTCGCGCTCAACCAAGGTGAGGTGTGCACCTGCCCGTCGCGCGCGCTCGTCGAAGAGTCGATGTACGGTCAGTTCCTGGAGCGGGCCGTGGAGCGCGCCCGCAGGCACAAGCCCGGCAACCCGCTCGACCCGGCGACCACGGTCGGCGCGCAGGCGTCCAAGGAGCAGCTGGAGAAGATCCTGAGTTACATCGACATCGGTAAAAAAGAGGGCGCCAAGGCGCTGCTCGGCGGCGAGCGCGCGTCGCTCGGCGGCGACCTCGACGGCGGGTATTACGTGATGCCTACGGTGTTCCAAGGCAACAACAAGATGCGTATCTTCCAAGAGGAGATCTTCGGGCCGGTGGTGAGCGTGACCAAGTTCAAGGACTATGACGACGCCATCTCCATCGCCAACGACACGCTCTACGGCCTCGGCGCGGGCGTCTGGACGCGCGACGGCAACACCGCTTATCGCGCCGGCCGGGCCATCCACGCGGGCCGCGTGTGGACCAACTGCTACCATCTTTATCCGGCGCACGCGGCGTTCGGCGGGTACAAGCAGTCGGGCATCGGCCGCGAGACGCACAAGATGATGCTCGACCACTACCAGCAGACCAAGAACCTGCTCGTGAGCTACGACCCGAAGCCCATGGGCTTCTTCTGATCCGTTATGCCTGATTCGTTATGACGGAGGCGCGCACGCGCGCGCGCGGGCCGCGAGCAGCGCGGCGACCTGGGTCAAGTCGAACGGCCACGCATACCGGATCTCCACGCCCGGCAAGCGCGCTTTGGCCTCTTCGATGGTCTCGGGGATCTCCACCTCGGAGTGGACCCCGCCGGGCGTCAACATGGTTGGGACCACGGTGATGGCGCGCGCCCCTTCAGCGGCGGCGCGCGCCATCGCCTCTTCGAGCGAGGGCCCACAGAGCTCGTTGTACGCGAGGATGAGCGTTGCGTCGCCGAGGAGGGGTCGGAGCGCGGCGCCGAGCGCCTCAATCCCTGCGGAGTAAGGATCGTTTTGGGGTGTGCGCGGGATCGCCCGGATCTCGCGGTCGAGCGCGATCTCCTCTTCGGTCATGGGCCCTCCCGTCGCGCGCCTCTTGCCTTCGAGGGCTTTGAGGCGCGCCACGCGATCGCGCGGATAGCCGAGCGGCGGAGCGCCGTGCCCGACCAGGATCACCACATGAGAAGGGGCCTTCATCGCTCCTTACTTGGCGGGGCAGCGGACAGGCCTCGGCGGCGGCGGGTTGCACGTCGCGTGAGGCGGGCATTTGAAGTTCGAGAGATCGGGCTCTT
>CAYTJL010000229.1:0-15816 GCA_964437785.1 uncultured Polyangiaceae bacterium
GGCGAGCTGGATGTGGATGTTCGCCTTCTCGCCCTCGTGGAACTGAGTGCCGAACTCGTTCTCCTTGAGGAGCTTTGCCATGCCGCCGGTGGCCGCGATGTTGCCGGCCGTCAGCGACGCGAGCGACGTGGTGTCGAGGTTGTCGATGTCGCCGCCGCTCGCGGCGATGAGCTGCCCGTTCTTGTCGACGATGAAGACGACCTTCGCGTTGGCGTCTTTGACGAGGCGATCCACGACGCTTTGGATCTGATTGAACTCCTCCTCGTACATCACCATCTGGGGGTTGACCATCGTTCCTCCGCCCGCGCGACCGGGTCGCACGCCGCTCTCACTACGCCGACATGCGTCGGAGCGGCCAGGGTCGTTTCTAGCCGATCGCGCCTCGCCGGAGCAAGGAGCACATTTCGGGTCGCCACGATTGGTCTAGACTCAAGGGAAAGACGCCTCTACGTCCGGGTGTCGCGATAGGGCTCGCATGGGTGTCTTCGTCGTCTTCATCGCGCCGTTGATCATCGGCTTCGGGTTGATTTTCTTCATCGCCCGATTTTCGCCGAACATCCCACGCACGGCGCCGCTCCGCGCCGGACAGAAGGAGGACGAGCGCCCCGAGATCACGGCCGACGAGTTCGCCGACGTGATCCAGGAGCTGCTCTCGGCGCTCGGCATGGAGACGGTCTTCTCGTCGTCGGGCACGGGCGGTGTGCTCGACGTTACCGCGCGTGACCCGAGGCCGCTGAGCGGCGGGCGCATCCTTCTCCATGCGACGCCGGTGCTCGGCGGCCAGGTCGACGCCGCCGACGTGCTCTCGTTCGCCGAGGGCGTGCGCGGCGACATGGGCGCGCTCAAAGGGATTTACATCGCGCTCGCGGGCTTCACCGAGGAGGCGCACGCGGGCATCCGATCGTGCCCGGCGCCGGTCGATCTGATCGACGGGGGCAAGCTCCTCGAGCTCGTGCGCGAGCACCTCCCGGATCGCGCGGATCTGCTCGCGGGCTACCGCGGCTTCGATCACGACACGCGGCGACACGCCCGCGAGGGCAGAGAGCAATCACAAACCTAATGAGCGCAGGAACATCGAGAGGGGTGCGCGGGGGGCTCGCGGCGCTGGCCGTCGCGAGCGCGCTCGCGGCGGGCGACGCGTCCAACGCACGCGCAGAAGCAGGGGTCGTGCACCCCGAGCTGCTCCGCGCGTCGGCCGCGGCGAGGGCGGCCAAGGGGCCCGCGATCTACGCGGCGCTCCGCGATTTGTGGAGGCTCTGGGATCGCGTCGATCCCACGCAGGTCGAAGAGGCCATCCAAGCGATCAGCGAGGCCAAGACCACGCCGCCGCCGGCCAAGGTCTACGCGGACCTGCTCGCGGCGTACGCGCGCCGCCGCCGCGGCGATCTCGACGGCGCGACGAGCCGCATCAAGGCGCTGGGCTTCGTCGGCAAGTGGATCGTCGTCGGCCCGTTCGACAACGAGAACAAGGCGGGCTTTCACCGGCCCTTCCCTCCTGAGCAGGAGCTCTTCGGTGCGATCGATCTCGCGCGCCCGTTCGACGGCAAGGGCAGGCAGGTCCGCGCGCGCGTGCTGCCCGACGCGGGCGCCTACGGCTGGGTCGACTTCGGCACGTTCGTGCGCCCGCGCGAGGAGATTTGCCTCTACGCGACCACGTTCGTGAAGCCCAAGGCCGGCACGCGCGCGCCGCGGCCCATCTCGATCTGGGCCGGCGCGGCGGGCGCGATGCGCGTGTTCTGGAACGGCGAGGCCGTCCTGGAGGACGTCGCGTACCGCGAGCTCGACACCGATCGCTTCGCCGCGAAGGCCACGCTCGCGCCGGGCTCGAACCGGCTGATGGTCAAGGTGTGCGGCGCCGAGGAGGCGCCCAAGCTCGCGGTGCGCATCGCCGACGACAAGGGCGCGCCCGATCTCGGCATCGACGTCATCGCGGACCCCGCGGCCGCCGGCCCTCCTCCTGTACAGAAATCCGTACCGAAGCCGAAGAAGGAGGAGCCGCCCGCGAAGGCCGCGAAGGGCAAGAAGAAGGGCGCGGATCCGGCGCCCAAGCTGCCTCCCAAGAATGGCGTCGAGGGTCCGATCCAAGAGCTCGAGCGGCTCGTCGCGGGCCCGAAGCCGCCGGCCGCGGCGCTCGAGACGTACGCGCGGTACTTGGCGGCGACGGGCGGCGACAACAAGTCGGAGCACCGCGCGCGTGATCTCGCGCGGCGCGCGGCCGAGACCGAGCCCACGGTCGCGCGGCTCCTCCTCGCGGGCGAGCTCGCCGAGGACAAGAACCAGCAGCGCGCGTGGACCGAGCGCGCCGAGGCGCTCGCGGGGCCGGGCCACAAGAACGTGGACGTGCTGCTCCGCAAGGCCGAGCTCAAGCGCGAGGGCGTCAACTGGCGCGACGCGGTCCCGGTGTACGAAGAGATCCTCGCGGCCGATCCCGACAACATCCCGGCGACGCTCGGCTTGGTCGAGCTCTACATCGAGGCGGGCCTCAAACGCACGGCGACGAGCACGTTGGAGCGCGCGCTCGCGCGGCAGCCCAAGAGCGTGGCGTTGCTCCGCGCGTACGCGGCCGAGCTGCGCGTCGTCGGGCGCGACACCGAGGCGGGCGAGGCCGCGGCGCGGTACAACGCGCTCCGCTTCGACGACGTCGCGTTCTTGAACGATCAGGTGGACCTCGCGCTCGCGCGTCGCGACAACGCGGCGGCGGAGCGGTGGCTCGGCCGCTTGCTCGCGACCGAGCCGGATTCGCCGTGGGCGCAGGGCTTCGCCGCGCGCACGTACCTCGCGCTCGGGCAGCGTCCGCGCGCGCTCGCGGCGTACCAGCGCGCGCTCGCGCTCGCGCCCGAGGACGTGCCTTCGCTCCGCGCGCTCTCCGACTTTTACGGCGCCGAGGGCAAGGTCGACGAGCAGAAGCGCCTGCTCCGTCAGATCCTCGCGGTGCTCCCGCAGGCCAAGGACGTGCGCGAGTACCTGGAGCACATCGAGCCTCCCAAGCCGCGCATGGACGAGGCGTTCGCGTGGGCGCCCGATCGCTTTTTGCCGATGCGCGACGTGAAGGTGAAGAACATCCCGCAGCGCACGCTCCGCAGCCTCACGGTCTCGACGGTGTTCCCGAACGGGCTCGGCAGCCGCTTCCGCCAGGTGGTGTTCCAGCCGCTCACCGACGAGGGCGCGGCGAACGCGCGGCAATACGCGTTCGACTACCAAGGCGACAGGCAGACGGTGACGCTGCGCGCGGCCAAGGTGTACCGCGCGGATGGTCGCGTCGACGAGGCGATCGAGAGCGGCGAGACGGGCGTGAACGATCCGTCGATGGCGATGTACACCTCGACCCGCACGTTTTACGTCAATTTCCCGCGGCTCAACGCGGGCGACGTGGTCGAGCTGCGCTACCGCGTCGAGGACGTGTCCCTGCGCAACGAGATCGCCGACTACTACGGCGAGGTCGAGTACATGGGCACGAGCGAGCCCGTCGCGAACAGCGAATACGTGCTCATCGGGCCCAAGTCGCGCACGTTCCACATCAACGCGGACAGCGTTCCGAACGTGAAGCGCGAGACGCGCGAGGAGGGCGACAACGTCATCCAGCGCCTCGTCGCCGAGGACGTGCCCGCGCTCGCGCCCGAGCCCGTGATGCCGCCGTGGGGCGAGATTTTGCCGCGCATCCACGTCTCCACGTTCAAGACGTGGGACGAGGTCGGGGCTTGGTATTGGGGGCTCGCGCGCGATCAGTTCGACGTCGACGACGAGGTCCGCAAGAAGGTCCGTGAGATCACGAAGGGGGCCAAGGACGATCTCGCCAAGGTGAAGGCGGTCTACCGGTACGCGACGCGGCTGCGCTACGTGGCGCTCGAGTTCGGGCTCGAAGGGATCCGCCCGCGGCGCTGCGCGCAGACGCTCGCGCGCGGGTGGGGCGACTGCAAAGACAAGGCGACGATCATCGTCACGATGCTGCGCGAGCTCGGCATCCCGTCGACCATCGTGCTCGTGCGCACGTCGCTCCGTGGTCGCATCGACCCGACGCCCGCGAGCCTCGCGCCGTTCGATCACGCCATCGCGTACGTGCCAGGCTTCGACCTCTACCTCGATGGCACAGCCGAGCACACGGGCACGACCGAGCTCCCGGTCATGGACCGCGGCGCGATGGCGCTTCAAATCAACGAGGGGAAGCCCAAGCTCGTGCGGTTGCCCGAGCCTCCGGCCGAAGCGTCGGTGACCAAGCGGCATTTGGAGGTGAGCCTCGCGGCCGACGGCACCGGCCAAATGACGGTCGACATGATGGTGACGGGGGCTTATGCGCCGGATTGGCGGGCGCGGTATTTGGCCGAGGGCACGCGCCGCGAACGCGCGCTCCGCGACTTTGCGCGCGAGGTCGGCGCGATGGAGATCGCGCAGGGCAAGGGCGGCGTCGAGGTGAACGACCTCGATGACGACGAGCAGCCCGTGAAGATCAAGGTCAAGGGCAAGAGCACCGCGTTTGCGCGCAAAGAGGGAGACACGTTGTCGATCCCGGCGGGCCCTTCGCACAGGCTCGTGGCCGACTACGCATCGCTGTCGGCGCGCGCGCTCGACATCGATTTGCGGGCGATGACGCAGCGAGAGGACGAGTGGGTCATCAAGCTCCCTCCCGGCGCCAAGCTGGTCCGGCCGCCGTCGCAGGCCAAGCTCGACTCGCCGTATGGGCGCTTCTCGCTCACGTATGAGGAGGCGGGCGGCAAGATCACCGTCAAGACCTCGCTCGCGTTCAAGAAGACGCGCATCCCCGCGTCCGAATATGCCGAGTGGCGGAGGTTCTGCGAGGCCGCGGACAAGGTCTTTGGCCAGCGGATGGCGGTCTCCAAGTGAGCGCGGACATCTCCGCTCCAGAGGGGGAAGGGCCGAGCGTGCCTTCGTTGCCCGAGGGTGTGCTCGTGGTGCGGAGGGGGCCGGGCGCCAACTGCTCTTCGGCCGGGAGCGCGATTGACATCCTGTTTTATGGGAGCGTCATCGCCGGGGCGATCGCGGTGGCGTTGGCCGCGGCGTTCCCGCCCAGGGCGAACAGTGAAGATGAGGACGATCCCAAGACGGAGTCTCGACGTTAGCAGCCGTTGAAGTATCGTCGCGAGCGCCCGGATCACGCGTCCGCGCGAGACCCGGAGCGGAGAATACTCACGTATTGGAGCGCCGGAAGCGCGGCGAGGACGCGTCAGGCGGGTGCGAGCAGATAAATCAACGGGCTGTTAGGGACAATTTGCGGAAACCACCGTGGGGACTTGATGTATAATAAGCTCCCATATGCGAGCTTCCTTACCCCTCCTGGTGTGCTCTCTCCTCGCCTCGGCCGGATGCTCCCCTGCTCCCGAGCCCACGACACCCCAAGCGGACTGTTCCGGTCGGTTCATTATGGCCGGGTTCAGGGTGGTGGCGACCACCAAGCCGGACACGGGTTACTTTGGGCTCCCGGACGAGCTGGAGGACGACATCTACGATGGTTTGGATTATGGCAATGGCCGCGTCGTCGCGTTGGGGATCAGCGGGCGCGTGGTCGTATCGGACGATCGCGGGGAGACCTTCACCTCACCGGCGGTCAGCTCGGGCATCGAGTCGTATGAGCTCTTGTTTCGCCGAAACCAGTTCATCGGGGTTGGCCGGGATCTCGCGTCGACAACGGACGCGCCCCGCGCGCTGGTGGTCGCGTCGAACGACGGCAGCGCATGGGCTCCTCTTACGGCGCCGCTCGACGGCGGTTCCTTCATCGCGTTCGACGCGAGCGAGAGCGCCATCCTCGCGGTGGGCAGCAAAGAGCTCGATTACGCGCTCTATCGCCACACGGAGGAGACGGGTTGGCAGCGCGTCACGCCGATGGGTGGCCCGACGTACGCAGATGTTTACTACGACGGAACGGCCTTCTTGGCGATCGCGTCCAATGACCCTGCGACCAACCGCGGGGTGCTCGCGCGGTCGGTGGACGACGGGGTGACGTTCGAGCTGTCCGACATGGAGCCTAAATACGAGAGCATCACGGCGAGCGCCGGCAAATACATGGTGTCGGGGTTCAAGCGGGTGGCGATCTCCGAGGACGCGAAGAGCTGGCAAGTGACGGATTTCGAGGCGCCGAGCTCGCGGCCGGAGGACGCGAACAGCTGGTATTTCTTCAAGGTGGCGTATGACGGGTGCGATTATATGGCTGTGGGAGGGATCGAGGGATGGATGGCGCGTTCGCCCGACGGCGTCACGTGGTTCGATGAGCTTGGGCCGACGCATGGATCGTTGTTGGAGGTGATCCACGTACCGGCGGAGTAGGCAGCTCCGCGCCCATCCTGAGCGCTGTTAATTAGGGCGCGTTGAAGTGGTGGCGGAGGAATTGGTGGAGGGCGTTGGGCTTCGGTTGGCTGGAGCTTTGGGGCCCTCCGTTCGGCGCATAGCCCGCTGTGGCCATGGCGTCGGCGAGCGCCTTGCGGAGCCGGTCCAGCGCGGCGACCAAGTCCTTGTCTGAGAGGTTCCAGCCTTTGGGGATCCGATCGGGCTCGGGGACCGGCTCGCCCTTGTTCCAGCTCGATGTTCACGAGGTAATGATAGTAGCGCTCACGTCGGCACGAGGCCTGGAGGCGACAACCCTGCTCGGCGACGAGCCATCAATCCGCGGGGTTACCCGTGAGGGCGACGATGCGCCTCTCCATCTCGTCGTCGTTGTATCCAAACCGGCTTCGATCATAACAACCCACGGGCTGCACCGCGGTGAGGACCGAACATCGGTTGCAGAAGGTGCAGGGATTTTCGGGCGCGTCGCGCTCGCGGAGCTGCGCCAACAAATCGACGTTGGCGAGGAGCGGGCGGGCGAGCGACACGAAATCACACTTGCCCTCGTTGAGCGCGCGCTCCATGAGGCTCCTCCGCTGAAACCCGCCGTTGATGATGACAGGGATGCTCACCGCCTCTTTGAGCTCCCGCGCAGGATGGATGTTCTCGCCGTCGGGCTGCCTCCACCCGATGCCCATGAAGAGGCGGAGGAGGGCGTCCGGCGTCACGTTGAGGAAGGCCGCGCGGAGGCCCGCTTTGAACGACAGGTGACGCACGGTGTTCGCGAAGATCTTCACCTCGCGGAGCGGGAAATCACCCGGGTTCTCTTTGGGGTTGATAAAGCCGTAGCCCTGCGACACGTGCAGGTAATCCACGCCGAGCGACTCCAGCTCTTTGGCGAAATAACGTGTGTCTTGGAGCGTGTTGCCGAACAGCCAGTCACGCAGGTTGAGCCGCGGCGGCAAACGCACGTTGACAGGTAACATGTTGTAGTCTTGCGCCGAGAGCCGCACGCCGAGCAAGAACTTCGGCCCCACCAGCGCGCGCGCCTCCTGGACGACCTCGCGCACGATCCGAAAGCGGTTCTCGCGCGAGCCGCCGTAGCCGTCGCGCCTGCGGTTGACCCCGGGGTTCAAGAACTGATGGAGCAAATATCCTTTGGAGATGGTGATCTCGGCGCCGTCCGCGCCCGCCTCGCGCGCCCTGCGCACGCCGTTCGCGTGCTCGGCCACCGACGCCGCGATCTCGCGCTCCGTCATCGCGGTCGAGAGCGACGTGTACCCATAGAGGAAGTCGAACGCCGCTGACGAAGAGCGGCTGTCCGCGGGCTGGCTCAAGACGCTCGCCTGCGTGTGCGCGCCCGCGTCCCCCAGTTGAAGGATGTAGTTGATGCCGCCGGGAGCGGCCTTGATCTTCTTGATGGCCTTGGCGTAATAAGGGATCTGCTCGTCGCGGCTCAAGAGCGGATAACCGACGGGCGAGACGCGCTTGTCGTTCACGCCGCACGTGGCCGAGACCAGCGCGGCAACGCCGCTCTCGGCGAAATGCCGCTCGAAATTGGCCCACGCGTTCGACACCGTACCATCGAAATAAGCGAGCTTGCCGCCCAGCGAGGACCGAATGACCCTATTTTTGAACGTCAAACCCTTCATCGTAAAAGAGTCGAATAAGCTCGTCATGAACCCTCCGGGGGACCCGAGCCCCCACTGTGGACTGGGACCAGCATCGCGGCGACCCGCTCGGGCGCCTCAATCTCGCGCTTCTTCATCCACGCGCGGGCGCTCTCGATGAGCGCCGCGCCCTCCGCCCCCATGAGCTCGCCCCTCCGCCACTGCGCCGCCATCGCGTAGAGCGCCATCTGCTGCTCGTTGAGGTCGTCTTGCGCGCGCGCGAAGAGGGCGATCGCGCCGCTCGTGTCGCCGCGGACCATCGCGACGCCCGCGCGGAGCAGCGTCGCGAGCGGCGCTCCCCACGGCGTCCGCTCCGCGTCGATCCCTTTGGCGTCGCGCTCGACCTCGCGGAGCAGGCGGTCGACGTTGATCGCGGCTCCGCCTTCGCGGGCCGCTCGATCACGATCGCGGGCCGCCCGCGCCGCGAGCGCGAGGTGCGCGCGCCCGCGCAGGTGCAGCGCCTCGACCAGGATGAGCTGCACGCGCAAGACGAGCGATCGCGAGAGGCCCTCCCAGCGCTCCTCGACCGCCGCGACCGCCGCCTCGGCCTTGCCCTCGTAGAGCTCGATGTGGACCCGCGCGACGAGCCCCCAATAGTGCGCGAGGAAGAACCCGTCGCGCGACCACTCGGCCATCGTCACTTCGAGCTCGGCGCGCGCGTTGACGACGTCGCCGCGCGTGAGCCACGCCATCGCGCCGAGGCCCGTGGTCGCGTGCGTGCGCGCGAGCAGATCGCCGCGGCCCTTGGCGCTCCGGTACGTCGCCTCGACGCGCTTCGCCTGCTCGCCGAGCTCGCCCAGGTAAAACAGGTTGAGGATGACGTAGAGCTTGACGGTCGCCGTCTCCCACCACGCGCCCACGCTCCGCGCGAACATGTCCTCGCCGCGCAGGCACGCCTCGTACGCCGGGCGAAAGCGGCCTTCGAGGTAGCCGGCCATCCCGCGCGCGAGCTCGACCCAGCCCATCGTGTAGGGCTGCTCCACGCGTCGCACCGCGATCTCGGTGGCCTGGATCAACATCGCCGTGCGCGACGCGCCGGGCACGCCCGCGGTCGCGCCCGCGCACGCCTCGGCGCCGAGCGCGCACGCGACGCGGTAATTTTCGCCCGCGTCGAGCGCGAGCAGGAGACAGCGCGCCTGCAGGTCGGCGCCGCGGATGAAGTCGACCATCCCGAGCGCGGGCGCGATCGACCACAAAATGTCGATGCGCCGGAGCGTCTCGGGCGCGACCGCGTCGGCGGTCTTGGGCTCGTATTTCAGGCCGCGGAGGCGCACGCGCGCGCGGTGGTAGAGGAGCGACGCGAGCGCCACCTTGGGCGACTTGGTGAGCTCCATGTCGATCGACGCGAGCACGGTCTTGAACGTGTCGAGCGCCTGATCGATGCGCCCCGCGCGCAGCAGCTCTTGGCCCGCGAGGCGCAGCAGCGTGCCGCGATCGTCCTCGGACGCGTGCTCCGCCCCGGCGAGGTACGCGTCGGCGGCCTCGACCCCGCGGCCCGCGTTGGAGCGCACTTCGCCGAGGCTTTTGTAGATCTTCGCGGCCTCGTCGCCCTTGGGCGGGGACAGCTCGATCGCGAGCGCGTAGAGCGTGGCCGCGCGATCGAAGGCGAGCGCGTTGGTCGCGAGCGCCGCGGCTTCGAGGGCGTAGCGCGCGGCGACCTCGGGCTTGCCCGCGCCGCGCCAGTGCTCGAACAACGCCTCGGGATCGGGCTCGGTCGAGGCCTCGAGCGCGTGCGCGATGCGGGCGTGGAGCGCGCGCTCGCTCTCCGGGCTCATGTGGAGCATCACGGCCTCGCGCACGCGATCGTGGTACGGCTCGACCTCGTCCGTGCGGCGCGCGCCCATGGTCCGCGCGAGGTTCTCGGCGCGCAGGATCGAGAGGCGCCGCGAGAGCTCGGCGAACGGGATCTCCATCGCCTGCGCCGCGATCTCCTGCACGATGGGCGCGCCCGCGACCACGATGAGATCGAGCAGCTTGCGCGCGCCCTCTTCGAGCGCGCTGATGCGCGCCCAGAGCGCGTCCTGGAGCTTGAGCGCGCCGCCCTCCTCGCCGTGCGCGAGCCGCTGGCGGATGAGCTCGTCGATGAAGAGCGGGTGGCCGCCCGTCTCCTCGACCACGCGCGCGGCGTCGAAGCGCGCGTCCGCGCCCGCCTCGCGGAGCAGCACGTTGACGAGCATCTCGGCGTCGTCGCGCGGGAGCGCCTCGATCGAGAGCCTGCGCACGTCGCCCGAGAACATCGACGCGAGCTGCTCCACGCTGCGGATCTTGGAGCCCGCGGCGCCGCGCTTTCCGCCCTCGCCCAGCTCGGTGTTGAACGCCGCGCGGAGCGTCGCGAGGAGCAGGATCTTGGGCGCGTCGGGCTGCCGGATGATCTCGGCGAGGAGCGCCAGGCTGTCCGCGTCGGCCCACTGCAAATCGTCGATCACCATCACGACGGGACGGCGATCCGAGAGCCGCTTGAAGAGATCGCGCATCGCGAAGAAGAGCCGCGCGCGGAGCACGAGCGGGTCGAGCGCGCCGGCCTCGGGCTTGGGCGCGACGGCGATCGCCTCGACCTTGCGCATCACCGGGAACACCTGGCCGATGAGCCCGCGCTGGCGCGGCAGCACCTCGCCCGGATCGAGGTCCTTACACGTCGCGAGGTAGCGCGAGAGCGCGTCGACGACGCCGTCGACCGCTTTGTACGGCACGTTCTCGCGCTCGTAGCAGCGGCCCGCGAGCGTGACGGTGTCGGGCGCGTCGCGCGTCACGACCCGCGTGAAGCGCCGCACGATCGCGCTCTTGCCGACGCCCGACTCGCCGTGCAGGAGGAAGGTCACCGGCCTCGTCTTCTTCGCCGTCGAGAACGCCACGCGCAGCGCCTCGATCTCGGATCGACGCCCGACGAAGTGCGGGTTCGCGGGGACGACCGACACGGGCGCGTCGGCCGAGAGCCTCCGCAAGATGTCGCGCTCGCTCGGCCTCGCCGTAGGCTCGATCTTGAGCAGATCGATGCACAGCAGATCGAGGTCCTGCGGCACGTCGACGATCGCGTGCGGCGGCGGCGGCTCGAACGCCTGCTTGAGCACGAGCACCTCGCGCGGGTTGCCCGTCACCGGGAGCCTCCCGGTGAGCGCTTGGTAGATGAGCACGCCGACCGAGTACCAATCCGCGGCGGGCCCGATCGCCTTCATCCCGGCCTGCTCGGGCGCCATGTACGAGAACGTGCCGACCAGATGGGACTCGTGAACGTCGTTGCGCAGGTCGGCGACGAGCCCAAAATCGAGGACCTTCAAGCGGCCGTCGCGCGTGACCATGATGTTCGAAGGCTTGATGTCGCGGTGGACCTTGGCCGCTGCGTGCAGCGCGGCGAGCCCCTGCGCGAGCTGCGCGAGCGCCGCGCGGAGGCGCGTCTCGTCGACGCCCGACGGGAGCTTGTCGGGCCACGATCGCCGCTCGGGCGCGGAGAACCGGCCGCTCGCGCTCGGCGACGAAGGGCGGGGCTTGGGGATGATCAGCTCGTCGTGCGAGGGCACGTTGACGGTGGCTTGATCTTCGACGTGCGCGGTGACCGCGGTCGGGTCCGAGCGCTTCGAGTCGATCTTGGGCGACTCGGGTTTGTCAGGCTTCTCGGGGTCTTGTTTCGCCGACGCGGGCTCGCGATCCTCGGACCTTCGCACGTATTCGAGGAAGTGGACGCCGTGCACCATCTCCATGGTGAAGAACCAGCGTCCCTCGTCTTCGAACAGCTCTCCGAGCGTGACGAGGTTCGGGTGCGCGATGTCCGCGAGCGATCGGAATTCGTTCTTGAAGCGCAGCAGCGCGTCGGGCTTGAGCGTGCGCAGCGTCTTCAGCGCGACGCGCGTCGAGCGCTCGCGGTCGAAGGCCTCGTACACGACGCCCATGCCGCCCGCGCCGAGCCTCCGCAGCACGTGGAAGCGCTTCGTCCCCGAAAAATCGTCTCCGGCCTCACCGCTCGAAGGTCGTTTTCCGGGGGGGACGTTCATCGGGATGAGCCGAGTTGTATCCTATCCCAACGGGCTCAATCCACGCGCACCATCGGTCTGAGGCGCGCCATCATCCTGCGGCCGATGCCTTTGACGCGCATCAGATCTTCGGGGCGCTTGAAGCGGCCGAGCTTGGCGCGCAGCGCGAGGATCGCCTTGGCGCGCGCCGGTCCGATGCCTGGGAGCTTGCGCAGATCGGCTTCGGTCGCTTGGTTCAAGATCACCTTTCCATCGGGCGCGATGCCCCCGTTCACGGGCGCTCCTCCGTCCTCCGCTGCAGCGTCGGGCGCGCCCGCATCGACGATGGATGGAGGAGCCTCTGCGCTCGCCGATGCGCTCGCGGCGAGCGCGTCCGGCACCACCGCGCTGACGGCGCGCGCTCCCGGCGCGAGGCGCCCGAGCGCTCCCGAGCCCACCGCGGCGAGCGCGGCGAGCGCGATCGCATACCCCAAGACCTTGAGCCCAAGCGAAGCCCAAGCGTGCTCGTTGATCGTGCGTGCGAGCGCGGCGAGCCCGCGCGGCTTGTTCGACACCTTCTCTTCCTTCGACATGGGACGCCTCCTCGGCGAGGCCCTTGGCGATCTTCGTGCCATCAAAAAAGCCTTCGATTTTCGACAAAATCGGCGTCGATCGGGGCGGCGCCGGCGGCGGAGGGGTGGCGGCCCGCCAGCTCCTCGTCGCGCCTCTTTTCAAACCCTCGGCGCATGCGTGTAGGATCGGCGGACCCGCGGGCCGGAGGCAGGATGGGCGAGACGACCGACAGCGCTGGGCGCGTGATGGTCAAGGCTTATGGCCAGACCGATCCGGGCCGCGTGCGAACGAACAACGAGGACGCGTTCATCGTCACGAGGCTGGCCGAGGCAGGCTCGGTGGTCACCTCGATGCCCACCGGCGGCGAGGCGGCCAAGCCTGTGAGCTTCGAAGCGGGCAAGGACGCGGTCCTGCTCGCGGTCTCCGACGGCATGGGCGGCGCGAACGCGGGCGAGGTCGCGAGCGCGCTCGTGATCGAGTCGCTGCGCAGCGCGATGATGACCGCGGGCGGCGAGTGGGGCGAGGCCACGAAGCAAGCGGTGGAGCGCGCCAACAAAGAGGTGTGGAACGCCGCGCGCGAGCCCGGAAAGAAGGGCATGGGCGCGACCCTCACCGCGGTGTGCGTGCACGGCGATCAGGCGCACATCGCCGAGGTCGGCGACTCGCGCGCGTACCTCGTGCGCAACGGCCGCATCCGTCAGGTCACGCGCGATCAGAGCTTCGTGCAGCTCCTCATCGACTCGGGCGCGCTCAAGCCCGAAGAGGCCGAGAAGTATCCGCTCAAGAACATCGTGCTCCAGGCGATGGGGCAGAACCCGGACGTCGAGGTCGCGCTCGGAAGGCTGGAGCTCCGCCGCGCCGATCGCCTGCTTTTGTGCTCGGACGGGCTCTCGAACAAGGTCTCGTCGAAGGAGATGCTCGAGGTGGTCGAGCAGAGCACGACGCTCGACGAGATCGGCCGCGCGCTGATCAAGATGGCGAACGAGCGCGGCGGCGACGACAACATCACGGTGGTGCTCGCCGAGGTCGACGGCGAAGGGCTCAGCATCCCGCGCGAGCAGGAGACGCTCACGCAGACGTTCCAGGTGCTCGCGGAGTATCGCGCCGCGGGACAGAAGTCGGGCCTGCTCGAAGACGAGGACGCGAGCGGGCCGCACCCCGCGCTGCCGACGCCGCTCAGCGCCGCGCGCGGTGGTGACGCGGCCGAAGAGGCGCCCGCGAGCGAGCCCGATCCCAAGCCCTCGGCCGAGCCCGCGGCCTCGCCTCGCGCGGCCTCCGCGCCGATCGCGTCGTCGACGCAGGCCAAGCGCGGGCGCGATCTCGACATCATCTTGGCGGTGGCGGTGATCCTGCTCCTCGTCGCGCTCGCCGGTTACTTCATGACCAAACGTTGAGGCTCGCGTGAACTGGCTCCTGCTCCGCGGTTTGTCGCGCGAGGCGCGGCATTGGGGACGTTTCCTCGACGTGCTCTCGGGCGTGATGCCGAGCGCTCGGCTCTTCACGCTCGATCTGCCGGGCACCGGGACCGAGAACGCGCGCCCTTCGCCGCTCGACATCCGCGGCATCACCGACGATCTGCGCGCGCGATGGCGCGCCGTCGCCGCGCGTGAGGAGGGGCCGTGGGCCATCTACGCGGTGTCGCTCGGCGGCATGGTCGCGATGGATTGGTGCGCGCGACACCCCGGCGATTTCTCGCGCGCGGTGCTCGCGAGCACGAGCAGCGCCGACGTCGGCTCACCGCTCCGGCGCTTCAGCATCGGCTCGATCGGCGGCGTCTTGCGCGCGGCGTTCGCGCGTGATCCGGTCGCGCGCGAGCGCGTGGTGCTCGACATGGTCGCGCGCATCGTGCCGGACCCCGACGAGGTCGCGCGCGCGTGGGCGGCGATCCACGCCGATCGCCCGGTGTCCGCGCGCAACGTGGCGGCGCAGATGCGCGCGGCGTCGCGCTTCTCGTCGCCCTCGCAGATCGACGTGCCGCTGCTCGTGCTCGTGGGGCTCGGCGATCAGATGGTGGATCCCGTGTGCTCGACCAAGCTCGCGGCCAAGTACGGGGCGCGGTTCGCGGCGCACCCGACCGGCGGCCACGATCTCGCGGTCGACGCGCCCGAGTGGGTGGCCGACGAGATCGCCGAGTGGCTCGCGAAGTGATGCGGGTCAGCTGCGCGGGAACGGCGCGAAGACGAGCTTCGGGAGATCGACCGACTCGTTCCGGGTCGTCTTGTTGTTGAAGCCCGAGAGCTTGATCCCGACCGACCCGCCGCGATCGACGCTGAACGACACGTCGAGCACGTTACCGAACGCGGTGTTGGGGAAGATGGTGCCCTTCACCTCGACGTACGCGGCGAGCACGTTGCCGAGCTGATCTTGGTATGCGCCGCGCTTGATGTCGTTCGGCTCGAACTGCGCCGCGGTGATCTGGTACGCGGCGCGCACGACCTCTTCTTGCAGGTCGTCGTTGCTCTTCTTGTTGTCGGGCTTGACGTGCACCTCGTAGCCGAGCGGCGGCGCGCCTTCGACCGGCGTGAGTCGCTTCTCGGCGATGGCCTTCGCGCGCTCCTCGGCCGAGAGCTTGGCCGGATCACCGCCGCCTTTGAGGCGCATCTCGCGCACGACCGTGAGCGTGCCCTCCGAGGGCTTGGTCTCGGTGCGCGCCTCGTAGCCCTCGTAATACGGGAGCAAGATCCACGGCGCGAACGCGTCGCCCTCCTGCGTTTGCAGGCCGACCACGTCGACGACCACGCGCCACTTCTTTTGGTCCCACCGGACCGTGGCTTTGCCCTCGATGGTCTTGCCGTTCGGCGCGGGGATCGTGGCCTTCACCTCGGCGGTGTCGCCTGTCACGTCGGTGCCCGCGACCTTGGAGTTGCCGATGCGCGCGCCTCCGTAGTCGAGCTCGAGCTGGTGCTTCACGTAGGCGATCGCGAGCTCTTCGGGATCGGTCGTGAGCCCGTTCTTCTTGACCATGCGCCGGCTCACGTTGCCGAGCACCACCGCGAACTGCGGGTCGCTCTTGGCCTTGGCCTGGCTGCGCTCGATGGCGCGCACCACCCGCTCGCGCGAGTCCGTGCTGAGCAGAGCCCACACCGCGGGCGCGTCTTTGTGCGCCACCGCGAGCTGCCAATCCTCGAAGAAGACCTTCGGATCTTTGCGGCACGCGACCAAGATCAGCGAGGTGAGCACGAGCAGGAGCTTGTGCGCCGTTCTCATGGCGCGATTCGAGCAGAAACCCACTATCTTTGCCACGGTGCCTTCGACCCGCGCTCTCTTCGCCGCTCCGCTCGCGATCATGGTCATCACGTCCTGCGCCGAGCCGGCCCCGCCGCGCGAGCCGCTCGGCCACATGCCGACCGCGGTCA
>CAYTJL010000230.1:0-2028 GCA_964437785.1 uncultured Polyangiaceae bacterium
AAACGGGAGAGGGGAGTCAGAGGGCTCATCTCTTTCTCTCCCCCCTCGCCCCGAAGGGGAGAGGGGGTTGGGGGGTGAGGGTGGTAGTGAGGGCCTTTATCGCTTGAACACCCAATAAGCCCCAACCACGCTCAGCACGATGACGCCGAGCGCGATCAACATGATGACCCCGTCGGCGAGCCCAAAGCCCCCGCTCGGCGCCCTGCCTTTGCGCGTGTTCCCGACGCGCGGCGGCGCGGGCGAGAGCGACAGATCCACGATGGGCGGTGATGGCGTGTCCGTCTCGGCGCTGGGCGGCGCGGGCGTCTCCCCACCTTCGGGTGAGGCCTCGTTGGAAGGCGGATCGACGCTCTCTTCGGGGTTCATCCGCTCGTCGGGGCTGCGATCGATCTCGGCGAGCGCCTCGGCGACAGGGCTCGCGTAGACGAGCACGTTGCTCCCGATCGCGAGCTCTTGGCCTGCGCGCCAGAGCGCTTCGCCGCTCACCGCCGATCCGTCGATGGTCACGCCCGAGGCCGATCCCAGGTCGAGCACCGCGATCGCGTCGCCGCGGCGCCGCAGCTCGACGTGCCTGCGCGACGCGAACGTGTCTTCGAGGGGGACGTCGCACTCCTTCGATCGGCCGAGCACGTAGCCGCGATCGGCGTCGAGCGCGATCTCGACGCCTTGGTCGGGCCCCGCGACGACGCGCGCGCGCGGCCTCGGATCTTCGCCGTCGGCGGCGAGGCCCTCGGCCACGAGCGCGAGCGCGAGCTCCTTCGAAGCCTGCGCGATCCCGCCCTTCACGAGCACGGGCTCCATGCGGATCTCGAGCCACACGCGCCCGACGCGCACGCGCTCGCCCGAGCGCACGACCCGCGGCGTCTGCGGCGGGAGCCTGACTTTGTCGAGGAACGTGCCGTTGGTGCTGCCCTCGTCGACGATCACGTGCTCGCCGCCGCGCTGGCGCAGCGACGCGTGACGGTGGCTCACGCTCGGGTCGGGGAGGCGCACGTCGCAGCCGTCGCCGCGCCCGATGACGAGGCGAGGGCTGTCTGCGGTGAGGGAGGGGAGAGGCCCGCTGCCACGGGCTTTGGAGCGCACCACGATTGTGACTGCCATGGTGCGCCGAGAGCGGGGCTCGGATCAGGACACCGCGCGGCGCAGCCGCTCGGCCGCGGACGACAGCGCGCGCACGCCTTGCTCTTGGCCGCGCGCGTTCTCCTCGATGCGGCGGGCCGCGTCGAGGATCTGCTCGCCGCCGCGCATCTGCGTGCGCTGGGCGCCGTTGAGGCTGTTGACCATGTTGGAGATCTGCTCGATCGCCTGCGTGATTTGACGGCCGCCGCGCGCCTGCTCCTGGCTCGATCGCTCGACGTGCTGCGTGATGGTGCGCATCTTCTCGGCGCTCTTCATGATGAGCTCCGAGCCGCGCGCCTGCTCGGCGGTCGCGGCCGCGATCTGCTGCACCGTCTCGGCGATGCGGCCGATCGCGTCGGTGACCTGCTTCGAGCCCTTGGCCTGCTCGACCGTGGCGCGCGCGATCGCGCGGACCATGTTGGTCGACTTCTGCGAGCTCTCCAAGATCTTCTTGAGCGCGCGCTCGGCCTCGTTCGAGACCTCGACGCCGCGATCGACGTTGTGCGCGCCGCGCTCGACCGCGGCGATCGCGTTCTTGGACTCGCTCTGGATCGTCTTGATGAGCTCGGCGATCTCTTTGGTGCTGCCGCCCGCGCGCTCGGCGAGGTCTTTGATCTCGTCGGCGACGACCGCGAAGCCCTTGCCGTGCTCGCCCGCCTGCGCCGCGATGATGGCCGCGTTGAGCGCGAGCAGGTTGGTCTGCTCGGCGACGTCGTCGATGACCTGGAGGATCTGCCCGATGGCCTCGATGCGGAAGCCCAGGTTGCTGATGACGGCGACGGCCTCTTGGCTCGACTCCTTGATGCGGTAAATCTCGCCGATCGTCTTGAGGATGGCCTCGGCGCCCTTCTCGGCGTCGGTGGCGACCTCCTCGGAGAGCCGCGCGGTCTCGTTCGCGTTCGACTGCAC
>CAYTJL010000230.1:2038-15811 GCA_964437785.1 uncultured Polyangiaceae bacterium
GTTCATCGACGAGCTGGTCTCTTCGGCGGTGAGCGAGAGCGCGTCGACGTTCTTGGCGACCTCGCGGATCGAGTACGCCATCTCCTCGATCGAGGAGACCGTCTCGCGGACGCTCGACGCGAGCTCGCCGATGTTCTCGGCGGTCTCGTCGTTGGTCGCGGTCATCTCCAGGATGCTGGAGCTCGACTCCTCGGCGCTCGACGCGAGCGTCTCGATCGACTGCGCGATGTTGGCGAGCGCGGTCGTCATGTCGCGGATGTGGCCGGTGGCCTGCTCGGTGGACGAGAGCACGTTGGCGACGCCGCTCGCGATGCGCGGCGCGATGTCCTCCACCGCGGCCGCCGCCGAGCCCAGCTCCGCGCGGCGCACGCGCTCGCGCTGATCCATCTCGACGATGCGATCGCCGAGCATCGCGATCTGATCGTAGACCTGCGCGGCCTCGGCCGGCGTGCCCGCGGGGACGCGGATGCGCTCGCCCTGCGCGGCGCGGCTCGCGGCCTCGGCCATCGCGCCGAAGTCGACGGGCGGGCCCGACGCTCCCGCGGTCGCGACGGCCTGCTCGAGCTCGGCGATCTGTTCGAGCATCTCGGTGCGCTGCTTCGCGAGCCTGGAGACCTCTTCGAAGGCGGGGGCGAGCTCGGGGGCGGCGTCGTCGGGGAGCTTGACGCGCTTGCCTTTGCTCGCGTTCTTGAGCGCTTCGACGAGCGGCTCGACGTCGACGCTCGCGCCGCCCTTGGGCGCTGACGCGACGGCCTGCTCGAGCTCGGCGATCTGTTCGAGCATCTCGGTGCGCTGCTTCGCGAGCCTGGAGACCTCTTCGAAGGCGGGGGCGAGCTCGGGGGCGGCGTCGTCGGGGAGCTTGACGCGCTTGCCTTTGCTCGCGTTCTTGAGCGCTTCGACGAGCGGCTCGACGTCGACGCTCGCGCCGCCCTTGGGGAGCGCCGCGATCGCCTTCTCCAAGCGCTCGACCTCTTCGGTCAGCTCGCCTTGCCTGCGCGCGATCTTGGAGGTCTCGTCGAACGCCTCGGCGAGCTCGCCGCTCACGCCCTCGGGGAGGCGAGGTTTGCGGCCTTTGGCGGCGCCTTGGATCGCCTCGATCAGCGCCGCGAGGCTCTGCCCCTTTTGCGGGGACGCGAGCACGAGCGTCGCGCCTGCGGCCACGATGCCAATCGCGTAAAAGAGTTGCGATGTGTAGCCGGGGACGGCGTTCGCGACCACGCTGAAGACAATCCCCAAAACGATGAGCGCGAGCGGCGCTCCGAGCTGCCTCGGGTTCATAGATGAAATGGATCGCGGGTTGTGCGGGCGGCCCTCGCCCGGTCGTTGTGAAAGGGGCCTCCCGGCGGACACCGGAGCCCGCGCGCAGGGTAGTTGCCACCTCGGGACGGGCGCAAGTGGTAGCCGCCCGGGCCGCGCGATAACGTGGCGCAAAGCCCATGACCCTCGCTGCCCGCCTGGTGATCGCCTTCGGTTTTGTGGCGTTTTTGGCGACCGCGCTGGTCGGCGTCGCGGTGCGCGAGTCCTCGCGCCAGATCATCGAGGCCGGCTTCGACCGGCGCATCGAGGCCGCGGCGAGCGGGGTGAGCCAGGAGCTCGCGTGGGAGGCCGCGTCCATGAGCGGGCTGCTCGCGCCGCTCTGCGCGGACGACACCATCGTCGACAAGGCCCACGTCGACCTCGACCGCGCGAAGGGCAACACCAAGGCGCTCGAGCCGGGCGCGTGGATCCGCTTCCGCGTGCTCGTCCCGCAGCAGGCGCGCGCGCTCAAGCTCGACAGCTTGGTGATGGCCTCGGGCGACGGCGTCATCTTGGGCGCGACCGATCTCGGCCGCATCGGCACCAAAGACGCGCGCCTCGCCTCGCTCTTCGCCGAGCCCGAGCAGGACACGGCCCCTCGGCTCCGCGCGGGCGAGGGCGGAAGAGGGCCCACGATCGAGGTCTCGTGCGCGCTCCGAAGGCAGGGGATCACGGTCGGCCTCGTCGGCGCGCGCGTGATCGAGCCCACGCTCTCACGGATCAGCCGCGCGTACGGGGTGCGCCTCACGCCGATCGACCCCAACGCGGCCGTGCCCGCGCCCAAGGGCGACGAGGTCGTAAAACCGCTTAATTTCTCGGAGATCAAGGGCCTCCGTGTGGTCGCGTCGGTGCCTCGCACCGAGCTGCGCGAGGCGATCGTCAAGCTCGATCGCGCGATCGCGGCGAGCGGCCTCGCGGCGATCGCCGCCGCCATGATCGTCGCGATCATCCTCGCGCGCAGCCTCTCGCGGCCCATCGTCGCGCTGGCGCGCGAGACGCGCGAGGTGGTGAGCGGCAAGCCCGCGGCGGTGAAGGGCAGGGGAGGGCGCGAGATCGCGATGCTCGCGCAGGCCTTCAACGAGACCATCGACGAGCTCACCTCGATGCGCAAGCGGGTCGCCGCGACCGAGCGCATCGCGGCCCGCCGCGAGGTCGCGCGCCAGATCGCGCACGAGATCAAGAACCCGCTCGCGCCCATCCGCGCCGCGGTCGAGACGCTGCGGCGCCTGCGCGCGCGCGACGATCCTGCGTTCGACGAGTACTTCGAAGAGGCGACGAGCACCGTGCTCGGCGAGGTGCACCGCATCGCGAACATCGTCACCGAGTTCACGCGGTTCGCGCGGCTCCCACCGCCGAGCCCCGCGTCCCTCGATCTCGCGGCGGTCGCGAAGCCCGTGGTGAGCCTTCACGCGTCCGCGCCCGACGGCGAGGCGTCACCCGCGGCGGGCCCGCGCGCCGAGCTGGTCGCCGAGCCCATCCCCGCGATCATGGCCGACAAAGATCAGATGGTGCAGGTGCTCACGAACCTCATCCAAAATGGGCTCGAAGCCGCGGCGGCGGTGCGGCCCGATCCGCGCGTGGTCGTGACGATCGGGCCCGCCTCGGGGGATCGCGGGCAGGTCGACAAAGTCCGCGTCGTGGTGCGGGACAACGGCCCCGGCGTGCCCGACGCGATGCTCGCGCGGCTCTTCGAGCCGTACGCGACGACCAAGGAGAAGGGCACGGGGCTCGGCCTCGCGATCGTGCAGCGCATCGTGTTCGAGCACGGCGGCGAGATCAGCTACCGCAAGGCCACGAAGGGCGGCGCGGTGTTCGAGATCATCTTGCCCGTGGGCGGCCCGCCATTGCTCGAACGGCCTCCGTCGATGGAGAGCACCGGATCGCAAGCGCCCCAAGGGTGATCGGGAGGAACGTCAAGGACAGTAGCTCTTGTCCTTCTTCGCGATCGCCTTGCAGACGGCGTCGCTCCCGCACGAGCCCGGGTCGCTCTTGGCGACGCCCTTGCAGAAGTCGCTCTTGCAGTAGCTCGCGTCGCGCTTGACGATGCCCTTGCAGTCGTCGCTCTTGCAGTAGCTCGCGTCGTTCTTCGCCCACGCCTTGCAGTCGTCGCTCTTGCAGTAGCTCGCGTCGTGCTTGACGATGCCCTTGCAATCGTCGGTCTGGCAGTAGCTCGCGTCGCTCGACGCGAGCGCCTTGCAATCACCGCTCCCCCAGCGCGTCACGTCGGCGAGGCTCGTGCCGATGAGCACGTAGAAGAGTGAGGCCGAGACGAACGCAGCACCGATCCGCTTAGCAACCTTGTTCATGACAATCCCTCGTAGATCGCGCACTCGATGTCTGGTCCGCGCGCGCGTCAAGCGCTGAGCAAGCGCGCGTCACGCGCGCAGATCGGGCTCGACGAAGAGCCAGCGGATGTCGGGGCGCCTCTCACGCAGCTTCGCCTCGAACGCGTTGATGGTCTCGCAGACCTGGTCGGTCGAGAGGTCGCTCACGAGCTTCACCTTCATGGCGACGAGCACCTCGCCGGGGCCTTGTTGCACCGTGATGAGGTTGAGCAGCTCGACGAAGCCCTCCGCCTCTTTGATGGCCTCGTGGACGGCGGCGTCGAGCGTCGGATCCGCGCGCTCGCCGATGAGCAGCGACATGACCTCCGTCGCGAGGAAGATCGCGACGCCGATGAGCACGAGGCCGATCGCGAGGCTGCCCGCCGCGTCCCAGCGCGGGTTCTTGGTCACCGCGGACGCGATGAGCGCGATCATCGCGAAGACGAGGCCCACGCTCGCGGCCGAGTTCTCGCCGAAGACCACGATGAGGTCGCTGTCCTTGGTCTCGCGCAGGTAGCGAAAGAAGGGGATTGGGCCGCGCCGTTTGTTGATCTCGCGGACGTTCGAGATCGTCGAGCCGCCCTCGAGCGCGAGCGAGACGCCCAAGATGGCGAGCCCGAGCGGCACGCGCTCGACCGGCTCGGGCTCCAGCATTTTGTGGATGCCCTCGTAGATTGAGAAGACGCCGCCGCCCGTGAAGAGGAGCAGCGCGACCATGAACGACCAGAAGTAGAGCGAGCGGCCGTAGCCGAGCGGGTGGCTCGCGTCCGGCGCCTTCTTCGCGCGGCTCACGCCGAGCAGGAGGAGGAGCTGATTGCCGCAGTCCGCGAAGGTGTGGATGGTCTCGGCGAGCATCGCGCCCGACCCGGTGAAGAACGCGGCTACGCCTTTGACCGCGGTGATGATGAGGTTCACCCCGAGGGACTGGACGATGTGAGAGGTCGAGTGGTCGTCGTCCTTGGACACGCCGCCTAGGAAGGCTGATTTGATCGGTTACGTCAACAGACCTTTTGCTTTCGTCATCGCGAAACGTGGAGCGTGCGCGTACAATCGCCGCCGGTGAGCTCAGCAAATCCTTCTTCCGCCCTCGATCTTCCTTCTTCTGAGTCGGATCCTCCCGCCGGCGGCGACAGCGGTGACGTTGACGCGCGCGCCGCCGAGGTGCCGGACGACGCGCCTCTCGCTCGGGGGGACCTCCCCCCAAACCCCCCAAGCGAGCCTTCGCCCGAGGTCGTGGCAAAGCCCAAGCGCAAGAAGAAGGCGGTTACGGCGGCCCCGGCGCCCGTTGCGCAGGCAACGGACGACACGTTGCCGAGCTCGGAGGACATCTCGAAGCTCTCGCGCTACGGCTACATCGCGGGGCTCGCCGGGATGGCGGCGCTGCTCATCACCACGTATTTCGTGTCGCGGCGCAAGCTGCTCGACAACGGTTGGCTCGGGCTCACCGACCGGCACGCCATCATGGCCAGTGTGCTCGTGATCGTGGCCCTCGTGATGCTCGCCATCGAGGTGGGCATTCGGGTCAAGGTCGAGGGCAAAGGCATGATCGCGGTCGCCCCCGACGTGAAGGAGGGCAATTGGGGCCGCTTCCTCGGGGAGTGCGTGCTCATCTTCGGCATCGATTTCGCCGTCCTGTCGCTCGTCTTCGCGTTCTACGAGCACGCGGGCGAATATGGGTTTGCGCGCGGGAACAGCTATTACAAGCCGTGGATCACCATCATGGGGGCGATCCGCAGCGTGTACCTCTACGGCGGGCTCCCTTATGTGATCTTCACCCGGGCGCTGCAACACGACCCTGCGGCGGACAAAAAGCTCATCTCGTCGTCGGTGCGCAAGCTCGCGATGTGGCTTTGGGCGCGCGCGGTCACCAAACCCGGCCAGGCGCCCGAGGCGGTGGAGGGCTTCAACAAGAACGATCGCACGGCCATCTTGGGCCTGATGGTCAAAGGCTTCTTCATCCCCGTGATGACGGTGTTCTTCGCCGATCAGTTCACGCACCTCGTCCGCAACTACGACTTCTTCTTCGACAACGTCCTCGCCAAAGACCAGATCCGGTTGCCCCTCAAAGACGCTTACAACGTGTCGCTCACGCTCATCTTCTCGGTCGACGTGGGGCTCGCGTGGGCGGGGTACGTCTTCTCGACGCGGTGGATCAAGAACACGATGTTCTCGGTGGAGCCCACGGCGGCGGGGTGGGCGGTCGCGCTCCTCTGTTATCCGCCCATCAACCGGGTGTTCGGCTTTTACTTCTCCACGCCCGGCGATCACGCGTTCTTGACGGTGGTGAATGGGCCCTTCCTCGTGTTCTTCGCGGCGGCGTCGATCACGAGCTTCGTGGTCTACACGTCGGCGACGGTGGTGTTCGGCCTGCGCTTCTCGAACCTCACGCACCGCGGGATCATCACCACGGGTCCTTATGCGTACGTGCGGCACCCGGCGTATGCGTCCAAGAACTTCTCGTGGTGGTGCGTGATGTTGCCCGTGGCGCTCATCCAATACAAGACCGCCGGCGCCACGGCGACCATCCTGCACGTCGTGGGGCTCATCGCGCTCTCGTCGATGTACATGGCGCGCGCGCTCACCGAGGAGCGGCACCTCAAGCGCGATCCCGAATATCAAGCGTACATGAAGAAGGTGCCTTACCGCTTCATCCCCGGCATCATTTAAGGGCACGTCGCGCAGGTGCACTCCACGGTGAGATCCGTGACGCCCGTGCACTCATAAGGATCGCCGCAGAGCGAGGCCGCGCACCCGCACGAGAGCGGGTTGGGATCGCAGGGGTCGGGCTGGCACGAATACGAGACGCCCGGGCCGCCCGCGGCCGCCACGCACACCTCGCCGGGCATACACGTCATCTGACCGCAGGTGTAGTCGCAATCGTGGTTGGTGGTAAACCACGTTCCGGTCTCGGTGCAGACCGCGCCGAGGAGCCCGCCGGGCATCCCGGGCACACATTGGTCATACACGCACGGCGAGATTTGAAAGCAGAAGTCGCACGCATCGCCCATGGCAGGCGGCGTCGCCGGGCACTCTTGGGGTGCGGCGCAGGGCGGCAGGCTCACCTGCCAAGTTCCATTTTCACAACGATAGGACGGCGGGCAACACGTCCCATAGGTGCACGAGAGCGCGGACGAGACGTTGCAAGGCGCGCCGTCTTGGGGCTCCTCGATGGGGCACGCGCCGCCGCCGCCGGAGGCGCCCGTCCCGCCTCCCGAGGCGCCCGTCCCGCCGCCGCTACCGCCGCTGCCGCCGGTGCCGACGTCGGAGTCGCAGGCGGGCAACGCGAAGAGGGTCGCGCCGGCGGCGAGCGTGGCAAACGTGATGAAGGGAGCGAAAGAGAAGAGTCGAAGAGAGGTGGTCATCCCGCCATCGTATCACGACGACGGGCGCCCCTTCGAGCCTTTATCGAGGCCTGGGGCGAGCTGTCACTCCCTCAAGGCGTCGAGCAAAAACGCGAACAGGTCGGCCAAGAAGGCGTTTTGCGCCGCGCGCGTCTCGGCGAAGTGGCCAGACTCGTAGTCGACCCGCAGGAGCGGCGTCCTGCCTTTGGAGGCCGCTTGGAGCCGCGCGGCCATCTTGGCGGGCATCCACGCGGGCACGCGCGGGTCTTGGGCGCCCGCGGTGAGCAGCACCGGAGGATACGCGACGCCGTCCTTAACGCCCGACAACGCGTCTGTCGCGAGGAGCGCGCGAAAGCCGGCCTCATCGTCGAACGCGCCGAATTCCGCGCTGAGCGCAGGGCCGAGCGGCGTCACTGGCCAGCGGAGCGCGTTGACCACGCCCACGTCGAGGAGGAAGGCGCCGAAGCGATCCGGGTGGTGGACGAGCGCCATGCTCACCGGCAACCCACCTGCGCTCTTGCCCGCCGCCGCGATAAAGCGGCTCGACGAGAGGCGCTCTTCTTCGAGCTTGTGCGCGCAGCCCACGAGATCCTCCATGGTCTTGACGCGCCCTTCGCGCATGCCCGCGCGGTGCCACGCCTCGCCGCGCTCGCCGCCCCCGCGCGCGTGGCAGACCGCAAAGACACCTCCGCGCTCGAACCACGCCATGCGGCCCGGCCAGAACAAAGGTGTGTTGATGATGCCGAGCGACCCATACACGTCGAGCCACGCGGGGCGCTTGCCGTCTTTGGAGATGTCTTTGGGGTGGACGACGCTGAGCGGGACCAGGGTGCCGTCCGCGCTCTTCGCCGAATAGAACGAGGCGGTGATGGACGACGTGTCGACGGTGGGCGGCGGCTCCAAGCCGAGATCAACCACCTTGGCGCCGCCGGCGTCGACGCCGTACGTCCTCCCGAGCTTGGTCCACCCGCGGTGCAAGAGCACCACGCCGGGCTCCGCGGCGTTGCCGGCCATGCGCCGGAAGGTGCCGGGGTGGGGGAGCTCGATGGGCGCGGGCTTACCGCTTTTGGCGTAGGGCACCCGGTAGAGGCGGCTCACCGATCCTTCGAATACGTTGAGGTAGAGCCCGTCTTTGGCCGCGACGAGCTCTTGGATCACGCCCTCTCCCTCGGGCACGAGCGCCTCCGCCGGAGGTGCCTTGTCCTTCTTGAGGCCTTTGAGCGCGAGGCGCGTCACCATGAAGCGTGACGCCCCTTTGTGGGTCAAGAGGTAGAGGTCGTCGCCGCGGAGCGCCACGTCGGTGACCTCGTCGCGCATGCTCACCACCTTTTGCCAAGGCACCTCACCCTTCTTGGCGAGGTCGCCCGCGCGCGCCACGTAGACCTCGCACTCTCTGCCGCCTTGGCCCACCGTGGCGGCGACCCAAGGGCTGTCCGCGCCGGTCTCGACGAGGTAATCGTGATCATCCTTGAAGGGCAGCGCGGGTGAATAGCCGAACCCGAACACCGTACGATCCTTCGCGGCGTCCTCGCCCAGCGTATGGACCTTGACGGACGCGCGGGTTGCCTTGTCCTTGCCGGTCGCGCCTTGCCTGCTCTGCGTGTAGAGGATGGTCTTGGGGCCCGCCCAACGGAGGTACTCCCACGTCGCGCGCTCGATCCGGTCGGAGAGGCGTTTGCCGCTCGCGACCTCGATCACGTAAAACACGCTCTCTTCGGACCCATTGGCGGACACCCCCACGGCGACGTGGGCGCCGTCCGGCGAGACGTGGATCCCGTCGATGGCGTATTTGGATCCGTCGTTGGAGAAGCCCTTCATCGCGAGGAGCCTTCGCTCGTTCCCCCCTTCGCGCACGAAGAGATCGCGATCGTCCGCGCCGGGAGGGACCTTTTGATAAAAGAGCTTCCCGCCGGCGCGCCTCGTGTCATAAACGAGCGACTCGCCCTGATCGAGCGCGGTGATCCGGTCGAGGATGGCCTTGCGCGCGGGCAGGGCGTCGAGCTTCTTGCGCGCGTAGTCGGCCTGCGCCTTGAGGTAGCGTTGCATCGCGGGGGCGTCGAGCTCTTCCATCCATCGATAAGGGTCGCTCACCGTGTTACCGAAGTAGGTCTCGGTGACGGGCTTGACCTCGGCGACGGGCGGGCCCTCGGCCGGCGGCGCGGCGACAGACGCGCTCGGAGAGGCCGTCGCGACGGGGGGTGAAGGTGCCAATGGCTCGGCCGGAGGCTCACACGAGGTGAGCAGCGACGCGACGAGCAGCAGAGATGCGGCGTTAGAGATGTGACGGTTCATGAGGGCGCGTCGCGCGCACAGCAAGCGCCGGGCCGTGTAGGCTCCTCGGATTTTAGTTGGGGAGCGCGGGGGTCTTGCGCGCGCCGAAGATCGCCTCCCAATTTTTGCGGTAGGCGTCGTTCGCGACCTGCGGCGGGCCGGAGCGGTCGGCGGCTTTGGGGGCGGGGTCGGGGCGCGGGACGAGCACCTCGACATCGAACGTGCGCTCGCTGTCCTCGCGCGGGCTCAGCTTGACGAGCTCGCCGTGGAGGGGTTTGCCCTCCTCTGCTTGCCGCATCTCGCCGACCTCGATCGTGTCGTCGCGCTTGCGGATCACGCGGAAGCCGTCGCCCCGCTCGGTGGGGCTGTGAACGAAGACGACGTCCTCCGTTTTCTTCTTGGGGCGGGCCGCTTCGTCGTCGCTCACACGCGAAAGCTTCTCACGTTTGTCCGGCGAACGCGAAGAGAAGGCGCGTAAAAAGTTGGCCGTCTCCCTCCTCGGGCGGTACTGGCACGTCGACACGCGGCCCGAGCGCCGCAGCGCACATCGGACCGAGACGCAAGGCTCGGGACCGGGAGGAAGAGCTATGAGCATTCGAGGGGCAGAGGCCGGCGCGACCGGCTCGGAGGCCAAAGAACGCCGCGCCGCGGGCGCGCAGCGGGTCCACTTCGAGGCGCTCGTCGCGGTCGGCGAGACCGAAGGCGGCGGCTTCGAGGCCGAATCGGTTGATGTGTCAGCCGACGGGATGCGCCTTCGTACTGCGTATCTGCCGGACATCGGTGACAAGCTCGTGTGCCGCTTCGACGGGATGGGCTCCGAGCTCGTCGTCGAGGGCGAGGTGGTGTGGCGGAACGAGGCTCAAAAAGGAGGCGAATTCGGCCTTCGTTTCATGGACCTCGATCAAGCCACCATGGATGCGCTCCGCGGCATGTGCGATGACCTCGGCGGCGGCGACGAGCCCTCGGCCGAGCCCGCCAGCGTGCCGCGCGGCGCGCGCGTGCGCCTCCACATCGAGGGCCTCGGATCACCGATGAAGGCCCGCGTGCGTGAGGCCGCGACCCGTGAAATCGAGGTCGGATCGAACCTCGAATTCCTCAAGGTCGGCAGGCCCATCGAGCTCGAGGACGTGGATCAAGGAGTGCGCCGCGAGGCCACCATCGATCACGTGAAGGTCGACATCGATCCTGCGAGCAGCGTCCCTCAGCTCGTCGTCACGCTCCGTTACGAGGGCGGATCGGACGACAAGAAGGCTCCGCTCGACACCAAGAAGGCGTCGGCCGACAAGGGCGAAAAGCCCGAGAGCAAGCCTGAGAAGAAGAAGGCTTTGGAGCCCAAGAGCAGCGCCGTCGCGGCGTCGCGCGAGGCCAAGAAGGCTGAGCCGAGCGAGGCTCAAGAAGCCGAGTCGGGCGAAGGCGACGAGTCGGACGTGAACGGGCTCGGCGCCAAGGCGAAGGCCGCGGGCAACAAGATCGCGGGCAGCGTCGGCCCCGCGCTCGCCGGGCTCGGCGCGCGCGCGCGCGGCGCGATGGGCGCGATCGCGGCGATGATCCAAAAGAAGCGTGAGGCGAGCGCCGAGGCCAAGAAGTCGAGCGCGCCCAAACGCACGACCGCGCCGCCGCCCGGGGGCGCGCTGCGCGCCGACGGCAAGCGGCTCGTCCGCGACGACGAAGAGGGTGGTGGTGGAGACGAGATGGAGGCGCCGCGTTCGAATAAGCGCGCTGCGATCATCGGCGGGGTGCTCGGGCTCATCGCGGTCATCGCGCTCTACAGCGTGACGCGCGTGATGACGAAGAGCGCGCCCACCGCGGATCAGAAGGCGGCCAACGTGCCTGCGCTCGAAGCGACCGCGCAGCCGAGCGGGACGCCCGTCGCCAACATGCCTTATTTCGGTCCGACGCCCATGTCGACGACCGAGCTCGTCCCGCCCGGCCCTTCGCCGAGCGGCAGCGCGATGGCCGCCGCGCCCGGCGCGTCGGGCACGCCCAACGCGGCTCCGCCCGCGGGCGACAACGACGATGAGCCCGGGCCCTCCGCGGGCGCGAACGCGGCGAACGACGCCAAGGGTCCTCCGCTCAAGGAGTGGGGCCAAGGCACGGTGACGAAGCCCGTCACGTTGAAGATCAAGATGGATGGTCCCATCGAGCGGATCACCGGCGCCTCGGGCGCGGCGGGGTTCACCATCTCGGTGCCTGGCAAGCGGTCGCTCTCGACGGGCACGGACTTCACCAAGAAGGATAAGCGCCTCTCGTCGGTCAAGGTGGTCAATTCGTCGAACGGCGCGGAGATCACCGTGCAGTTCAAGGGGGATGTCCCCGCGTATCTGGCCAAGATCAAGGGCGACAAGCTGGAGATCGCCTTGGGCCGCGACGGGCACGCCAAGGTCGCCAAGGCCGGCAAGAAGGGCGGCAAGAAGAAGAAGGGCAAGAAGCACAACGACGATTGAGCGCCCAGCTCGACCGAGCAAAGCCCGAAAAGCAGAGAGCCCGCGATTCGCGGGCTCTCTCGCTTTTTGTCAATCGTGTGGCCGGCAGTCGATTTGAAGGTTCCACGCGCTCAGCGTGGGCGCGGCGAGCTTGTCCGACGTGGGCGCGAGGTGCGAGACGACGCGCAAAAAAGGCAGGTTCAGCGTGCGGCCTTTGGCCACCAGGGTATCGTGGACGACCGCGGATCCGGCGCTCGTGTTGAGCGGCGTCGTCCTCGCGATGGCCGGTGAGCCGGAGAGCGCCGCGGGGCCGGGCGGGTCCGAGAAGAGCAAGCTGTCTTTGGGCGCATTCGGCAGCTCGGCGGCCGTGGCCGCGGTCTGCACGGTGAAGTCGATGTACGCGTTGCCCGGCGTGACGGCGCTCCACGACCAAAGCCCCCAGAAGGGCACGGTGTCGGCGGGGCAGACCCCGGTCAAATCGTAGTCTCGCGTAAAGGTTCCATCGCTGTACGTCACCACCGGCGGAGGCGGGGGAGGGAGCGTTTGGATGGCGGCGGGGCTCACCGACCATCGAAAATCATCGATCAGCACGGTGGAGTCCCACTTGTGATCGCCCGCGTCCCACATCGAATAGTGGAGGGTGATGGTCTCGCCGGGGACGACCGGCGCGGAGGTCTGGAGCCAATCCGTCGCGCCGCCGCACGGCTGTCCGCTGCACGTGCCGTCCATCGCGGTGCCTTGGAGCTTGGGACCGGTGGTGAGCGTAAAGAAGCCGACGTTGACGTTGACGGGGTTGCTCTGCGAATCGAACGAGATGTTGCCCGCGTTTTGCGGCGGGTTCGGGGGCTGCGCCGCGGTCTTGAGGAGCGCGACGAACGCGTCGTTGTAGGCCGTGCAGACCCACTCCGGGTATTCGGTCGAGAAGAAATCGAATTTGAAGCTGAGCGACTGCGCGTTCGTGGGCACGCGGATCTGCAAGAGGAGGCCGGTGGAGTCGTACGCTTGTCCTGCGCTCGAAGGGCACCCTTGTTTGTTTTTGGGGAAGCCGGGCGGGTACGCGCACGCTTTGTTTTGGTTGTAGCTCCCCGACTGGCCGTTGGGGTTCACCCACCCTGGGTCCGAGGGCGCGCGCGCGGTGCCCGAGGAGAAGGCCGCCATCTTCTTGCCCTCCCAAGGCACGTTGTTGGGGCCGAAGGCGCCGAGGATTCCGTAGCTCAGGGAGTGCGGCGTGGAGGTCGCGTCGGCTTGGACGAGCTTCGCCGCGATGACCCCCCAGGTCTTGTTGGCGCCCATCGCGCCTGCGGTGGTCGTGCGGCAGAGGCCGATCGCGCGCGCGTAGTCCATGGCTGTGTTGGAGGAGAGCGCGAGGTTATTGTCGCACTCTTTCACCTCGTCGTCCGGGGCGCCGGAGCAGTCTTCGTCGACGCCGTTGCCCGGAAAGTCGTGCGCGCCCGGGCTCACGTTCGGGTCGCAGTCTTTGCAATCGCCGTTCGCCCACGAGTAGCCGTCGCCGTCGTGATCGATGGAGTCTTTGTAGCAGAGCACGCACGCGCCGTTGAGGCTGCCGCACGAGAGCTGGCACGTCGTGGTGACGGCGGCGACGCACGAGGCGTCCCATGTGCCCGAGCAGCAGGAGGGTTTGGTTTGGCAGATGGCTTTGACGCAGTTGAGCGCGGGCTGTCCTTGGGTGTTGTCGCATCCCACGGTGAGCTTCGTGCCTTGGGCGCAGATAGAGTGGGCGCAGCCCGCGGTGACGCCGCCCGTGCAACCTGCCTGGCCTCCATTGTTGTTCGTGGCGCCGGGGAGCGAGAGGCCGCCGTCGGTCTCGATGATCCCGGCGTCGTTGGTGAGGCCTGTTGGGGTGTCCGGGAACTGCATGCAATACGGGTCGCAGGGGTTTTGTGCGCACGCCGAGGCGCTCCCGAGCGACGCGGCGCCATAGCCGGGGCCCGGGCTCGGGGCTTTGGGCGCGAGCGTGATGGTGTTGTTGAGGATGCACGCGCCCCAGACGCCTTCGGAGCAGACCGAATATCCCATGCCGCACACGAGCTGTCCTGCGACCTCGCTCGTGACCTCGCCGCACACGAGCTGCTCGCCCTCTACCTCGCAGGGGCAGCC
>CAYTJL010000231.1:0-287 GCA_964437785.1 uncultured Polyangiaceae bacterium
AGTTGTTGTCGATGCCGTCGCAGATCTCGGTCGACGGTCCGACGAAGCCGACGCAGAGGGTGACGCCGTTCGAGCACTGCGTCTGGCCCATCTTGCACTGGCTGTTCGGGCCGTAATTGAGGCCGGGCGGCGTGCCGTTGGGCACGCAGGGGACCGACGGGACGCTGTCGTCGATGATGCCGTCGCAGTCGTTGTCGTGGAAGTCGCAGAGCTCCGGCGGCGGCAGCGCGGAGCAGGCTTGGAACCCGCACCCCGCCGCGCACCCGCCCCCCGGCACGGCCGGCGGC
>CAYTJL010000231.1:297-15691 GCA_964437785.1 uncultured Polyangiaceae bacterium
ATTTTGCACTCGGGCAACCGGCATCCTCATCCTCCCGCCCCGTCGGTCGGGCCCCGGTACGACAGCGCCTCGGCCAGATGCGCGCGGCCGACGCGGGCATCCCCGTCGAGGTCGGCCAGGGTCCGGGCGACCTTGAGCACGCGGTGGTAGCCACGGGCCGTCATGCGCAACTGGTCTGCGGCATCGCGGAGCAGGCTTGGAACCCGCCGCCCGCGGCGCACCCGCCCACCGGCACGGCCTGCGGCGGGTTGCACGCGAGCACGCCCGCGCAGTTCGCGGGCTCGCCGGGGCCGATGAGGCCGCAGGGGATCGCGGCGATGCCGTTGTCCGCCACGCCGTCGCAGTCGTTGTCGCAGCCGTCGCAGACCTCGGCGGACGGGATGCACGGCGTGGGGCAGCCCTCGTCGATGGCGCCGTTGCAGTTGTTGTCGATGCCGTCGCAAATCTCGGCCGAGGGACAGTGCGCGGGGCTGCCGCACTTGAGCTGGTTCTCGTCGGCGGTGCCGTCGCAGTTGTTGTCGGTCTCGTCGCACACGTCCGCGGGGTTCACGCAGACCCAATATTTGGGGTCGGTCGCCTGCACCGACGTCGCGCACGGGAGCTTCGTGAGATCGCCCTGCGGGTTCGCCGCGGTGATGGTGCCCTGGTACGTGGTGACGCACGCGGCGCGGGTCGCGTCATCGGCCCACGCGCAACAGACGGGGTTCGTGTTGCAGTAGTGCTTGAAGCCCTCGTCGGTGCAGCCGTTGCAGTTGTTGTCGAGGTTGTCGCACGTCTCGGGCTTGATGACGCTGCTGATGATCTGCGAGAACGCCTTCGAGAGATCGACCTCGTTGGCCGCGAAGAGCGAGGTGCCCGTGCCGCCCGCCGCCGCGATCTTGTCCGTCGTCGCCTGCGTGCCGCCGGCGAAGCGGATCACGTAGGTCTTGATCTTCCACTGGATGCTGTCGCCCGGCAGCGTGAAGCCTGCGAGGAGCTTCTCGGCGGCGTCCTCGGCCGCGGTCTTGCCGTTGACGACCTCGAGGTCGCAGTCCTCGTCGCCGTCGGTCATGAAGATGATGTTCACGGAGCGGCACGAGCGCTCACCCTGCGCCGCGGTGCCGAGCGGTGTCGTGTACGTGCGCGTGCCGTCGGTGCTCGTCCACGAGCCCGAGAAGTACCGGAACAGATCGCGCAGGATGCCGTTCGAGGAGGTGCCGCCGCCGGCGTAGAGCTCGATGTTGCCCGTGCAGTCGTTGTCGACGTACGAGAGCATCTGCGCGACGTTGCTCGCCTGCGGAGGCGAGTTCCAATAGTCGTGCGCCTGCATGGGCACGAGGATGTTTCCGCCTCGCCGATCGGCCGAGAAAGGTTGCGTGGGGTCCGGCTCGATCGCGCAGCCCGCGTTCTGATCGCCCGGCACGAAGCGCGCGCCGCACCCCGTCTGCGGGGGACCGAACACCCACGGCGGGTTGTAGCAAGTGCCCGCGTTGCAGCCGGCCATGAACGTGTTGAACGTCGTGAGGCCGAAGTGGACCTGCCCCGAGAAGGCTTGGACCGTCTTGCGGAGCGCGCAGCGCGCGTGATCGATGCGCTTGAAGCCGGTCGATCCGAACGTGCATGTGTTGCCCGTGGAGGGGACCACGTTTTGATCCATCGAGCCCGAGGTGTCGAAGGCGATCATGAAGTACGGCTTCGACGGCTCGGGCCACTGCGTGGGATCGGAGTTTAGGCACGCAGCAGGCTCCGCTGCGATCGCTGCGCGGGGCGAGGCGAGCGCGGCGATCGTGGCGAACGCGGCGAGCGCGAAGGTGGAAGCGGAGACCGGGCGAGGTACGTGCAAGGCCATCGCGGGCTGTGCTCCTGGTCGAAAGAAAACCCGTGCGCGAAGACGCAACAGGACAAGCGTGCCCTAGAGTCTCACGGACCTTCAGGCGCGCTCAAGAGGCTTCGACCGGTGCGCCCTCGTCTCGTTGCGCTGACCCGTCGCGACGGCTCCTCGGGGATTCTCCGTTCCCGTCGTTCCTCTCGTTTCTTCCGTTCTGCTCGTTCGCGCGACCGTCCACCTCGTAATGAGCGAGCGCCCCTCGAAGCTCTTTTGTAACGCGCTCGACAAGATCGGGGGGTGAGATGACACGCGCGGTCTCGCCGAAGCCGAGGATCCACGTGGCGAGCTCGGTCGTGTCGCCGATGGTCATGGTCATGCGCGTTTGCCCGGAGGGGAGGTCTTCGAGCTGTTGGGACGGGTGCACGAGGCGGGTCCTCACGTACTCCGCGACGCGGGGATCGAAGTCGATCACGACCTCGCGCAGGGAGTCGCCGCGGAAGATGCCGAACTGGCCTTGAAAGTAGTCGTCGACGCGGAAGTTCTCGGGCAGGTCGAAGCGCTCGGTGACGGCGCACTCGGTGTCGCGCATGCGGTCGAGCAAGAACGTGCGCGTCTCGTTCTTTTGCACGTGGTGACCGACGCAATAGATGGCGTCTTTGTAGAGCACCATCGCGTACGGATAGATGGTGATCTTGTCTTCTTGGCTGCCGCGCGCGCGCCTGTATTTGCAGCGGATCGGGCGCAGATCGGCGACGGCTTGGAAGAGGTCGTCGAGCTCGTCGGTGTGCGCGGCGTAGTCCTTGGGCGCGAACGGCAGGTACAAGAAGCGGTCTTCGAGGCGCGCGTCCGCGACGCCCGCGTTGGGCCCGCGGCCCGGCCGCTGCGCGACCGCGAAGAGCTTCTGCGCGACGAGGTTGATCTCCTCGTAGAGCGTGGAGCCCTTCATCGGCTCGAACAGGCGGCGCGCGGCGAGGAGCGCGTACGCCTGCGTCCTGCGGATCTCGATCTTGCGCGGCACCTCGTTGGGCGCGAGGCGCCAGAGCCTCGGGCCGCCGCGCTTCTCGGTCGCGGAGACGAGCTCGATCTCGCGGCGCACCTCGGCGAGGTAGCGGCGCATCGATCGCGGCGTGACGCCGAGCTCGCGCGCGAGATCGTAGATGCTGAGACCCTTGGGGTGGCGCTGGAGGAGGGCGCGGAGCGCGTCGAGCCTGCGGTGCTGCGTGAACGGGCCTTTTGGCCGGCCGCGCTTCTTCGTGCCCTCGGGACGCGGCGGGCCGGTGAAGGGCGCCGCGGGGGGTTTATCGAGCGCGCGGATCGACGGCGGAGGCGCGGGCATCGACGGCGGAGGCTCGGGGATCGACGCGCGCGAAGGGGGCGGCGCGGCGATCGGCGCGCTCGGTCGCGCGGGCGGCACGGTGCGCTGCGCGGGCAGCGCGCTCGACGCGATCTTCGCGGGCGGCGACGAAGGTCGCTTGGGCGCGGGAGGAGGAGCGGCGCTCTTCGCGGAGAGCGGCGGCGAAGGGATCTTGGAGGGCGGTGACGAGGGGACCTTGGCCGACGGCGGAGACGAAGGGATCTTCGCCGACGGCGGCGACGAGGGGATCTTCGCCGACGGCGGCGACGATCGCTTGGGATCGATCTTCGCCTTGATCTTCTTGCTCGACGAAGGGGCCTTGGACGCGGCCGAGGGGCGCGCCTTCGCGGCCTTGGCGGAGGCCTTTTTAACCTTCTTCTTCGCGCCTCGATCGCTCGCGCTCGTGCTCGCCATGAGCGGGCCTCACCCTCGCCCGCCGCCGAGCTCCATCGAGCGGGCGATGGCCTCGTCGATCATTTTTTGGTGCTCGTTCGGATCGGCCCAACGCGCGCGGCCCTCGGGCGGCAGCCGATCGATCGGATCGAAGTACACGTAACGCTGGCCGGGCTTGACGCTCGGCGCGACGAACACGCTCACGCCGGTCGTGCGGTCGTAGTACTCGAACGAGTGCGCGTCGCGCTTGCCGCCGCCGCCGGGCGCGTCCACGACGAAGGTCGGGGTGTTGAAGCCGGCCGTGGATCCGCGGATGAACTTCTCGACGTCGAGCGCTGCGCCGAGCGTGGTGCGGAGGTCCTCGGCGCCCTTCACGAGGTCGTGGACGTAGACGTAGTACGGGTGCACCTGCAGGTGGCCGAGGCGCTTGACGAGGAGCTGCATCACGCGCTTGTCGTCGTTCACGCCGCGGATGAGCACCGATTGGTTTCGCACGGTCACGCCGCGCTCGAAGAGCTTGATGAGCGCGTCGCGCGTGATGCCGGTGATCTCGTTCGGGTGGTTGAAGTGCGTGTGCAGCACGACCTCTTTGTGGAGCCTCCGCCCGAGGTCCACGACGCGCGTCACGGCGTCGCACCACTCGTGATCGGTGAGGATCTTCTGCGGCATGACCGCGGGGCCCTTGGTGGCGAGGCGGATGCGGCGGATGTTGTCCATGCCGAGCAAGGTCTCGCCGATGTGGAGGAGCTGCTCGGGGCGGAGGTTGTACGCGTCGCCGCCGGACACGACGATGTCCTCGAGCTCGGGCCTCGACGCGATGTACGCGAAGGCCTGGGCCCAGCGCTCCTCGTCGACCTTGAAGTGGGTCTTCTCGACCTCGTCGGTGTCGACGCCGACCGCGTAGCTGCGCGTGCAGAAGCGACAGTAGACGGGGCACGTGTCGAGCGGCAAAAAGAGGGCTTTATCGACGTAGCGGTGGGTGAGCCCGGGGACGGGCGCGTCCGCGCGCTCGTGGAGCGAGTCGAGGCCGAGCTTGGGGTGATCGTTCAAGAAGCGCGACGCGAGCGGGATGAATTGGATGCGGAGCGGATCGCCATACGGGTCGCTCCAGTCGATGAGCGAGAGCAGGTAGGGCGAGACGCGGACGCTCATGGGCGCGCGGCCGAAGCCGGCGGTCGCGTCGTTGATGAAGTCTTGAGAGACGAGCTCTTGCAGCGCCTTGAGGAGCTTGTCGGGCCTCGTGATGGAGTTCTTCGACTGCCACTTGTGATCGAGGAACTCCTCGTCGCTCACGTGGGCGTAGGCCGGGATCCTCCGCCAGTCGGGGGCCTCCAAGAATTGTTTGTGCATCAAGGCCGCAGGGTCGACCGCGGGCTTGAGCGGGGTGATCTCGGAGGCGCGTTTTTTGAGATCGACGAGGGAGAGGGTCATGGGAAATCTCTGGGTGCTTAGCCTTGCCATCTAGCCGCGGGGCCGAGGGGGCACAACCCCCTCCGGCGGCATGGGGATGGCGCTATCCCGAGCCCGTGCGCGGGCTCGCTCCCCGGAGCGCCCGAGGGGCCTTGCCCGTCCATCGTTTGAAGGCCCGGTTGAACGAGCTCTGCTCGGAGAAGCCCAACCGCGCCGCGATCTCGGCGAGCGCGAGCTTGGGATCGCGGAGCAGCGCGAGCGCCTCGTCGTGCCGAAAGTCATCCACGATCGCTTGAAACGTCCGCCCCTCGGCCCCGAGCCTGCGTTGGAGCGTGCGCTCGGAGAGGCCGAGCGCGCGCGCCATCGACGCCGCGTCCACGTCGCCTTGGGCGAGCGAGCTGCGGAGCCGCAGGCGAATGGCACGCTCCAGCTCGCCGGTCGCGTCACCGAGATCGAGTGAAGCAGAGAGGGCCCGGAGCGTCTCGTGGAGGCGAGGGTCCGCGCCCGCGAGGCGCCGCTTCCACACCGCATGAGGGAGGTTCAGCGCCGATGTCCTCTGGTCGAAGTGGATCGCCGTCGCGGCCACACGACAGAACGCCTCCGGCGCGCGCGGCGGGGGGCCGGCCACATCGAGGGTCGCCTCAAAGCCACCTTCGGTCCTGACCCGAAAGCGCGTGAGGAACACGCCGAGCGTGAAGACGTCGCTCACGAAGAGCGCCTCGGGAGGGAGCGAGACCCCTTGAACTGGCATGTTGAGGAGGCGCACCGCGACGATGGAGCTGCCTTGATCGATCTCCAAACGGATCCCGGGGGCCACCGCGCGCAGATACGAAGCGAGCGACTCGAACGCAGAGGCCACCGTGTCGGACGTCCCCGCCAGATAGTCAATCGCGCCGAACGCGCCGTACGGCACCGCGAGCCCGACCTCGAGGGCGAAGGTCTCGCGCCCTGCGATCGCGAAGCCGGCGCGCCACAAGGCCGCGAACGAGGCGGGCGGGAAGGCGCCGTCCGGGCGATCGAGCGCGGCGCGATCGAGCCCGCTCTCTGCGATCACCGCCTCCTCGGCCACGCCGCACGCGCGCATCCCTTCCAGCATGGCGCGCAGGCTCGTCGAGGGGAGCACGGCCGTGAGCGTACACCAAGGCGCCGCGGGACAAAACACCGGCGCGTAAGGTCAAGAACCGCGCGCCCCTGGGACCTAGGCTCTCTCCCATGGAAACCGCCCTTCATCATCAACCTGTCTTCCGCAGCGCCGTTGATCGACGAGACGCCGAGGTCGCGCTCCGCGGCGCGCTCCCCGAGTGGCTGCGAGGAGATCTCGTCCGCACCGCGCCCGCCTTGTTTCAACAAGGGTCTTGGCGGGCCGATCACTGGTTCGACGGGCTCGGGCTCATCTACTCCTTTCGCCTCGGGCAAAGCGGCGTTCGCTTCCGCCAACAGGCGTTGGAGAGCGTGAGCAAGCGGCGCATCGACGACGGCTTCGACGATCACCCGCACTTTGGCACCTCGATGCACCGGGGCTTCTTCCGTCGGCTCTTTCAGCCGATCCCGCCGCCCAACGACAACACCAACGTCAATTGTTTGGCGTTCGGCGATCGGCTCGTGGCGCTCACCGAGACCAACGTTCAACACGAGATCGACCGTGACACGCTGCGATCGCGCGGGCACGTGAGGTACGAGGACGATCTCGGCGACGGGCTCTTCATGATCGCGCACCCGCACGCGGATTTCAGCCGTGGGAAGGTCGTCAACGTGGCGAGCGATCTGTCCGCGCGCGCCGCGCTGGTGGTGTACGAGCACCCGTTCTCGTCGATGAAGCGCGAGATCATCGCGCGTCTCCCCCGCTCCGAGGTGCCTTATGTCCACTCCTTTGGGCTCACGGGCGAGCACGTCGCGCTCATCGAGCATCCTTGGCACGTCTCGCCGATTCGGCTCCTCTGGTCCGACAAGGGCTTTCGTGATCACTTCCGGTGGCGGCCCGAGCGCGGCACCGTGCTCACGCTCCTCTCGCGGGGCGGCGGGGCGACGCGGCGGCACACCGCGCCTCCGATGTTCGTGTTTCACACCATCAACATGTTCGAGCGGGGCGACGAGACGGTGCTCGACGTGCTCGCGTATGACGACGCGAGCATCGTCGAGCGGTTCTCGACGCGCGCGCTCGCCGAGGCGGGCCCGCCGGATCTGCGCGCCAAGCCGACGCGCATCGTGATGACGAAGGGCCGTGAGGAGGCGCGCGTGGAGCCGCTCGGCGACGTAGGCTTCGAGTTCCCTCAGGTGAGCTACAAACGCTGCTCTGGGCAGAGCTATGATGTGGTGTGGGGCGCCGAGGACGTCGGGCGGCGCTCGGCGATCGTGCGTGTCGAGGTGAACAACGGCCGTGTCACGCGGTTCTCGGAGGCAAACTTCGTGTTTGGAGAGCCTGTGTTCGTGGCCGAGCCGGGCGCTTCGTCCGCCGATCGCGGGGTGATCCTCGCGGTGGGGAGCCACGTCGACGAGCCGCGATCCGCGCTCGCGGTGCTCGACGCGACGACGCTCGATCGCGTCGCGTGGGCCGAGGTCAACGTGCCTATCCCGCTCGGGTTCCACGGGTCGTTCGTGCGGGGCTGATGGGACAAATGCCATAGGTTTTTTTCAAGGCTCGTGTACCCTCGCGGGCCATGAGGCTTCACCCGTCGACGTGTTTGTCCGGTGTTCTCCTGCTCGCGCTCGCGGGGTGCGGCGCTGCCGACGCGGGGCCGCAGCCCGCGCTCCCTTCCGCGCCGCCCCTCGCCTCAACCCCCGAGCGCCCCGCCGATCCTCCGGGTCTCCTCGGTCAAGCGTTCGCCGACACCGATCCTGAATACGCCTTCCAAGACCCCGATCGCCGGAAGAAGCTCGCCTCTGCATTCTCCAAGCTCGACGCGATCGCCGAGGACGAGCTCAAGAAGCTCGGCTTGCCGAGCCTCGCGATCGGCGTCGTCATCGACGGCGAGCTCGCGTACGAAAAGGGCTTTGGCGCCGCCGACCTCGAGTCCGGGCGCAAGCCCGACGCCGACACGGTGTATCGCATCGGGTCGATCACCAAATCGTTCACCGCGGCGGCCGTCCTCTCGCTCCGCGACCAAGGAGCGTTGTCGCTCGACGACCCGCTCGCGCGGTGGGTCCCGGAGGCGAGCGGCCTGGTTTATCCCACGCGCGACACACCGCATCTCACGATTCGCCAGCTCCTCACGCACACGTCGGGCCTGCCGCGCGACGCGAGCAAGCTGCTCTTCCAAACGGAGCGCGCGCCGACCGAGGCGGACTACTTGAAGGAGCTCGCGGGCGTCCGGCTCGACAACCCCCCTGGGACCCGATTCCAATATTCGAACCTCGGGTTTGGCCTCCTCGGCGTCGTCGCGAGCCGCGCGGCGCACGTGCCTTATCGCGATCTCGTGAACCAACGCGTGCTCACGCCCTTGGGGATGGCCTCCACCGTGTGGGATCGCGCGAGCGTCCCCGCCGGGCGCCTCGCCACGGCGTACACCAAAGGGCCTGACGGCAAGCCCAAAGCCGTGGAGCACTGGTTGATCGGCGCGTATGAGGGCGCCGGAGGGCTCTACTCCTCGGTGCGCGACATGGCGCGCTACCTCGCCTTCCAGCTCGCCGCCTACCCGCCGCGCAACGCGCCCGACAACGGGCCTCTCCGCCGGAGCAGCGTGCGAGAAGGGCACAAGAGCGCGCTTTGGTCATCCTTGTCGGTTCACCTCGTGGACGCGCCCCGCGAGGGGGAGAGCCTCGTCAAGGCCGAGGCGCACCGCTATGGATACGGATGGGGCGCCGAGCAGACGTGTGAGCATGACGAGAGGATTGGGCACGACGGCGGCACCGAGGGCTACAGCACCCACGTGTCCTTCCTGCCCGAGCAGGGGGTCGGCGTCATCGCGTTGAGCAACGTCAACCGGGTGAACCTCGACGTCGGGGTGCGGCTCTTGGCCGAGCTCCAAAAGACAGGTGGTCTCTCGAAGCGGACGCCAAAGCCCTCTCCCGCGTTCGCCCCGGTGATGAAGAAGCTCCTCGACGTGCAGAATCATTGGGACGAGGCGACGTATAAATCCATGCTCACCGCCGGCCGGATGGCGCTCATGACCGAGGAGAAGCAGGAGCTCGAAGGGTATCGGGCGCTCCACGGCACGTGCAAAGGTTATTCGCCGATCCGGGTGGAGAGCCCCACGCGCGTCCTCTTCAAGGTGGATTGCGAGCGAGGATCGTTCGAGATGATCGTCGGGTTGGGGAGCGACGGCCTCATCGACGGCTTCGGCGGCACGTCGCGCGACCTGCCGGTGCCGCCCGAGCTGCGCAAGGTGGGGGAGCGCGTCGCGGGGCTCATCAAGAAGTGGGACGAGGGTGTTTATAAGAAGCATCTCGCGAGCGCGGGCAAGCCGCGCGACCAGGCGCGGAAGCTCTTCGAGGCCCAACGCGCGGCGCACGGCGCTTGTACGGTCAAAGGGCTCTTGGTGACGTGGGAGAAGAAGAAGCTCGAGCTCTCGTGTGAGCGCGGGGGCGATCTCCTGCTCACGCTCAAGGTCGATCCCCAAAAGGCAGATATGGTGAGCGCCTACGACGTCGAGGGCGTAAAGCCACAAGGCACCTGCCCGGTCCGCTGACCGCCACACCACAGCTTCAACGCACCTTCGTTCGCGGTCGCTTGGGACCGGCGGCCTCGAGGCGCCGGTGCGCCCGCGGCGCATCCACGTCGTAAAAACCCTACATTCTTAGGGGTTGGCGGGGCGCTCAGTTTTTTTGTTTGACTTTGGCACCGGGGCACAATAGCTCTTTTTGTTGAAAATGTTTTTCATTTTCATTTTCATTTAAAGCCTCAACCAGCCTGCATGACGTTCCAGCAAAGCCCCGTATCCCCTCCCTCAGGCCATCAGGATCAACCCACCATGAAACGAACGCCCGGCGCCAACAGCACATCTCTCCTCCTCCTCGGCATCGTCTCCAGCACCCTCCTCGCGGCTGCCTTCACCGGCGGATGTGGCGAAGGAGGGAGCGGCGGGGCCGGCGGCGGCGCGAGCTCTTCCTCCAGCTCCTCCGGGAGCGTCAACGAGTGCTCATCGCCGAACGACTGCCCCGATCCCGGCAACGAGTGTGTCCAGCGACTCTGCTTCAATCACACGTGCGGGACGCTCAACGCCCCTCACGGGACGCCGCTCGCCGCCCAAGACGACGGCGATTGCAAGGTGGCTGTGTGCGACGGCAACGGCGCCGCGACGACCATGAACGACGACGCCGACATCGCCGATGATCACAAGCAGTGTACGGTGGACGTCTGCGTGAACGGCGCGCTCACCCACGATCCGGCGAGCGCCGGCGCCGCGTGCGCCGAGGGCGCCGGCAGCCGGTGTGACGGCGCGGGCGCGTGCGTCGCGTGCGTCGCGGACCAACACTGCCAGCCCGGATCCATCTGCGCGGGCGGAGCGTGCGTGTCGCCGACGTGCGCCGACGGCGTCAAGAACGGCGGCGAGACGGACGTCGATTGCGGAGGTGCGATGTGCGCCGCGTGTGAGGTCGGCGCGGTGTGCGCCGCCAACACCGATTGCAAGAGCGGCCTCTGCGTAGGCGCCGTGTGCGCCACCACCGCCCCGATCATCACCGCTGTCTCCGCGAACGGTCATGACCGCTTCTTCAACGTGGCCTTCGGCGCGCAAGGCGACATCTTCACCGTCGGCGTCTCGGCCCCCGGCATCGACACCATGACGGACTTCTCGACGATCGTCGCCAAGTTCTCGCCCGCGGGCGTGCTCGACACGACCTTTGGGACGAGCGGGGTCTTCACCATGAACGTCACGCCCGGCGCGAACGGCGAGGTCGCGCGCGCGATCGGCTTCCAATCGACCGGGAAGATCGTCGTCGCGGCGACGGTCGATCACGTCGGCGCCGCGGACCCGCGCGATCGCGACGTCGCCGTGCTGCGGCTCAACGCCGATGGAACGCTCGATACGAGCTTTGGGACGAACGGCGTCGCGATTCACGATCTGAGCACCGGGGTCTTGGTCGGCAACAGCTTCCTCGCGGACAGCGTTTGGCATCTCGTCGTGCAGCCCGACGACAAGATCGTCTTCTCTGGCGGTCAGGTGCGGCCCGGCGGGACGGACACCGACTTTGTCATGGTCCGCCTGCTCCAAGACGGCGCCGCCGACACCTCCTTTGGCACGGGCGGCAAGGTCCTTATCGACATCAACAACGCGAACGCGAGCGCGCGGTCCCTCTCGCTCCTCCCGGACGGGAGCCTCGTCGGCGCGGGGTACATGGATGTCGCGGGCGTCGGCGCCCCCGTGCTCTACAAAGTGAACAGCAGCGGTGTGCTCGACACCACGTTTGGGACCGGCGGGATCTTCAGCGCGGTCGTCCTGCCCGCGCAGACCGAGGCGTACGCCGTCGCGTTCCAAGGCACCAAATTCGTCACGACCGGCTATGGCCGCGCGAACGCCATGACCGAGTCGCTCGACTGGACCTCTCTCCGCTTCCTCCCGAACGGCACCCTCGACTCGACGTATGGGACGAACGGCGTCGCGCGCATCGACGTCGCGGGCTTCAACGATCAATCGCGCTACGTGCTCACCCTCCCTGACAACCGCGTCGTGCTGGCGGGCGGGGGCCGGCCCTCGGCCAACAACGTGGATGGCGCGATTGGCATCTTGACGCCCAACGGCCAACCCGACGTGACGTTCTCTCCGACGGGCGTCAAGCTGTTCGACCTCGGCGGTCCGACCGACTTCCTTTGGGGCGTGGCGCTGTCGCCCTCGAAGAGCTACCTCGCGTTGAGCGGCATCAAGGGCGTCAGCGCCCCTGCCAACGACGACGCGGCGCTCCTCCTCGTCCCGGTCAACTGACCTCCTCGGAGGACATGATGATGCGACGATGGCTCTGGATCCTGGCCGCTTCGGCGGCGACGGCGACCGCGGGAGCGGCGTGCGAAGGAGCGTTGGGCGCGGGCGGCGCGGGCGCGGGCACGCCGGCGCCGCCCGACGCCATGTGTGACGTCCTCGCGCTGCTCCAGCGACACTGCTGGTCGTGCCATGGGACGACGCTCCATGACGAGGCCGAAAATTCGCTCGTCACGCTCGATCAGCTCAAGGCCCCTTCGGCCATCGACCCGTCCACGTCCGAGGCGGAGCGGTGTGTGATCCGCATGCGCGCGACCAACAAGCCGATGCCCCCGAGCGACGGGCCCACCGTCCCTGAAGAGGCGATTACGCTCTTTCAAGCGTGGATCGACGGGGGTTACAAGGCCGCCTCGTGCGGCGATTCGGCGATCGACCCGTACGCGACCGCGGCCACGTGCAGCGGTGAGCAGCTCCCCATGGAGCAGCAAGAGGGAGAGGACATGAGCCCAGGCCGGGTGTGCAACACGTGCCATGAGCAGGTGAACACCGAGCAAGGCGGGGACGCTCCTCTCTTTACGCTCTCCGGGACGGTCTTCAAGACCGCGCACGAGCCCGACGACTGCCGCTCGGACGCCGCCAAAGGCGCCAAGGTGGTGGTCACCGACGCGGAGGGCAAGGTCGTCACCGTCGAGGTCAACGAGGCAGGGAACTTCGTTTATGAGGACGAGGAGCTGGAATTCGTCTTCCCCTACACCGCCAAAGTGATCTTCGAGGGGCGCGAGCGCGCGATGGCCCGTCCGCAGATGAACGGCTCGTGCAACGAGTGCCACACGCAGACTGGCACCCAAGAGGCGCCGGGCCGCATCCTGCTGCCTTGATATCACCCCTCACGGCGCGAAGAACGTCTTCGGCAGCACCCCTCGGTGCGCGAGCGCCAGCACATCCATCGACAGCGCCACCGTCACGTGCACCAGAAACCCCGCGTAAATGCTCCTCGTCCGCATCGCGAGCGAGCCGAGGGCGACGCCGGCCACCACGGCGCCCGCCGCCTCCAAATAGGGCTTGCCATAATGGATCATGCAATAGGGCACGCACATGGCGAAGATCGCGCCCGACCCGAGCGTGCTCCGCAACCCCGACAGCCAGAACCCCCGAAAGAAGAGCTCGAGCGCGAAGAACTGCGCAAAGTACATGAGCTCCCAACACAAGAGATCGAAGTACGATCGCGAGGCCAGCTTGTAAAACGGATAATAGTTCACGAACTCGGGCGACCGCGAGACGATCCACACCGCAGGCAGCACCACGACGAGGCACAACCCGTAGATCCACGCGTGCTTGAAGAACCCCTTGGTCCGAAGCCCCATGTCGAGCAGGCTGTCTTTGCGGAAGATGATCTTCCACGCCACCATCGGCACCACCACGTAGCCGAAGCAGCGGTTGAACGCCCACCAACCATAGCTGTAAAGCTCGTTGTATTTACGGACGGACACGAGCCGCCCCCACGACGAAGGGTCGAGGAGGGCCGTCAGCTCCGCGTCCCGCAGCGCCGGCTTGATGTGCTCCTCGTAAAAGCCCCTCCCGCCGTAATACTCCTGCACCGTGAGCACGAACGCCGTGATCACGAAAAGGACAGCAGGCTTATAGCTCTGCTTGCCCTCGGCGAGCGTCTTCTTCTGGTGCTCGTGCGCGGCCACGTCGAGCTCGCGCCAGGTGCGACGGAAAAAGAGCCAGAGCACAGGCGCCATCACCAGATACGCCGCCGCCGGGAACAACGCGACGAGCGCTGTTTGACCGAGCGACGGCGGTTCGATGCCGTGCGGGCCGCCGCTCACGCGCTCGCCTTCCCCGCCTGTGCCTCCGCCATGGCCGCGCCGGCCTTGAGCCTCGCCGCGACCTTGTCGCGGCCGAGCAGCTCCATCACCTCGAAGAGCCCAGGCGACGCCGAACGGCCCGTGATCGCCACGCGCGCCGCCTGCGCCACCTCTTTGATCTCGACCCCACGCTCCGCGAGCCACGCCGCCACGTGCGCTTCGAGCGGCTCTTTTTCGAACGTGGGCGCCGACACGATACGCTCTTCGAGCCCGCGCAGGAGCTCCACCTTGCCCGGCACGAGGAACTTGGCGACGGCCTTCGCGTCGTACACAGGCTCGTCACGAAACACGTAATCGAGCGCGTCCGCCGCGTCCGCGTACGTCTGCGCCCGAGGCCGGATGAGCGGCAGCGCGCGCGCCACGACGGCCTTGTCCGCGCCGCTGAGGCCGCGCGCCGCGAGGAACTCCATCACACCTTCGGTGTACGCCTCGTCCGTCGTGAGCCCCGCCTGCTTCATGTGCTCGAACGTGATGGCCGAGAACTTCTTGATGTCGTATTTGCCGTCGGCCGTGCCGCACCGCTCCCAGTCGAACTTCTGGATGAGATCCTGAATCGAGAAGATCTCCTCATCCCCGTACGACCAGCCGAACCGCACCAAGTAATTGAGGAGGCCCGACGGAGGATACCCCTTGTCCCGATACTCCCCCACCGCGACCGCCCCGTGCCGCTTGGAGAGCTTTTGGCCGTCGGCGCCGAGCATCATGGGCAGGTGCGCGAACGGAGGGGCCTTGTAGCCGAGCGCCTCGTAGAGGAGGATTTGAACCGGCGTGTTGATCATGTGGTCGCGCCCGCGCGCGACCAGCGTGATGCCCATCGTGACGTCGTCGACGACCGCGCCGAAGTTGTAGAGCGGCACCCCGTCGGCCCGCATGAGCACCTGATCTTGCTGCGTGCTGTTGGGCGTCGTCACCTCGCCGAACACGAGGTCATGATAGGTGACCGCCCCCGACGAGGGCGCCTTCATGCGCAGCACCCAAGGCTTGTCCGGCGCGGGTCCGGTGTTGTCGCGGCACGTGCCCGGATAACGGAACTCCGCCTTGGGGTCGCGCGCCTTGACCGCCTTGCGCGCCTCGTCGAGCACCTCTTTGGTGCAGGTGCAGCGGTACGCCGCGCCCTTTGCGATGAGCTTCTCGGCGAATTCGCGGTAGAGCGGCAGCCGCTCCATCTGCCGATACGGGCCGTGATCGCCGCCCGCGCCCGGCCCCTCGTCCCACGTGAGCCCGAGCCAACGCATGTCGCGCAGGATGATGGCCTCGTTCTCGGGCGTGCTGCGCGCTTGGTCGGTGTCCTCGATGCGGAGGATGAAGGACCCGCCCGTCTTGCGCGCCCAAAGCCAGTTGAAGAGCGCGGTGCGCACACCGCCGATGTGGAGATACCCCGTGGGCGAAGGGGCGAAACGAAGACGAGGTTTTTGGGACATGGATCTCGGGTTTGGGGAGAGTGGTTATCGCTTGGGGGCGGGGGCAGGTCTGGGAGCGGGCCTCGGCGCGGGCTGCGATTGGGCGGGGACAGGCTTCTTGGGCGGCGGCGCGTCGTCTTGATAATAAAGATAGACGCCGACGCCGACGCCGATGACGGTGAGGATGGCGAGCACGAAGAGGAAGATCTTCCAGAACGACCAAGGCGCCTTGCCCACCACCTCACCCGTCTGACCGTTGACGAGGAACTGATACGGCTTGTCCTTGTAACGATAGGCCGCGATCCAGA
>CAYTJL010000232.1:0-15655 GCA_964437785.1 uncultured Polyangiaceae bacterium
TAGTTCGAAGCGAGGCGCCTTATCTACTCCTTTTGCGCCTCATCCCGGCTCGGCGAGCGCCGGCGCAGGGCTCAATTACAGCTCATGCGCGGCTCGAAGCGGCCGTAAAAGTTGTTGCCCCAGTTGGAGTCCCAATAGCCGTGCGACTCGGCCGCGACCTCGATGTCCCACGCGTTCTGATAACCGGCCTCGTTGAACGCCCAATAAAAGAGCTCGCTCTCGGTCGCGTTCGGCCAGTTGCACACCCACACGGGGCCCGAGCCGCCCGCGGGGAAGCTGTACGACGTGCAGATCGATGAATTCTGATAGTCGTACGGAGGCGGAGAGCAGATGGCGCAGTCGCGCGGGCCCGCGTTGAAGTACGCATAAGCGTCGTTGTTGGCGCCCGCGTTCGCCGGCACGAACACGTCACTGCCGTTGAGCCGGACGTAGAAGTTGATCTCGTTGTCCGGGTAGTAGTTGCGGAGATAACCGCGGTACGCGACCGTGAGCTGAGAGTTGTGGTTGGAGTACGGGTTCGCGGTGTGCTTGATGAGCTCGAAGGGACCCGTGGTAACCGTGTCGGTGGCCGAGCACATGGGGTAGCTCGGCGGATAGAACGAAGCGTCGGAGTCGGTCGACGCGAAGACGGAGCAGGCGGTGACGGCGAGCGCGGCGGCGAGGTGCGTGAGCTTCATGATGCTCACCCCTTCAGCAAGCCCGATGCCGGCGCAAAATGGCCGTAAAAATAAGCCTAAATGGCGAGTGCGACGGCCGTGTCCCAGCCCCGCGGGGGCACGTGCGCCCCCCGTGTCCCAGCGAAGGGGAGACAAGCATCCATCCTGCTAACCAAAAATTAGCCGCTCCTAAACATGCTTCCACCTGCGCGCCCAACTAAATAGTCTAGCCCCGACGCATGTTGACGCACTCCGGCTTTCACATCTCCACCGTGCTGAGCGCGGAGTCGGAGTCGTTGCTCGTGCGCGCCCGCCGCGGCGAACAAGACGTGCTCCTCCGAACGACGAGCGCGGACTACCCGACCCCCGAGGAGATCCGTAAGGTCCGCTACGGCTACGACATCCAACGATCGCTCATGGGCGACGGCGTCGTGCGCGTCCTCGGGCTCGAACGACGATCGCGCGGGTGGGTCGTGGTCCTCGAAGACTTCAACGCCGACTCGCTGCGGCGCCTCCTCAACGAGCGCGAGCTCTCCGTCCCGGAGGCCCTCACCATCGCGATAGGGATCGCGACGGCCCTGGGCGAGATCCACGCCGCGGGCGTCATCCACAAGAACGTGTGCCCATCGAGCGTCCTCGTCGCGAACGGTGGAGCCTTGGTGAAGCTCGACGACTTCGGCGTCGCTTCGAAGCTCGATCAAGAGAACCCCACGATCACGAGCCCGTCGCGGCTCGAAGGCTCGCTCCCGCACATCTCGCCCGAGCAGACGGGCCGGATGAACCGGCGCATCGACTACCGCACGGACTACTACTCGTTCGGCGCGACGCTCTACGAGATGCTCACGGGCCGGCCGCCGTTCGTCGCCGACGAGCCGATGGCGGTGATCCACGCGCACATCGCCACGCGCCCGACCCCGCCGCACGAGCGCCGCCCCGCGGTGCCGCGATCGACGTCGCAGGTCGTGATGAAGCTCCTCGCCAAGAACGCCGAGGAGCGATACCAGAGCGCGTACGGCCTCGTCTCCGATCTGCGCGAGTGCTTGGCCCGCGCCAACGCGGGGGACGACGCCGAGATCGTCCCCGGGCGCTACGACACCTCCGCCATCTTCCACATCCCGCAGAAGCTCTACGGACGCGAGCGGGAGATCGAGGCGCTCGTCGACGCGTTCGAGCAGTCCGCCAAGGGCGACGCGAGGATGATCCTCGTCGCGGGCTACTCGGGCATCGGCAAGTCGTCGCTGGTCAACGAGATCCACAAACCCGTCGCCTCGCGGCGCGGATACTTCGCGGCGGGCAAGTTCAACCAGCTCCAAAACGCGCCCTACAGCGCGTTCATCCAGGCCTTCCAGAGCCTCTTCCGGCAGATCCTCGCCGAGCAGCCGCAGCAGATCGCGGCGTGGCGAGAGCGACTTCGCGAAGCGCTCGCCGACACCGGACAGGTCATCGCGGACGTCATCCCGGAGCTCGGGCTCATCTTGGGGAGCCTCCCGGACGTGCCCGCGCTCGGCCCGCGCGAAGCCGAAAACCGCTTCAATTTGGTGCTCTCGCAGCTCCTCGGCGTCGTGGCCACCGCCGATCATCCGCTCGCGCTCTTCCTCGACGACCTGCAATGGACCGACACGAGCTCGCTGCGGCTGCTCGAGCACATCCTTCGCGATCCCGAGGGAAAGAGCCTGCTCATCATCGGCGCGTACCGCGACAACGAGGTGCACGACACGCACCCGCTCTTCCTCACGCTCGGCCAGCTCGGAAAGTCCGGGACCGCCGTCTCCACCATCACGCTCAGGCCGCTCGCGCGCGGCGACGTCGCGCGCCTCATCGCCGACGCGCTCGGCTTCTCGACCGCCGGCACGGTCACCGAGCTGTCGGACCTCATCTTCGAGAAGACGCAGGGCAACCCGTTCTTCGTGATCGAGTTCCTCAAGTCGCTCCATCAGCGCGGCCTCGTGACGTTCGATCCGTCGGCGGGCCGGTTCTCGTGGAGCCTCGACAGGATCAACGCCGAGGCGATCACCGACAACGTCGGTCACCTCATGGCCGACAAGATCCGCCGCATGCCCGAGGCGACGCAGCTCTCGCTGCGCATCGCCGCGTGCATCGGCGATCGCTTCGATCTCGCGACGCTCGCCGCCGTGCGCGGCGCGCCCAAGAACGTCGTCGCGGGCGAGCTCTGGGAGGCGCTCCGCCAAGGCCTCGTCTACCCGCTCGGATCCGCGTACCGCCGCTACACCGACGTGGACGCCGACGACGAGCCCGCACCCTCGTCGCGCGACGACGATCTGATCGCGTACGCGTTCGCGCACGATCGCGTGCAAGAGGCCGCGCTCGCGCTGAGCCAAGAGCACGAGCGCAAGGCGATGCACCTCCGCATCGGGCAGCTCCTCCTCTCGGGCATCCCGGTCGAGCGCCTCGAAGGCCGCGTCTTCGACGTCGTGAACCACCTCGACATGGCGATCGATCTCGTCACCGATCACCCGTCGAAGATCGAGTACGCGCTCCTCAACTTGCTCGCCGCGCGGAAGGCCAAGGACTCGGCCGCGTACGGCCCCGCGCTGCGCTACGTGGACGTCGCGCTCGGGTTGGTCGGCGATCGAGGGTGGGAGATCGAGCGCTCGCTCATGATGGATCTCTACCGCGTGCGCGCCGAGTGCGAGCACCTCACGGGGCGCTTCGCGGAGTCGGAGGCGACGTTCGGACGCCTGCTCGTCGAGAGCCGAAATCGAGCCGAAAAAGCGGCTATTTTGAAGGCCGAGCTCGGCCTGTTCACCGCGAGCGGCAAGTTCGCCGAGACGTGGCGGGTCACGCGCGAGGCGCTGCGGCTCTACGACGTCGAGGTCCCCGAGGGCGACGCGCTCCGCGAGGCCACGCGCGCCGAGCTCGATCGCCTCCGCGATCAGCTCGACGAGGAGGAGATCCGGCGCCTCGTCGATCGACCCGAGGCGACGGACGAGGACACGAGGGAGCGCATCTTGCTGCTCAGCCGAGGCATCGCCTTCGGCGCGTACATGTTCCCCGACCTCTACGCCTACGAGGCGACGATGGTCGTGTCGTTGTCGATGCGCCACGGCAACGCCAACGGATCGGGCCTCGGCTACATGAGCCTCGGGCTCGTGATGGCGTCGAGGTTCAGCGACGGCACGCGCGCGTTCGCGCTCGGGCAGGTGGGCATCGCGGTGGCCGAGCGGTGCGGCGATCCGCTGGAGCGCATGCTCGCGTCGTATTGGTTCGCGGGCTTCGTGGCGCCGTGGGGCCAGCCGATGCGCAAGAGCCTCCCCATCCTGCGCGAGACGTACGCGAGCGCGCTCAAGGCGGGCGCGCTGCACTACCTCGGCCTCTCCGCGCTCCAAATGGTGCTGTGCGGGGCCACCGCGGGCGAGCCGCTCAGCGCGATCGACGAGCAGGCGTCGCTCTTCACCGATCTGCAGATCCGCGGCGGGCGCCCCGACATGGCGGCCTTCATCGCGATCTTCATGCGCTACGCGATGCTGCTGCGCAGCGGCGCGATCTCGGCCGAGGCGTCGGCGTGGCACAACGAGGGCTTCCTCCTCCAAAAGCTCACGCACTATCACGCAGCGCGCGCGACGTTTCGGATCATGTCGCTCCACGCGTCGCTCATCCTCGACGAGGGCGAGCGCACGATCGCCCTCGCGGACGAGGCCGAGCGCGAGCTCGTGTATTTGCCGGGCCACCAGCAGATCTCGCTCTATTTCCTGGCGCGCGTGGTCATCGGCGCGCAGGCGGCGGCCTCGCTCTCGGCCGCGGAGCGCGACGCGGCGCTCGCTCCGCTCGACGATCACCACCGGCTCCTCGCGGGGTGGGCGCGGCACTGCCCCGAGAACTTCCTCCACCTCGCCCTCATCGCGGAGGCCGAGATCGCGCGCGCGCGCGGCGATCACGAGGTCGCGGCGCGGCTCTATGATCGCGCGGCGCACGAGGCTGCGGCGAACGACTTCGTGCAGCACGAGGCGCTCGCGAGCGAGCTCGCCGCGCGCCTTCATCTCGCGCGCGGGCGCCGCGGCATCGCCGTAGGCTACGTCCTCGACGCGCGCGACGCCTACACGCGCTGGGGCGCCGACGCGAAGGTGCAGCAGCTCACCGCGCGCTACGCCGATCTCCTCGGCTCAGGCGTCAACGAGGGCGCGGGCATCGGCGAGGGCGCGCTCGATCTCGGCAGCGTGCTCCGCGCGTCGCAGGCGATCTCGTCGGAGATCGTGCTCGCCGATCTGCTCCACAAGCTCATGTTCACGGCGCTCGAGAACGCGGGCGCGCAGCGCGGCCTCTTGATGCTCGACGTCGACGGCGGCGTCGTGGTCGAGGCCGAAGCGGGCGCCGATCGCGTGATCGTCCACCCGCGCGGCGTCGACGTCGGCGAGCGCCTCGCCGCCTCGGTCGTGCGCTACGTCGAGCGGACGGGCGAGAGCGTCGTGCTCGCCGACGCGCACGCCACGCCCGTCTTCAACGCCGATCCGTTCATCGTGGCGCAGCGGCCGCGATCCGTGCTGTGCATGCCCGTGCGGAGGAAGGGCGCGCTCGTGGGCACGCTCTACCTGGAGAACAACCTCGTGACGGGCGCGTTCACGCCCGCCCGCTGCAAGGTGCTCGAGCTGCTCGCGTCCCAAGCGGCCATCTCGCTGGAGAACGCGCTCCTCTACGACACGCTGGAGCGCCGCGTAAAGGAGCGCACCGAGGAGCTCTCCACGAGCAACCAAGAGCTCTCGCGCACGGTCTCGCGCCTGCAAGAGACGCAGCGCCAGCTCATCGCGCAGGAGCGCCTCGCGTCGCTCGGCGCGCTCACCGCGGGCATCGCGCACGAGCTCAAGAACCCGCTTCATTTCATGATCAACTTCGCCAAGCTCTCCGCGGATCTCACCGCGCAGCTCGGCGAGTCGATCGAGGGCGCGCGCGATCGGATGGACGAGGACACGTCGGCCGACGTCGACGAGATCCTCCACGATCTGCGGCAGAACCTCGGCAAGATCGCGTCGCACGGGGATCGCGCGAACCAGATCATCAGCGGGATGCTGCTCCACTCGCGCGAGGGCGTCGGCGCGAGGCAGGAGGTCGATCTCAACAAGCTGCTCGAAAAAGCCGTCGGGCTCACCTACCACGGCCTCCGCGCCAAAGACGCCTCGTTTCAAGCCGCGATCGAGGCCGACTACGATCCCGACGTCGGCATGGTCGAGCTCTCCGCGTCCGACATCCGGCGGCTCATCATCAACCTCGTCAACAACGCGTGTTACGCGATGGCCGAGAAGATGCGCGCGTTCGGCTCGGCGTACGTGCCGCGGCTTCGCATTCGGACGCGCTCGCTCGGTGAGCGCGTCGAGGTGAGCATCCACGACAACGGATCCGGCATCCCGCCCGAGGTCGTCGCGAAGATCTTCGACCCGTTCTTCACGACGAAGCCGCCCGGCGAAGGCACCGGCCTCGGCCTCTCGATCAGCAACGACATCGTTCACGGTCATCAAGGCGAGATCCGCGTCAACACCGAGCGCGGCAGCTTCACCGAGTTCATCATCGACCTGCCGCGGCGCGCCTCGAAGGAGAGCAAAGCAAAGCGCGCGAGCAACGCGGAGCAGGGCGGCGAGGATCTCGCTTGACATCGAGGCTCGTTAGGTTCGAGCTAGCGCGATGACGGCCGGCGAGATGCCCGCGGGAGAGGGCCCCAAGGCTCCTTCGATCCGCCGCATCCTCTCCATCGACGGAGCGGGCGTCTACGGGCTCATCAGCGCCATTTGGCTCCGTCAGATGTGCGAGCGCGATCCCAACTTCTTGGCGCCCGGGCAGGTCGATCTCTTCGCCGGCATCTCGTCGGGCGCGGTCAACGCGCTGCTCCTCGCCAAGAGCAAAGACCCGCGCGCCGCTGTGCTCTCGGGCGAGCTCGAAGCGTTCTGGCGGGAGCGGCGCGGCGTCTTCTCGAACCCGATGCCGGTGGGCCGTTATTTGAGCTGGTTCGGCCTCGCTCCTTGGTACGACGCGAACAGCTTCCTCCGTCAGCTCGAAGAGCACTTCGGTCAGGTCACACTCGGCGATCTGCCGAACAAGGTGCTCGTCAGCACCTTCAACTGGACGGGGCAACGCACGTTCGATTTTTCGACCTGGCCCAAGCTCGCGCGGCCTGATCCGTTGGGCCGGCGAAGCTGGCAACCCAAGATCTTTTGCACGCTCGAAGACACGCGCGACGCGCGCTATCGCGTCGTCGACATCGCGTATGGCGCCGCCGCTCCGCCCGGCTTTCGGCCTATCCGCGGCGGGATCGGCGACGCCGGCACCTTCACCGGCAACCCATCGGTCGAGGCGATCGCCGCCATGGCTCGCTCCTTGGCCGGGTGGCCCGCGGCCGACGAGCAGGGTTGTACGGACTGTACGCAGGGCGCAAACGACGCAGTGCCCGAGACCGTCCCCGTTCACGAGCTCGATCGCATCGCGTTGCTCTCGATCGGCGACGGGAGCTGCGAGCCCTCGTATTGGCTACAGAGCTTTGGGCTCGGCTCCGTGCCTATGGCCCTGCTCCCGACCAACCCCTCTCAGGGAGCGTGGTTTTCGCCGGTGTGGGAGGTCTCGATCCAAGCGCCCGTGGCTGACGCGTCGCACATCTCTCGCATGCTCCTGGTCGATCGGTTCCACCGCCTCGACGCGGATCTGATGGAGCTGCCGATGCTGCTCGCGAGCCTCCTCGCGCGAAACCTCGTCGCGCGCGACGCGGTCTTCCGCCACATCGAGGACAAAACGCGCTCGGATCTGTCGCAACGTGTGGTGAGCCTCGCCGCCGCATACCTCAACAACGGCTGGCGAGAGCCCTGGAAAGATCGTCCTGCCGCGCTGCGAGAGCGGCTTGGGGTGCTCGGCGGATCGGGATTCTGATATGGTCTCGCTCAAAATGGGGAGAAGTCGATCATGAACAAGGGCAACGGCTTCACGGAGTTCAACAACGATCGAGGCCTGGTCGAGCGCCTGCTCACACCCTTTCGGGCGCTCGCGGACGTCATCGAGAGCCCAGGGGACTACCTCAACATCGTGAATCCGCCTCCGCCGCCGCTGCCGCCCCAAAAGCCGCCCGCGCACGGCCCGAGCCCCACGGAGTGGAGCGACGAGTGGGGGCCGCTGAAGGGCAACCCTTATTCGCGTTGGGACCTCTTTGGCTACCACCCCAAACAACACGAGGGCTTCATGGAGGCTCTGTGGGAGGCGTGGCGGCTCTGGCAGCTCGACGGCTATCCGCCGGTCACGGGCCAGCCCTTCGACACGTTCTTGGGCTATCGCCCCACCGTCCGCAACCAAGCCAACTCCCCTGGTCGCGGCAAAGAGCGGTGGGAGACGGCCGATCGCGAGAAGGATCCCGGCCTCGTCACGTTCGACTCCACCCTCAAGAGCTACATGACCAACCTGGATGACGGCGTCCCGCGCGCGGCGCCCTTCTCGGGTCAATTCCTCCAGCCGGGGCGCTATGTGGGCTCCGCGTCGATGTTGCTCCAATACGTCGCGAACCACGAATTCCCGCCGCCGAGCCCCGAGCCGAACCCCAAGGTCAAGTATCAATTCAACCCCTATTGGCCTTCGCGCTTTTGGCATCACCTCATGTACGCCTTCTGCGTCGAGGCGACCAACATGATGGCGATCTATCGAAAGATCATCATCACGGCCAACGACAGCGAAGATCTCAACTTCTTCCACCAGGACTCCCAGCGCTGGATGCGCAACACCGAGAGCCTCTGGCGCATGACCCGCGGCGCGACGGACATCGTGAACGACGGCGGGCGGCGCGCGCGGCACAACGCGTATTTCCGCATGTTCGGCCTCGACATCGGCAAGCTCTTGAATCAGGACACGCCCTTCGACAAGCCCGCGGCGGCCAACAGGGACTTTGTACGGGTCTTCGAGGAGCTGCTCTACGAGGTGTGGAACGCCTACACCAACCGTCGTAACACCTCGGGCCCCGACACCACCGATCCCGTCGCCATCCGCGAGATCTGCGAGACCTTGCACGACATGCTCACGGACCGGAGGCTCCACGGCACGTTGTCGCAGGTCGAATACGCGGCGGTGGCCGAGATGTCTTGGTATTACCTCGCCATCGACGGCATGAACAACCAGAACTCGCCCATCGTTCAAGACATGCGGGCCGAGGCCACCACGCCCGACGAGCGATTGCGCCGCTTGGGTGAGTCCGTGGGTATCCCCGCGCACCCGAGGACACGCTCGCTGCTCAAGCTGGCGGAGCGCGTCTCTCTCCTGCTCATCGAGATCGAGCAGGACATCTATTCGAACGACGACGCCGTCCGCAGGCTCTACAGCGGCGGCGAGACCACCGAGGACATGCTCGAGATCATCAACGAGTGGTCGATCCTCGTCGATCGCGACATCAAGGCTACGCGCACCGCCCCGCAGGGCCGCCTCCCCGACGCGACGCCCACTCCGCTCCTCGGGAGCTGATTCGTTCTCTCTCGACAAGGCGCTCGCCGCCGCTCGGATCCCTTCGTCATGGCTGATTTCTCCCGGCGCCTCGCCGAGCTCTCCGACGACAAACGAAGTCTGCTCGAGCGCGTCCTCCGGCGCGACGGACAAGCCTCCTCGGTCCCCGTGCTGCCCCGCGGCGCGTCCGCGGGTCGCTCGATCCCGCTCACGTTCACGCAGGAGAGCCTTTGGTTCATGTGCCAATTGGCCTCCGACAGCACGCTTTACAACCTGCCTTCGGCGGTGCGCCTCCGCGGAGAGCTCGACCGGGGCGCGCTCGAACGCGCGCTCCGCGAGATCGTGCGGCGGCACGAGATCCTTCGGACGCGCTTTTTGGCCGAGGGGGGCAAGCCCAAACAAGACATCCTCGCGGAGATGCCGTTCTCGATCCCGCTCGTCGATCTCGGCGATCACCCCGCGCACGAGCGCGAGGATCGCGCGCGAACGATCGCCTTGGACGACGCACAAAGGCCCTTCGATCTCGCCGAGGGCCCGCTCTTCCGCTTCTCGCTCCAGCGGCTCGCGGACGACGATCACGTCCTCGTGATCGTCTTTCATCATCTGGTGTGGGACGGCTGGAGCATCGGTGTGATGAGCCGCGAGCTCGCCGCGCTCTACCGCGCCTATCGCGAGGGAGCGCCCTCGCCGCTCGCCGATTTGAACATCCAATATGCCGACTACACGCTCTGGGAGCGCGAGCAGCTCACGGGCGAGGCGCTCGACGAGGCGCTCGCTTATTGGCGTCCTCGGCTGACGGGAGCGCCCTTTGCGTCGCTGCCCACGGACCGGCCGCGCCCCAACCTGCCTACGTTCTCCGGCGCGGTGGCGCCTATCGCGCTCTCCCCTCCCCTCACCGCGGCGGTCCTCGATCTCTCGGCGCGCGCCGGCACGACGGCCTTTATGACGCTGCTCGCGGCGTTTCAAATCGTGCTCGCGCGCACGTGTGACAACCCCCGGGTGGCCATCGGCACGCCCGTGGCCAACCGGCGCAGGGCCGAGCTCGAAGGGCTGATTGGCCTCTTCGCCAACCTCCTCGTCATGACGGCGGACGTGGCGGAGGACACGAGCTTCGAAAGCCATCTCGCGCGCGTCAAAGAGATGGCCACCTCGGCGTACGCGCACCAAGGTGTGCCCTTCGAGCTGCTCGTCGACAAGCTCCGAATCGAGCGCGATCAGAGCAAAAACCCGATCTTTCAGGTGCTCTTCGCGGTCCACATGGATCGCCTCGACGCGACCATCGAGCTCCCCTTCGTCACCATCTCTCCCTTCCCCGTCAGCGACGATCACAGCCACTTCGACCTCGGCGTTCATCTCTTCAAGACGCCTGACGGGCTCGCGGGATACGCCTCGTACAACCGCGATCTTTATCACCCTTCGACCATCACGAGGCTCCTTGAGCACTTCATCACGTTGCTCGAAGCCTTGGTGCGCGCGCCCGATCAACCCATCTCGCAAAGCTCCATGCTCACCGCCGAGGAGCAGCGCGCGCTCGTGAGCTTCTCGTCGCGCGGGGCCAATCCCGCATCAAACGAGCATAAAACGGCGCTCGTGGGCGACGCGCTCCGCGTCACCACAACCGATCTCGCGGCGATGCTCACCGAAGGGGACGACGGCCGCCTTCAAGGAGCCTCGCGCGTGGTCGCTTCGGGCGCGCGGCTCCGCGCCGCCGTGGTCGACGCGTTTTATCGGCGATTCCCCTCCTCGACGCTGCTTCATGCGTACGCCCCGCCCGAGAGCGCGACCGAGGTGAGCGTCGCTGTCACCGCGCCCGGCGCGGCGCCCGCGGCGGTGCCCGATCGCGCGCCGGTTCACGTGCTCGATCGGCGAGGTCGCCACGTGCCCATCGGCGTCACGGGCGTCGTTCACCTCGCGGACGCTTCCAATCCCGAGGTGCCCCGCGTCGCCACGTGGGATCGCGCCATGTGGCTCGCCGACGGATCGCTTTGTCTTACGGGCGCAGAAGGGCGGCGCGTGTACCGGAGCGGCGAGCGCGTGGATCTCGACGCCGTCGAAGCGCTGCTCCTCAAGCACCCGGCCGTCGATGCGTGTCGCGTGATCGCGCGCGAGCACGAGACACGGGAGGAGATCGTCGCGTACGTCGTCCCTTCGGGCGCGTTCCACGAAGCGTCGATCCTCGATCACCTCCGCGCGCACCTCGCTCCTGCTGCGATCCCGTCGGCGATCGTCGCGCTCTCCGCGTTGCCGCGCGGCGCGGATGGGCTCACGGACGATCGCGCCCTCGCGTCGTTCCCCGTGCTCGACGCCGCGCTCGCGGCCCGCTTTCGCGCGCGTATTGAGGCTTCCGCGATGGGATCACCTGCGCGGGTGATCGCCGCGGAGCCGTACGCGCCGCCTGCGCTCAGCCATGTCGCGGATCTGTTGCCGGGCTATCGCCTCACGCGCGCCGAGGAGCGCACGACCACGTCGAGCACCGGCGCGGTCCGCGGCGACGTCGAGGGCGCGCGCCCCGCCATCACCGACGGCGGACTGCTCGACGTGCCCGCGGACGCGCCCGCGACGCTGCCCGCGGCGCTCCTTCGCGCAGCGGATTTGTGGCCGGATCACGGCGCTCGTGTGGTGCGCGGCGAAGGTGACGAGGTCTTCCTCTCCTACCCCGCGCTGCTCCGTGCGGCGCGCTCAGTCCTCACCGGTCTGCGCGCCGCGGGCCTTGGTCCGGGCTCGCAGGTGATCCTTCAAATCGATGAGCTCGAAGATTACTTCGTCGCGCTGTGGGGCTGTCTCCTCGGCGGGATCGCGCCGGTGACGGTGTCGACGACCACCGCGTACGATCGCAAGAGCGCCGTCGTCGGCAAGCTCTACGGCACGTGGGAGCTGCTCCATCGACCGCCCGTCATCGCGAGCGCGAAGCTCGCGCCTGATCTCGAAGGCGTGTGCGCGCTCTTCCGCGACGACGGCGCGCGCTTCGTGGTGCTCGCGTTCGACGCGCTCGCATCATGCCCCGAGGCCGCGGATCTGCACTCCCCCGCGCCCGACGATCTCGCGTTCTTGCAGCTCACGTCGGGCAGCACGGGCGTGCCCAAGTGCATCCAAGAGACGCACCGCGCGTGCATTCATCACATCCTCGGCGCCCGGCAAATGCACGGGTTTGGGCCCGATCAGGTGCATCTCAATTGGCTGCCGATGGATCACTCGGTGCCGATCCTGCTCTGCCACATCAAGGACACGTACCTCGGCATCCAGCAGGTCCACGCGAAGCCCGAGGTCGTCCTCGGCGATCCGCTCGCGTGGCTCGACATGATGGAGCGCCATCGCGTCACGCACACGTGGTCGCCGAACTTCGGCTACAAATTGGTGAACGACGCGCTCGCCAAGAACCCGCAGCGCACGTGGGATCTCTCGTCGTTCGCGTACACGATGAACGGCGCCGAGCAGGTGACCTTGCCCGTCGCCGAAGAGTTCATGCGCCGCCTCGTCGCGTTCGGCGCGAGCCCCGCCGCGATGACGCCCGCGTTCGGCATGGCCGAGCTCGCGACGGGCATCACGTACAACAAAGACTGGGATCGTGGCCTCCGCGCGTATTGGATCAAGAAGTCGTCGCTCACGGGCGTGCTCGAAGACGCGCCCGCTGCGGACCCCGACGCGATCCCGTTCATCTGCGTGGGCAAGCCTCTGCCGGGCGTCGCGATCCGCATCGTCGACGGGGAAAATCGCGTGCTCCCCGAGCGCGTCATCGGCGTGCTGCAAATCAAGTCGCCGTGCGTGACCGCGGGCTACTTGCACAACGAGGTTGCGAACCGCGAGGTCTTCGTCGAGGGTGGCTGGTTCAGCTCGGGCGACCTCGGCTTCCTCGAAGGCGGGCGCCTCACCATCACGGGCCGGCAGAAGGAGATGATCGTCGTCCGCGGCGTCAACTACTACTGCTACGAGCTCGAGGACGCGGTCGGCACGCTCGAAGGCGTCGAGCCGACGTTCGTGGCCGCGTGCTCGGTCGACGACCCGGAGACCGGCACCGACGGGCTCGCGATCTTCTACGTGCCGAAGAGCGAAGGGATCGAAGCGTCGCTCGTTCAATCGATCCAGGCGAAGATCACCGCAGATTTCGGCCTCTCTCCGCGCTACGTCGTGCCCATCGACAAAGAGAGCTTCCCCAAGACCACGAGCGGCAAGGTGCAGCGCACGCAGCTCAAGAAGGACTTGGTGAGCGGCAAATTCGACGATCGCGTCCGCCGCGTGGACCTCGCGCTCGAGAGCGACAACACCGTGCCCGCGTGGTTCTTTAGGCCCGCGTGGATGCGCGCGGAGATCGGCGCGACCGCTGCGCGAAAGGGCGCCGTGCTCGTGGTGCTCGACGATGCGGGGCTCGGCGAGGCGATCGCTGCGCGCCTCGGCGATGCGGCCGTGTGCGTGCGCGTCGCGCGCGGCGACGCGTTCGCGCGGCTCGGCCCTCGGCGTTACGCGATCCGCGCGGGCGAAGCCGGCGATCACCTCGCGCTCCGCGACGCGCTCGCGGTGGACGGCATCGCGATCGATCGCGCGCTCCATCTCCGCGGCTATGGCCCCGCCGGCGCGGGGCAGCCTGATCTCGAAGCCGCGCACCGCGACGGAGCGGCGTGCGTGCTCGGGCTCGCGCAGGCCCTCGCGGCCGAGGCGAGGCCGATCGATCTGATCGTGGTCGCGAGCCACACGCACCGCGGCGCCGCGGGAGATCGCGTCGCGTACGAGCGCGCGCCCGTGCGCGGCCTCGTCAAAGCGATCGCGCACGAGTGGCCCGCGCTCACCGCGCGTCACGTGGATTTGCCCTATTTTGAAGCCTCAAACGTCGATCAAGCGGCCAACGTCGATCGTGTGATCCGCGAGATGGACGGCATCACCAAAGATTGGGAGGTTCGCTACCAGGGCGGCGCGCGCCTCGTGCGGAGGATCGAGTCGATCCATCTCGCGGGATCCCCCGCGTGCGCAAAGATCCCTTGGAACGAAGGCGATCTGGTGCTCATCGCGGGCGGCCTCGGCGGCGTGGGGTCGGCGGTCGCGCGGCATCTCGTCGAGCAACACAAGCTCCGCCTCGTGCTCGTGGGTCGCACGCAGCTCGCGGAGGATGCGGCGACCGAGGCTCCCACCGACGTCCTCGCGGAGCGCCGCACGCCGGCCGAGCTCCGCAAGGCGCTCGCGGATCTGGAGCGCGCGGGCGACGTCGCGTACGAGGTCGCCGACGTCACGGATCTCCCTGTTTTGAAGGCGATCGTCGCGCGCGCTGAGGAGCGCACGGGCGCGCGCCTCGCGGGCGTGATTCATCTCGCGGGCGTGTTCCCGACGCGCCTGCTCTCGGAGGAGACAGCGGAGACGCTCTGGGAGACGATCCGGCCCAAGCTCGAAGGTGGGGTCGCGCTCGCCGATCTCGTGCGTGGGGGCGGGTTCTTCGTCGCGTTCGACACGGTCTATTCGCTCTTCGGAGGCGTCGCGGTGGGCGCGTACGCGGCGGCCAACGCGGGCCTCGCGGCGTTCGTGGCCGACGATCCGATCGCGCGATCGTCGTTCGCGTGGAGCCACTGGGACGAGACGGGCATGAGTCGTGGCTACGCGCTCCGCGCGGCGTCGATCGCCGCGGGTTACGCGATGATCCGGCCGCGCCGCGGCGTGATCTCGATGCTCGCCGGCCTCGCGCGGGGCGAGCGCGATCTGATCATCGGCCTCGACGCGGGCCGCCCCAACGTGCGCCGTCACGTCCTCGCGCCGGCCGCGCCCGCGCAGCGCCTCACGGGCTATGTCGCGCACAAGGGCCCGCTCGCGGTGAGCGGCGAGGAGCGCGATCGCTTCGGCGTCGAGGCCCGGTGCGACGTGATCGCGCTCGACGAGCTACCGCTCGACGAGGCGGGCGAGCTCGTGCTTTCGCGCATCGAAGCGAGGAACGCGGGCCGCGTGATCGCGACCGATCGGGTGTTGCCGCGCAACGACTTGGAGCGCGCGATCGCGGCGGCGTGGCGCGAGGTGCTCGGCGTCGAGGCCGTCGACGTGACCACCAACTTCTTCTCGCTCGGCGGGCAGTCGATTCAGCTCATTCAGCTCCTCGGCAAGCTCAAGCGGAGCACGGGCCGCGATCTGACCGTGGTCGATCTGTTCCGCTACCCGACGGTGAGCGCGCTCGCGACGCACCTCGGCGCGGCCGAGCGCGCGGAGCCCGCGCACGCGCGCGCGCTCGAGCGGGCGAAGAAGCAAAAAGAGGCCGCGCGGCAAAGGGTCGTTCCCCGTGGCCGAGCGGGCGAAAGGACGGGGAACAGGTGAGCGTCGACGACGATCAGATCGTTGAAGAGATTCATGCCATCCGAGAAGCGCTCTCAAAAGCGTCAGAAGATGACATCAGGAAGATCGCTGAGGCGGCAAGAGCTCGGCAAGCGCAGAGCGGGAGGAGAGCGGAGCGGCTTCCTCCGAAAAAGGTTCGACTTCTCCGCAAAGCCTCGTAGTGGCGTCGGCCGCCGAACAAGCCAATATGGTCTCAGGGCGTGCTAGACTGCATTCCATGGCCGTGCCGGCAGACGAGGCGGAAGCGCACCCCGAGCGCTTGATCCCGTTCGACGAGGTAGTACCGC
>CAYTJL010000233.1:0-15381 GCA_964437785.1 uncultured Polyangiaceae bacterium
CGTGATGTGCGCTCACGTGCCTTTGTGTGCGCCCCTCTGGGGCGCTGCCTCACCATCGGATCCCTCGTAAGGCCAATCGAGGATCGCCCTCTTGGCCGCTTGCCACGCAATCCTGCCCCCCTGTATGGTCGTGGTCCCAAAACCGCCGATCATAGCCGAGGGGATAAGGCCGATGAAGCGGATCGAGCTCTCGTTCGAGTCCAAGCACAAATCGCTCTCGGTGCGGCGGTTCTCGATCCGCGAGGCGATGAGCGCGCCGTTCGTGATCGATCTGTTCGCGCGATCGTCGCTGCCCGACATCGAGATCGAACCCTTCTTGAACAAGACCGCGACGCTCACGTTGCGGAGCGGCGTCGTCCACCTGCTCCACGACGAGCGCACGTACGAGGGCGTCGTGATCCACATGGAGCAGACGCGCGTCGAGAAGCCGCAGGACGGATCGGAGCCGCTCTCGACGTACCACGTGCGCATCGCGCCCACGCTGTGGCTGCTCCAAAAGCGCACCAGGAGCCGCATCTTTCATCGCAAATCGATCATCACGATCGTCGAGGACGTGCTCTCCGACTGGGGCATCACCCCGAAGAAACAGATCGCCAAAGATCACCCGGTGCGCGACTACGTCGTGCAATACGAAGAGACGGACTTCGCCTTCGTGAGCCGCCTCCTGGAGCTCGAAGGCGTCACGTATTACTTCGCGTTCGACGGCGGAAAGAAGGGCGAGCTCACGCTGCACGATCACCCCGAGGACATCGCCGAGAGGCCCAAGGTCAGCTACGCCGACAACCCCAGCCAGAGCAGCGAAAAAGAGTTCGTCACGATGGTTCGCCTCGCGCACCACGTGAGGCCGGGCAGCGCGACGGTGCGCGACTTCGACCTGCGGCGCAGGCTCGACAAGCCCGTGCTCGGCGAGGCCAAGCCCGCCGCGGCGCCCGAAGACTTCTACGAGGGGTACTACTACCGGCCCGGATCGTCGCTCATCGTCGACGGCGCCGACAGCGACGCGAGCACGCCCTTCGCCGACAAACAGCGCGGCAAGGTGCGATCGGTCGACAAGGTCGCGAAGGCGATCGCCGACGTGTGGCTCGTCGCCTCGCGCCGCGACAAACGCCGCGTCGCCTTCCACACCAACTGCGTCGACTTCGCGCCGGGCGTCACCTTCGCGATCGACGGCCACCCGCGCAGCGATCTCGCGAAGCCGATCCTCATCACCGACATGACCTTCGACGGCGGCCCCAACGACGAGTGGGTGCTCGAAGGCGAAGCGACGTTCACCGCGTCGCCGTACGCGCCCGAACAACACACGCCGGCGCCGAAGATCTTCGGCGTGCTCTCGGCCACCGTGGTGGGCCCCGCGGGCGAAGAGATCCACACCGACGAGCTCGGCCGCGTGTGCGTGCGGTTCCCTTGGGATCGCGGCCCCGAGGTGAACGAGCAGTGCTCGTGTTGGGTGCGCGCGAGCCAAGGATGGGCGGGCCGAGGCTTCGGAACGATGATGATCCCGCGCGTCGGCCAAGAGGTGCTCGTCGCGTTCTACGAGGGCGATCCCAGCCTGCCGGTGATCGTCGGGCGCGCGTACAACACCGTCGAGCCGCTGCCCGGCGAGCTCGCGACGCCCAAGCACATGACGCGCAGCGCGTGGCGCACCGACACGTCGCCGCACGCCGACGACAGCTACAACGAGATCCGCTTCGAAGACGAGAAGGACAAGGAGTACGTCTTCCTCCGCGCGCAGCGCGATCTTCAGAAGCTCGTCAAGCGCCACGAGACCGAGCGCACGGGCCAGAACCGCGCGGCGCTCGTCGGCAAGGACCGGCGCGCGATCGTCGCCGAGGTCGACGCGACGCTCGCGGGCGTCAAATACTCCCTTCAAATGATGGACAAACCGAGCCCGTCGGATCTCAAGATCCTCGAGCTCGGCAAGCCCACCGTCTCGCCGCAGCCCACCAAGATCGAGCTCGTCGACGACAAGGTCCTCGTCACGAGCGGGAGCGCGGTGATGACGCTCGAAGGCGGCGACGCGGTCTTCGGCGCCAAAGGCGAGCTCTCCATCGAGGCGGGCGGGAGCGTGATCGTCGAGGGCGGCAGCGACATCAAGATCAACTGCTGAAGGGAGCTCGTGCGATGGCTGGTAAAAAAGCGGCGAGGCTCACCGATCGATGCGTCCACAAAGTGACCGCGATCATCACGGGATCACCCGACACGATCGTCAACTCGCTCCTCGCCGCGAGGCTCGGCGACCACACGACGCCGTGCCCGATCTGCCTCATGCCCACGCCGGGCCTCATCGTCCAAGGCTCGCTGACGGTCTTCATCAACAAGATGCCGGCCGCGCGCGTGGACGACTTCGTCATCTGCGGCATCGGCGTCACGCCCCCTTTGCCGGGCGGCTTTCACATGCCCGTCACCGGGTATTCGGTGCGCCCCGAGGACAACTACATCGAAGCCGTCTTCACCGACGACGCGTCGCTCATCAAAGAGGCGCCCAAAGACCCTCCCAAGCCGCTGCCCGAGCACAAGCCGCTCCAGCGCTTCCTCAAGAACTTGAGCCTCCAGCTCGACATCGGGATGCGCATCGCGATCAAAGCCATCATGGCCGGCCCCAACATGGTCGAGAGCGGGAGCTCCAATGTCTTCATCGGGGGCTAGCGTGGACGAGGATCTCCGCGTCTACGACGCCGACAAGCCCTCTCCGTGGCGGGTGCGATTGCCCGCGTCATGGGCGGTCACCTTCGGATCATCGAACGATCAAGCCTCCTCCATCGAGGCTCGTCGCGCGAGCGCCGATGGAGAGGTCACCGGCAAGCTGATGATCGGCGTCGTGTCGCGGGAGCTGCTCAAACGCCCGCGCGAGGTCGCGGCGCTCTTCCTCGACGCGCTCACCGAGGTCGGGCTCACGCTCGAAGCGAGCGATTTCGTCGCGGAAGAGCCGCCCAAGCGCTTTGAACAAGCATGGATCCTCACGACCACCGCCGCGCGCTCACAGAGCTTGTCCGGCGCGGTGCGGTGCCGCGTGCTCCGGCACCCGCGCGCGTGGGCGGTCCTCGGCGTGCTCGCGCCGCGCCGCGAGGACGAGCCCGAGGCCCATGACGAGGCCGTAAGCACCTTTGATCGCGCGACAACGACCCTCAGCGTCCGAGGTTAATCATGTCCGACGAGAAGAAGCCCCGGATCAAGCTCCACTTCGAGTGTGACGAGAGCTCGCTCGCCGTCCACACGTTCTCGGTGCGCGAGCGGATGTCGGCGCCCTTCGAGGTCAAGGTCTCGGCGCGCTCGCACAACCCCGACATCCACCTCGACGAGATCGTCGGCAAGGTGGCTGGGCTCGGCGTCCGCACCGAGACGGACGCCATCGCCTGGACGGGGGTTTGCAGCTTCATGGAGCAGGTGCAAGGCGAGGTGTCGGACGTGGGCCTCTCCACGTATCACCTCACCATCGTCCCTCGGCTCTGGCTCCTCACCCAGCGGCGCAATCATCGTATCTTCCAGCACCTCACCATCCCCGAGATCGTCAAAAAGATCTTTGAAAAATACGAGATTGAGGCCGATTGGACGCTCGACGACGACCACCCCAAGCGCGAGTACACCGTCCAATACGGAGAGACCGATTTTGCGTTCGTGAGCCGCCTCTTCGAGCTCGCCGGCATCTCCTATTCGTTCGATCGCCAAGGCGGCGGCGAGACGGGCAGATCGCGCGCGACGCGCAAGGTCCAATCGCACCTCGTCTGCTCCGACAACCCGCAAAAACGGCCCTCGATCGGCGCCGTCTATTTTTATGACGAGCCCAACGTCGCGCGCCAAAAGAAGTTCGTCACGAACCTCCGCGTCGCCCACGAGGTGCGATCCGGCAAGGTCACGCTGCGCGACTACGACTTCCGGCGGCCGAGGCTCACGCTGGAGGACGAGTCCAAATTCCCGCTCTCCGCCGACGAGAAGGTCGAAGAGGCGTACGAGCGTTATCACTTCGTCCACGGCGGGTCGCTCGTCGAGGTCGCCTCGGCGCCCGACAAGCTCCCTGTCGCCGACGACCGGAGCCTCGCGCGGCACGACAAGAAAGAGAACCTCGCGCGCGCCGAGCGCTGGGCAGAGGCGGAGCGCTGGGAGAAGCGATACGTGGAGCTCGACGCGAGCGAGCCCAATTTGGCGCCCGGCGTCGTGTTCTCGGTGAAGGATCACCCGCACCCCGAGGTCGCCGAGGACAAGACGTTGATGGTGATCGAGTCGATGGTCCACGGCAACGCGCTCGACTGGTCGCTCGCGGCGAAGAGCGTCTTCGCCGACACGAAGCAACGGTATCGGCCCGCGCTCGTGACGCCCAAGCCCCGCGTGCGCGGCGCCCAAACCGCCATCGTGGTGGGCCCCGCCGGCAAGCAGATCCACGTGGACGAGCACGCGCGCGTGCGGGTCAAGATGCATTGGGATCGCGACGGCGACTTCAACGACGAGGCCACGTGTTGGCTGCGCGTGAGCCACGCGTGGGCGGGAGCGGGGTTTGGGTCGGTGCTCCACCCGCGCGTCGGACAAGAGGTCATCGTCGACTTCTTTCAAGGTGATCCCGATCAGCCGCTCGTCACCGGGCGCCTCCACAACATGACGACGGTCGTCCCGCGCGTCCTGCCCAAGAACAAGCCCCAGAGCGTGTGGCGCAGCGCCACGTCGCCGCAGACCGAGGAGCCGCATTTCAACGAGATCATGATCGACGACACCGGCCAAAAAGAGCTGATGTTCGTCCAAGCCGAGCGCGATTTGTCGAAGCTCGTGCGCAAGAACGAGACGGAGCGCACCTTCAAAGATCGCACGGTGATCGTCGGCGCGGCGCGCGTCTCGGGCGTGGCCGAGCTCGACACGGTGCAAGTGGGCAAACGGCATCTCGCCAAGATCGTGAACGTCAAAGACCTCCACATCCCCGAGATGGGCGAGCCCGACACCTCGCCCACCACCACGTGGGTCGACATGGTCGATGACCGCATCACCATCACCACCGGCAAAGCCACGGTGGAGCTCAACGGGGCCAACATCGCGGTCGACGCCGCGGGCGCGCTCCGGCTCACCTCCGACAGCATGATGATCATCAAGGGCGGCCCGGACGTGTATTTGAACTGCTCGCCCGCCACCAAGGTCAAGCCCAAGGTGGATAAGAAGGTGAGCGATCCGGTCGACAAGCCCGATCGCGAGATCGTCGCCGTCGCGGACCTCACGAACCCAAAGCAGGACGAGCCGGCGCTCGGGGTCGCCCACGAAGAGGGCGTGGAGCTTCCGGGCGCCAAGCCCAAGCCTGCGCCTACCCATCGGTTCGAGGCCGACGGCACGATCACCGATGAATACTACGAGTGGCTCCGCAAGCGGACCCCCAACGACGATCTTCGAAAGAAGGTGAACCAAGGCACGAAGCCGCTCAAAGACCCTGTTTATGGAACGGACGAAGACCCGTTGGAGGCCGATCACATCGTGCCGATGTTCGCCATCGTCTCGATGCCCGGCTTCGAGAACCTGACGCCCGACCAGCACATCGAGGTGCTGAACCTGGAGGCGAACTTCTGGGGGCTCGGGCGCAGCGCGAACGGGTCCAAAGGGGGCAAGACCGTCGATGAGTGGATCGCGGCGGGCGGGCTCGGCGGCGCCGGCCTCTCCGACGATCAAAAGAAGCTGCTCCGCAGCAAAGACAAGGCCGCTCAAAAGGCGATCAAGAAGGCGATCGCCGACCGCCAACCGTGACGGACGCAGGAGCTCTTTTCATGAAGAAGGCTTGGGACGCGATCGAACAATGGCTCGCAAAGAACTCTCCGGCGGCGCTCGCCAGCCTGCGCCCCGGCGCCTCCGCCGAGGACATCAACGCCCTCGCGCCGGCGCTCGGCGCCCCTCTGCCCGACGAGCTCCGTGAGCTGCTCTCGATCCATGACGGTCAAGAGATGTCGGCGATGTGCGGCCTGCTCGACGGCTGGATCTTCCTCCCCGCGAGCACGATCGTGAAGGTGCACGGGATCATGGGGGACCTCCTCCGCAAGGGCGATTTCGCGACGAACGTGGCGACCAACCGAGACGGCGCCGTCAAGCCGGTGTGGTGGAGCCCCCTCTGGATCCCCTTTTTGGAGGGGCCCGGCGGAGATCTCTTGTGCTTCGACATGGACCCCGCCGAGAAGGGCAACGCGGGTCAAATCATCACCTTCTGGAAGTCCGACGGCCGCCGCAGGGCGCGATCGAAGGCGCTCGCTCCTGTGCTCGAAGAGTTCGCGGATGATCTCGACTCCGGCGCGTACGACGTTCGAAGCGGGGGTGGGCTCGCGCTCGCATGACCACCTTCATGGACCGCCGCACGTTCGCGCCGAAGCCCCTCGCGGGGACCACGGTGAGCCACGTGCGCCTCTCGCCCGACGCGACCAAGCTCGCCTTCGTGCGGTCCGACGGGGGCGGGGACAAACCGCTCTCGTGCGGTGTTTATTTGCAAGACCCGGAGTCGGGCTGGACCCGCCGCGTCGCCTCGTACGGCGAGCCCATCGAGGCGCTCGCGTGGTCGAAGGGCGGGGCTCACGTGGCGTACGTCATCGGATCGAAGCTGCCTTTGGCGACCGAGCGATTCGTGGCGTGGGCCAAGATCACCGGGCCGGGCGAGGTGGGCCGCGTCCGCGCCGCGTCGTTCGCGTGGAGCCCCACCAAAGAGGCTCTGTTCGTCGCCAACGTCGAAGAGAAGGCCGTTCAACGCGTCGACTGCGCGACGGGCGGCGCGGCCAAGGTCCATGATCTCATCGATCGAGGCGACGCCGAGATCCCGCCTTTGCTCGTGCCGAGCCCCGACGCGAAGCGGATCGCGGTCGTCACCACCGATCCTCGAAGGCACATCCGAAGCCTCTTGGTCCTCTCGCGCGAGGGTGATCAAACGAGCGAGGCGCTCATCACCCAGTTCCCCGGCACGCGCGTCGACGTGCTCCCCTTTTGGTCGCCCAAAGGCACGACGCTCGCGTTCTCGATGGTTCATCGCACGTACGATAGGAGCGGCGTCATCGCGCTCCCCAAGGTCGCCGGCGAGGGTGAGACGCTCTTCTCCCACGATTGGCTCGACGCGCCCGTCACCCCCGCGTGGTCGCCCTCGGGCCGCGCGCTCGCGCTCTTCGTCGCGGACGAAGAGAGCGATCCCTCGGAGACAGGGCCTCAACACCTCTCTACGATGGATGTCTCGTCGCGCGGCGCCATCCCCAAACCTACGCCCGTTCGAGGCCCCGAAGGCCCGCTCGTCTGGGCGGGCCTCACGCGGGCTCATGAGCTCTCGTTCCGGCACGACCGGGCGATTCTCCTCGACGGCGGCCCCTCCGCCGACCTCTTCACGTTCCCCGAGCCGCTCTGACAAGGATCGTGGTGTCTCATGGCAGCCTCCGACTTCCTCGAGCTCAGCTACCAAGACAAAGACAAGCACAAGGACAAGCCCCTCACGGTGCGGCGCTTCCGCGTGCGAGAGGGGTTGAGCCAGCTCTTCGACGTGAGCATCGTCGCGCGCTCCAAAGACCCGGACATCGACCTCGAAGGGATCGTGGGCAAGCCCGCCGGCTTCAAGCTCCACACCGGCCTCCAACACGCGATGATCTCGCGCGTGTGGACGGGCGTGTGCAGCCACGCCGAGCAGGTCCAGGTCGAGGTGTCCGACAAAGGCGAGTCGACCTATCTCTTCCACATCCGGCCCGACCTGTGGCGGCTCACGCTGCGCGTCCAGAACCGGATCTTCCAGCGCAAGACGCTGCCCGAGATCGTGCTCGCCATCCTGCAGGACGATTGGAAGATCAAGCCCAACCTGCTCCTCAACAAGAAGTATCAAAAGCACGACTACGTGGTTCAATACGCCGAGACCGACTACGCCTTCGTGTGCAGGCTGCTCGAACGGGCGGGCATCACCTTTCTCTTCACCTTCGATGAGGACAAGGTGAGCGAGCTCGTGCTCTCGGACGAGCCGCACCGCGGGAAGGCGCGCCCGGGAAAGCCCATTGTCGCGGTCGACAAGCCCAACGAGGAGGCCGAGCTCGAATACGTGACGCGCGTCCGCGTGCGCCAGGACATCGAGGAGGGCGACGTCAAGCTGCGTGAATTCGACCTCCGCAAGAAGCCTGATTATCCCTTCTTCGGCAAGGCCAAGCCCGCGCCCGCCCCCGAGGACTTCTACGAGCACTATCACTATGCCCCCGGCGAGTCGCTCCGCGTCGATCCGCCCGACGGCGCGGGCGGCGGCACCCCGACGGCCGACGACAAAGGCAAGGTGAGGACGTCGCAACAAGAGCTCGACAACAAGGCACAACGAGACCTCGACGCGCTCCGCGTCAAGAAGCGCGGCGTGTCGTTCCACACGAACTGCGTCGATCTCACGCCCGGGCTCCTGTTCTCGATTGATCATCACGTCCGCTCCGACGTGAAGCCCTCGGACAAGCTGCTCGTCTACGAGATGTTCTTCGAAGGCATCATGGGCGAAAAATGGTCCTTCTCGGGACACGCCGTGTACGCCTCGTCGCCGTGGGTCCCTGCGCAGGTGACGCCGCGGCCCACCATCGCCGGCGTGCAGAGCGCGATCGTCGTCGGCCCCGCGGGCGAGGACATCTACACCGATGAGCTCGGACGCGTGCGCGTCCAATTCCCTTGGGATCGGGACGGCAAATACACCGACGACAGCTCGTGTTGGCTCCGCGTGAGCCAACAGTGGGCCGGCGCGGGCTACGGATCCGAGCTCGTCCCGCGCGTCGGTCACGAGGTGATCGTGGCCTTCTTGGAGGGCGACCCCGATCAACCGATGGTGATCGGCCGGGTCTACAACATCATGAACCGGGTGCCGCACAAGCTGCCCGACAACAAGACGCGGAGCACATGGAAGAGCAACTCGACGCCTCACTCCAACGGCTTCAGCGAGATCATGTTCGAGGACAAACAGGGGAGCGAGCTTTATTACGTACAGGCCGAGCGCGATCTGCAAAAGCTCGTCAAGCGCGAGGAGATCGAGCGCACCTACGAGGACAAGACCATCGTCGTCGGCCAAAACCGATCCACCGTGGTCAAGACGGTTGACGCGACGCTCATCGGCGACCGGTACCTTCAAGAGATGGTGAGCCCGCCGAGCGAGAGCGACCTCAAGATCCTGCGGCAGGAGTTTCCGGTGGTGTCGCCCCAAAAGACCAAGGTGGAGATGACCTCGGAGCGCGTCATCTTCACGACGGGCAAAGCCACCTTGGCCTTCGACGGCTCGGCGATCCGCTTCAAGGCCGACGGCAACATCACCTTCAAGGCGCGCGGGGGCGACGCCATCCTCGAAGGCTCGATGACCTTCATCAACACGATGTCTCCCTCGGCGCCGCCCAAGCCGGGCACCGCGGGCAAGGCGCAGCCGGGCACGTTCGTGTCGCGCTTCGGGGACAAGCGCGAGATCTTGAACAAGTTCCAACAGAAGCGCTTCGAGGACAAATACAAGGCCCTCTCGATCCTCGCCAAGCGGCGCTTCGACAACCTGCTCGCCGCGGCCAAGTCCGACGCCGAGCGGGCGTACATCAAGAAGGCTTTGGCCGCCGGCCACACCGTCGACGAGGTGAGCGCCTTCGCCGATCGCATCCGCGGGCAGAGCTCGGATTGGATGCAGGACAACCTCTCGCTCACCATGGATACGCAGGGCAAAGGCGTGCAGCAGCAGTGGCACCACTCGTGCAACGCCACCATGGTGCAGGCCGTCCAAGGCGAGCTGGACCCCATCTACGCGCTCCAAACGCACGATCAAAACCCCAACTTTCACAAGGTCGATGACAACAACGCGACGGCGCAGAACCCCTCGCTCGCGGCCGAGCAAAAGGCCATGCTCCAGACGTCCTACAAAGGCGGCGCGGGCGGCGTCGCCGTCGATCGCGCCGCGGGGGGCGGCGCCGGGCGGTGGGCCGATGATCTCTTGAACGCGCGCAGCACCACGACCGGCCTCGACTACACGACCACCAAATCGCCCGGCAACCAAGCGGCCCTCTTGGGCCAAATCGATCAAGGGCTCGAAAAAGGGGCGCCCGTGCCCATCGTGATCGGCGCGCCGGGCGCCACGTATGCCCATTATGTGGTGGTCACAGGCTCGCTCGACGGGCCGCCCAAATCGTACATCGTCCACGACCCTTGGTCGGGCGACACGGTCACGCAGCCCGCGACCGCGTTCCAAAACAACACGCTCAACGTGGCTGGGTGCAACCAGCTCAACGCGGTGGAAGTCCCCACCGTCAAGCCCTGACGAGGCATCATGACAACCGCGATCCCCGACAGGCTCGACCGCCAAACGCTCTTGTCGCTCACCCCCGACAAGTACCTCCACGGCGGCTACCGCGACGAGCGCGGCGCGCCGCGCCCCGAGCTCACGACCATCTTCGCGACGGCGGCGGCGACGCAGCTCGAAGCGAACGAGGCGTCCCCTCAAGAGCTCTCCGCCACGCTCGAAGCGCTGCGCCAGGTGCTCCCTTTGCACGAAGGGCTCGCCCCTGAGCGCGTCGCGAGCGCGGTCGAGGAGGCGCTCCTCACCGTCGCATCCATGTACCACACGGACAACAACCCCGGCATCGCCCTGCTCCTCGGCCACTGCGCGGGCGCCGTCGCGAGCGACGAGGACGTCCCCGCGCTCCTCGACCACGTTCAAGCCGTCGTCCGGCAATACGCCCTCTTCGTCACGCTCGGGAACGGGTAGAGAGCCATGAAGTTTCCCAAACCCACCTTCCAAAGCCTCCTCGACAACTACCAGACGGGCCCCGGCACCGTCCACGACTGCCCGCGGATCTACTCGAAGGACGCCGAGAACAACACCGCGAGCGTCAACACGTGCGCCATCCGCATGAGCGAGGCGCTGGTGATCGCGAACGGCCTCATCGCCGATCGCGCGGCGATCGCCGCGCTCGACAAGGGCAAAGACCGCAAGGCGCCGCACCTCTTGGCCAACTACGAGTACAAGAACAACCTCTGTCCCCACGGCATCGCGCGGGGCGCGCGGGACCTCGCGTATTTCCTTCAAGAGCAGTGGGGCAAGCCCACGAAGACGTGGGAGAAGCTCGTCAAGAACAGCGATGGAGTCGTCGAGCCCCCCAAAGAGATCATCGGGCTCACTGGGGTCGTCGCGTTCGTCAAGCTCTTGGACTATCCCAGCGTGCAAGGTCACATGGACCTTTGGAACAAAGAGCGCGCGGTGGGAGACGCTTATTTTTATGCCGAGAAGGTGATGATCTGGAAGCTCGAATGATCACCCTTCGTCGACTGATCGCCGCGGCGCTCGCGCTCGCGCCCCTCGTCATCTCGACCGCGGCGAGCGCGGCGCCGGTGAAGATCCACGATCGCACGGTGTTCGACGTGCTCGCGCCGCGCGCGGGCAAGACCCCCGAGGCGCGCGCCGCCGCGGCGGCGCGGGTGCTCGAGCGCTTGGCCGAGGAGCGCGAGGAGGTCGAGGTCAAGGTCGAGGACGAGGGCGACATCTCCATCGTTCACGGGGTCGTCAACGGTGGAAAGACGCCGATCATCCAGGTCAGCGCCGACGACGCGGCCGCCGTGAGCGACGCCTCGGCGCGTGTTCACGCGGACGCCATCGCGGGCAAGGTGCGCGTCGCGATCAAGGCCGAGCGGCAGCGCGCGGCGATCGCGAGGCCCGTCTTCGCGTTCTCGCTCCTCGTCTTCTCCGCGCTCATCGCGCTCTTGTTGTTCCGCAAGGTGGGCGAGCTGGTCGAGCGGCTGCGCGCGTGGGTGAACGCGAACCCCGACAGGTTGCCCGCGCTCCGGGTGCGCGGGATCGAGGTCGTGCAGCCCGCGGCGGTGCGCGGCGGCTTGGGCGTCGCGCTCGGCGGCCTGAGCTTCATCGGTCGCGTCGCGGTCCTCTACACGTGGGTGCTCGTCGCGCTGTCGCTCTTCGAGGTGACGCGCGGCTACTCCGAGCGCCTCACGGGCTTCGTGCTCACGCCTGTCTATGCGCTCGTCACGCGCGTCGCGGGCGCGCTCCCCGTGCTCGTGATCGGGCTCGTCACGATGGCCGCGCTCGGCGTCTCGCTCCGCTTCGTGCGGCTCTTCTTCGGCAGCGTCGCGCGCGGCGAGACGACGGTCGGGTGGATGCCGCGCGATCTCGCGGCGCCCACGAGCCTGCTCGTGCGATCGGGCATGGTGATCACGACGCTCGTGGTCGCGGCGCCGCTCATCACGGGCGCGGACGACGGCGCGCTCTCGCGCGCAGGCGTGATCGCGCTCGTCGCGCTCGGCCTCGCGAGCACGCCCGTGCTCGCGTGCGCGGCGGCCGGGATCGCGGTCGTGTTCGGCCGTCGCCTCCGGCTCGGCGATCGCGTGATCGTGGGCGATCAAGAGGGCGTCGTGCGCGCGCTCACGCTGCTCGAGGTGGTGCTCGAAGGGGAGGGGAGCCGCGTGCACGTGCCGCACATGGTGAGCTTGTGGCGGCCCACGATCGTGCTCGGCCCCGCGGCGTCGGTGAGCGTCGAGATGAGCCTCGACGCGCGCTCGGACGTGACGCGCGTGATCGCGATCGCGACCGAGGCCGCCGCGACGATGGGATCCAAGCCCATCGTCACGGTGCTCTCGCTCGACGCGTACGGGCTCGCGATCAAGGTCGCGGTGACGCCGTGGAGCGGATCGGGCGTGAACGAGCTCGTCGCCGCGCTGGCGGCCGCGTTCGCGCGCGAGGGCATCGCGCTCGGCCGCCGCTTGAGGTCCGCGTGAGCCCTACGATTTGGCTCTTGATGGGCCTGCTCGTGCTCGCGTACGCGGGGAGCCTCCTCGCGGGGAGCCGCGTCGCGCGAGGGGGTCTGCCCGCGTCGACGGAGCAGGTGATCTTGGGGTTCGTGATCGGCCCGAGCGCGCTCGGCTTCGTCGACAAAGCGCTGCTCGCGACGTTCGAGCCCGTGGCGCAGGCCGCGCTCGGCTGGCTCGCGTTCGTGCTCGGGCTTCATTACGGGGTCAACGGCGGCAGGCGCGTCCGCTTCGCGCGCATGGTCGGGACGTGGGGCGCGTTCCTCGTGACGGGCTCGGCGGTCGGAGCCGCGGTGTACGGGGTGCTCACGATCGCGAGCCCGCTCGACGTGCGCGATCGCCTGCTCGTCGCGGGAGGCGCGGGCGCCGCGTGCGCGGAGACCACGCGGTACGCGGTGCGATGGGTCTCCGAGCGCTGGAAGGCCAAAGGTCCGGTGACCGATCTCGCCGGTGATTTCGCGGAGAGCGACGATCTCGCGCCGCTGCTCGCGACGGCCGCGATCTTCGCGTTGCGCCCGCTCCCCGGGCTCGGGGCGGCGCAGCCGGCGGCGCTGTGGATGGGCGTGACCGTGGGGCTCGGCGTGGTGCTCGGCCTCATCGCGGCGCTGCTCATCGGCAAGAAGTTTCAGATCGGCGAGGCGTGGGGCGTGCTCCTCGGCATGTCGATGTTCACCATCGGCGCGGCCTCGAAGCTCGGCCTCTCCAGCGTCGCGGCGATGTTCGTGCTCGGCGCCGTGCTCTCCGCGCTCTCGCCGCACCGCGCGGAGATCACCGCGATGGTCGAGCCCACGGAGCGGCCCGTGATGTTGCCCGCGCTCCTGCTCGCGGGCGCGAGCGTGTCCTTCGCGGGCGCGCGGTGGCTCGTGTGGGTGGTCGCCGCGGCGCTCATCGCGAGGCTCTTTTCCAAGTGGATCGTGGGCCTCATGATCCTCGTCGGGTCCAAGGCGACGAGGCCCGCGGGCGTCGCGCTCGGGCTCGGGCTCAGCTCCGCGGGCGCGCTCTCGATGAGCATCGGGCTCGCGTTCGCGCTGCGTTTCCCAGGTCCCGTGGGCGGCGCGGTGCTCGCGTGCGCGGCGGCGTCGGCGCTCGCGGGCGAGCTCATCGGCCCGCGATCGCTCCGCGCGTCGCTCACGAGGGCAGGCGAAATCGAGGGCGCGTCGTGAGCGGCGGCGGCGACAAGGGCGCGAAGAGCGCGGGCACGCGGGTGATTCAGGCGCTCGCGCTCGCGGCGTTGTTCGGCCTGTTGCTCGGCGAGAAGCGCCTCATGTCCGCGGGCGGCGGCGGCGAGCTCGTGGCCGCGACGGGGTTCCTGCTGCTCGCGGGCACGCTCGCGAGCGAGCTCGTCGAGATGGTGAAGCTGCCGCATCTCTCGGGCTATCTCATCGCGGGCATCGTGGCGGGGCCGCACGTGCTCGGGCTCATCGATCACCACACGGTCGACGAGCTCACGACGATCAACACGCTCGCGCTCGCGCTCATCGCGCTCGCGGGCGGCGCCGAGCTCGAGCTCTCGATGCTCCGCGAAGGCAAGAAGGGCCTCGCGTGGGCGATGCTGCTCCAGACCGTCCCCATCCTCGTGCTGATGGCGGGGGTCTTCGTGCTCGCGCGGCCCATCGTGCCCTTCTTGCAGAAGCTCGAAGGCTCGACGTTGATCGGCGTGGGGCTCTTGTGGGGCGCGCTCGCGATCACGCGGAGCCCCTCGGCGACGCTCGGCATCTTGGCGCAGACGCGCGCCTCGGGGCCGCTCGCGCGCTTCACGCTCGCGTTCGTGATGACGAGCGACATCGTCGTGGTGGTGATCATCGCGGTGACGCAGATGGCGGCGCGCTCGCTCATCGAGCCTTCGGCGAGCTTGTCGATGCACGAGCTGTCGTTGCTCGGTCACGAGCTCTTGGGGTCGGTGGCCATCGGCACGACGCTCGGGCTCCTGCTCGCGGCGTATTTGAGGCTCGTCGGCAAGCAGCTCATGGTGGTGCTCGTGGCGCTCGGGTTCGGCGCGACCGAGGTGCTCCATTATCTGCGCTTCGAGGCGCTGCTCACCTTCATGGTGGCGGGCTTCGTCGTGCAGAACCTGTCGAAGCAGGGGCACAAGCTCGTCAAAGCCATCTCGGAGATGTCGAGCATCGTTTATGTGGTGTTCTTCGCGACGGCGGGCGCGCACCTCGACGTGCCTTTGCTCAAGCAGCTTTGGCCGGCGGCGCTGCTCTTGGCCTCCGCGCGCGGGATCTTTACGTATTTGGCGGCGCGGCTCTCGTCCAGGATCGCCGGGGATCCGCAGGTGATCCGGCGGTGGGGGTCGGCGGGGCTCGTGTCGCAGGCGGGGCTCACGCTCGGGATCGCGGCCGTCATCGCGCGCGCGTTCCCCTCGTTTGGAGAGCCGTTTCGCGCGCTCACCATCGCGACGGTGGCCGTCAACGAGATGATCGGCCCCGTGATCTTCAAGCTCGCGCTCGACCGGAACGGGGAGAGCTCGAACGCTCCCCGGCCTTCTATTGAGTCGCTCGGCGACGAGCGGCGGAGGAGCGCGCCGGAGGCGCCTTGAGCTTTGAGCGCTTGTAGACGGTTGCTCGCCACCCAATCGCTCGTACCCGAGCAGGGTCATCGCCTACGCGGCTCGGCTACCTCGCTCGCGGCCTACATCCGTGAGAACATTCGCGCCGGCTT
>CAYTJL010000234.1:0-15276 GCA_964437785.1 uncultured Polyangiaceae bacterium
TCCCAGTCGTCCATCGCGGTGATGCCGCCGTCGACCCAGGTCCACTCGATCTTCTGGTACGTGAACGCGATCTCTTCGTACTCGGCGTACTTCATGAGGTCGGGGTTCTTGTTGTTGAGCATGCGGAAGTTGATCGACGCGATGTTCGCGTTGGTCAGCTTGACCGTGTAGTGCTGCTTCTCGGCGCCCGTCGCGCTCGGTTGCCAGAATTGGAGCTCCCACTCGGTGACGTTCTCGTTGTTGACGAGCACGTTGTAGAGGAGCGGCGTCGACTTATCGAGCTCCTTGGTGATCACGTAGGGCTTGTGCATGCGCTTGCCGGTCGGCAAGCCGCTCGCGGGATCACGCGGGCTCACGATCTCGTGGCTGACCGCGATGACCATGATCTTGCCCTCGCGACCCTTCTGGGTCACGGAGCCCTTGATCTCGCCTTGCTTCTGCCCCTTGAGCTTCAGGTAACAATTGAGAGCCATTTGTCGTCGCTTCCTTTTCCGCGGAGCCTCGACCCCCTGGGCTCAGTCTACGCCTCTTTGCGCGCTGGCAGGTGGCAAAGCTCGTTGGAGGAATGTCTCATGAGAGACCCGACGGTAGACCTGAAATTTGCCGAAGTCAAGAGCGGCCTAGGCCTTAGATACGGCGCGGAGCACGCGTCTTTTGTAACCCGCGCGGCGCGCCGCGCGCGGCACGCAACGCATGCTCATGATCACGGCCGTGCGCCGGCGTCACCCGCGCCGCCCGCGTTGCGTCCGGGCTTGAGAAACAGCGGCGGCCCGTGCTCGTATGGGGTACGTCCGCGGCCTTACGAAAGCGCCGCGCGCGACGCTACCAGGATGAACGTGGAGGCAAATCGAATGAAACAGCTCGTGTGTGCCTGTGCTGCCCTCGCCGCGTTGACGATCACCGCCGCGGCTGGGGCGACGCCGGGCGGAGGCGCTCTCTCGACCGTGGCCACCTTCGACCCGGCGGCCTTCGAGCTGCCCGAATCCGTGACCGTCGATGATCAAGGGACGTTTTACATGTCGATGGGCCCCACGGTCCGAAGGCTCGTCCCCGGCGGCGATCTCGAGCTCCTCGCCGTGCTGCCCATCCCCGCAGGTGCGTTTGCCGATGGGGTCAAGGTCGGCCCGAACGGTGATGTCTACACGGTCTCCGGCGCCTTCTCGGCGGACCCGCCGGGAGCGTTCGTGTGGCGCATCGAGCAGAGCGGCGCCGTCCATCAGGTCGCGGCGCTCGACCCCGACGGCTTCCCGGACGACCTCACGTTCGACAGCAAAGGCAACCTCTATGTGACGGACGCCTTCCTCGGCAACGTGTGGAGGATCGACCCCGCGGGGAACGCGGATATTTGGCTGTCGAGCCCGCTCTTCTTGGGGGATCCGCTGAACCCCGCGGTGGTGATCCACGACTTTGGATCGTGTGGTATCGCGTTCGACAAGAACGAGAAGAACCTTTATGTCGCGAACCTCGACCGCGGCCGGATCGTGCGCGTCCCCGTCGACAAGCACGGTGAGGCGGGCGAGCCCGAGATCTTCGCGGAGGATCCGCTCCTCGTGGGCGCGGACGGCATCGCGTTCGACAAGAGAGGCACGCTGTTCGTCGGCGCGCAAACGCAGGATCGCGTCGCCGCCGTGTCGCCCGACGGAGAGGTCTACGAGGTCCTCCAAGGCGCGCCCCTCGACGCGCCCGCGAGCCTCGTCTTCGGCACGCAGCCGCACGACCGCAAGACTCTTTATATCGCGAGCTTCGCCATCAACCGCGCGCTCGGCACGCAGCCCGGCTCCCCGGCGCCTTCGCTCATGGCGCTCCCGCTCGCCACCCGCGGTCTCCCGCTCGCGTATTAGAGCGCGTCGTAAAGCCTGTTGAGCGCGCTCCATCTGTGATACGCATCGCGCGCGATGTACGAAGCCCTCCGCCGCGCGCGTGATCTCGTTACGCCACCTTCCCCCCACGACGGCTTTCCCCTCATGCGAGGGTGCTTGCCCGTCGTCGGCCACACACTGAGCCTCCACCGCGGCGCCGTCGCCGAGCTCCTCCGCGCGAGCCGCGAACAAGGGCCCATCGTCCGGGTGAACATCGGGGTTGACCGATATCTCTTCTGCTTTGGGAGCGAGGCCTTCGAGCTGCTCAAGCACAAGAGCGTCGCTGTCGGTGGCGCGCGCCCTTCGCTCGATTTCATCCTCGGCAAGAGCCTCCTCGCGATGGACGGCGCCGCCCACAAGAGCGTCCGAACGGCCATGAACCCCTCGTTCTCGCCGCGCGGCATCGCCGAGGCGGCCACCGAGCGGGTGATCAACGAGACCATCGCGCGCGCCGCCGGCGCGTTCGTCGCGGGCGGCGGAGGCGAGGTGCGCGAGCGCATGCAGGCCATGGCGCTCGACGTGATCTTCCGTGTCGTCGGCGTGGAGGTCGCGTCGCTCTCCGCGTGGCGCGCGCACTATCGTCGCTTGTTCTGGGGCCTCGTCCCCATCCCCTTCGAGTGGCCCGGGACACCCCGCTATTTTGCGCTGCGCGCCGCCGTGTGGATCAACCGCGAGCTTCAAGCCCTCTTGGACCGCGCGCGCGAGGCGCCCGGCGACACGTTGGTCCATACGCTGGTGCGCACGCGCGACGAGGAGGGGCGGCTCCTCACCGATCGAGAGCTCATCGACAACCTTCGTCTGTTGTTCGTCGCGGGGCACGAGACCACCGCCTCCACGCTCACGTGGGCCACGGTGCACCTCGCCGAGCGCCCTGATCTGATGGCGCGCCTCCACGACGAGGTGGCGGGCGCCGGCCTGGGCGACTGCCTCTCCATCGCAGACTCCAAGAAGCTGCCGCTCTGCGAAGGTGTGTTTCGCGAGGCCGTGCGCCTCTACACACCTGCGTGGTTCATCGAGCGGCGCGTCACCGCGGACGTCACGTATCGCGGCAAGCTCATCCCGAGCGGGACCACCATCGCGGTGTGCCCTCCCGAGTGGGCGCGCGATCCGGCGCTCTACCCCGATCCCGATCGGTTCGAGCCCGATCGGTGGCTCGGGCGAAAGGCGGGGCCGACGCCGGTCGAGCTCTCCTCGTTTGGGGGCGGCGCCCACTTCTGTTTGGGATACCACCTCTCGTGGCTCGAATCGATCGTGTACATCGCCCGGCTCGCGCAGGCGCTCGGCGCCTCCAAGAAGCGACTCCGCCTCTCCGGGGACCGCGCCCCGTCGGTGCGCTATTTCCCCTTCCCCCACCCTTCCCCGGCCGCCCACGTCGACGTCATTTGAATTGAACGGCGGTCGTGTTCCCGCCGCTGATCACGACTCCCACCCTCTCTCCGGGCTCCGGCACATAACGTTTGGACAAGAGCGCCGCCGTCGCCGCCGCGCCGCCCGGCTCCGCGGCGACCCGGAGCGCGTCCCACAACGTGCTTTGCGCGGCCTCAATCGCGTCATCCGTGACGAGCGCGACCCGTTTGACGTGCTCGCGCGCGATCGGGAACACCCGATCTCCGATCCTGCGCGGAGCGAGCGAGTCGGCGGCCACGCCGCCCGCCTCCGCGTCGACGGGCCTCCCCGCTTCGAGCGCGCGCGCGAGCGTCGGCGCGGCCTCGGGCTCAACCGCGATGATCTTCACCCGGCCCGCGTACCACGCGGCGATCCCCGCCACGAGCCCGCCGCCGCCGACGGCCACGAGCACCGTGTCGAGCGAGGGTAACTGGGCTTCCATCTCCATCCCCAACGTGCCTTGGCCGAGCAACGTCTCCACGTCGTCGAACGCATGGACGCGCAGCGCGCCCGACGCGCTCGCCCACGTCTCGCTCGCCGCCAGCGCGTCCGCGTAGCGATCGCCGCCTACCCGGAGATCGGCGCCATACGCGCGGATCCTCGCGATTTTGGCCGGCGACGAGATCGAAGGAACGAAGATGGTCGCGGGCACGCCGCGGCGCATGGCCGCGTACGCGACCGCGGCCCCGTGATTGCCGCCCGACGCCGCGACCACGCCCGCCGCCGGGATCGCGCGGGTGAGCAGGTGCGTGAACGCGCCGCGCGTCTTGAACGAGCCCGCGTGTTGCATCAGCTCCAGCTTGAACGCGAGCGGAAATGAGGTGAGCCCGAGATCGCGGCCGTCCACCTCGATGACGGGCGTGCGCCGCACCCAAGGCCGGATCAGCGGCTCGACCTTCGTGATGCGATCGCGGTCGATGGAATCATCGCTCATGCGCGGCGAGGGTACTATCGTCGCGCGCGTAAGAACAAGGCTCGTTCGCTTTACATGCACATGCCCGCGCCGCACGTCATGCCCGGCCCGCAGCTCGTCCCGTCGGGCACGGCGTAGTGCGTGCAGTTCCCAAAGCCGCCGCACACGTCGTTGGTGCACGCGTTGTTGTCGTCCGCGCACGGGGTGCCCACGTTCTTGGGCGCTCCATAGCAGGTGCCGCCACACCCGATCGCGCAGTCGGCGCAATCGCAGGTGTCGTACAGGAGATAGCAGACCCCCAAGGAGCAACCCCCTTGGATCATGCCCAAATGGCAGCCCCCTGTATAGAGCTTGGTGGATTGGGAGGGGATACAGGTCTGACAGATGGTCGTACCGGGCAGGCCGACGACGGCCGGCCAGAACTGGCCGCCATCATAACAGCCGTAATAACACGCACCGTTTTTGCAGACACCATGGGTGTTGAAGGCTTGCACGTTGATGCAGGGCTCGCCTTGAGGGGCGATCGCCCACTCCGAGCCGCCCGCGCCCCCCACGCACGTCTCGCAGCCGTTGAACGGGTTGAGCTCGCCGATCGGGGTATAGACACCCGCGATCATGCACCCGGGCATGCAGCTCGACCCGTTGCACACCATGGTGGGACCGCAGCCCGCGCCGGGGGTGGGCGTGTGCGACAAGACCCCTCCCGAGCACGCGTCGATGGTGCATGGATTGGCGTCGTCGATCAAATCGGCGTCATCGGGGACGCTGGTGACTCCCCCGCTCCCGTCACAGACGTAGGTCTTGCAGTCCCCCGCCACCTGCCCGCCCGGATCGCCCGCGCCCAGAGGGACGTAGTCGGCGGAGCACGACCCGTTTTGGCAATGATACGTGGCGCACGCGTTGTCGATGCCGCACTCGGCGTCGCTCTGGCAAGCCACGCAGGAGCCCGCGCCGTCGCACAGATGGCCTCCGTTGCAAGGTGTCCCCGCGCTGGCAGGGACGTAGAACGGGAGCCCCATGGAGCACCCGTCGATGGTGCATGGATTGCCGTCCGCGAGCAGATCGGTGTCGTCCTCGGTGGAGACCGGAGCGCCGTTGTCGTTGCAGAAGACCTTCTTGCAATCGCCTTGAATTTGCGCCGGATCGCCTTGCGTATAGGCGATCGAGCAGTCGCCCGTCGTGACGTCGCACGTGTGCGTGACGCACACGTCGGACACCCCACAATCGCTGTCCGCGGCGCAGCCTTCACAGGAGCCTGCCCCATCGCAGAAGAGGCCTTGTGCGCCGCACGGGGCGCCGGCGGGCAAAGGCATGTTGGAGGCCGCGCCGTTCAGGCAAAAGTCGGTGGTGCAAGGGTTGTTGTCGTTGGGGACGTCGCTGTCGTCGAAGACGGTGATGACGTGACCTGCGCCGTCACAAACCTCCGCGAGACAATCGCCGCTCGTCTGCACGCCGGCCAGGTATCCGACCGGCGCGAACATCTCGGTGCAGGATCCCTCGGCGCACACGGGGGCCGCGCACTCGTTGGCCGTAGGCGGGCACTCCGTGTCGGTCGCGCACGCCGCGCCGCCGCTGGAGCTGCTCGCGCTCGTCGAGCCGCCGGTGCCGTTTTCGGAGGAGGGATTGCAGCCCACGGCGAGGAGAGCCGTGTGCGCGAGCCCCAGCAAAGTGAGCCTGAACAAGCGCCGGGCGCCGCGCGCAATCCCCGTGGGTCTCGTCATCGACGTGGCATAGTTGCGCGGCACCCGCGCGGGGTTCATCGCGGGCACCGAGCGGGCACAGGCCATCGAGCTCACTGGCACAGGCCCGCTCCCGGGGATTACCGTCCACTTTAAAACCACTTCAATCCCCGGGTGAAGTGCGCTCCCCATGCCCCGGGTCGGCCCTCACGAGAGCGTGGTACGGTATTTGTTCTTTTGTCGGGCCGCCTCCGGCGAGAGGGCGCACGCGGTTCGAGGCATCAGGAGAAAGGGAGAGAACATGAGTCAACCATTCATCGGTGAGGTTCGAGCGACGTCATGGAACATGGCGCCGCGCGGCTGGGCGTTCTGCAACGGGCAGATCCTCAGCGTCGCGCAGAATCAGGCGCTGTTTTCGATCCTGGGCACGACCTACGGCGGCGACGGGATCACGACCTTCGCGCTGCCCAACTTGAAGGGCCGCGTGCCCATCGGCCAAGGCAACGGTATCGCGCTCGGCGAGTCGGCGGGGACGACCTCCGTCACGGTGACCACGACAAACCTCCCGGCGCACAATCACCTGTTCATGGCCTCCTCGGCAGGGGGCGCCGACGACCCGACGAACAAGGGGCCTGCCGGCGCGAAGGCATACGGGCCCGTGGTCTCGCCAACCCCCATGTCACACGACTCCATCACCGCGGTGGGCGGGTCGCAGCCGCACGAGAACATGCAACCTTACTTGACCATCAACTACATCATCGCCCTCCAGGGCATCTTCCCGAGCCGGAGCTGAGGAGGCGTCATGTCGAACCCGTATATCGGTGAGATTCGCATGTTCGGGGGCAACTTCGCTCCTCTCGGCTGGATGTTCTGCAATGGGCAGCTCCTCAGCGTCACGGAGTACGAGGCCCTCTTCAGCCTGATCGGCACGACGTACGGCGGCGACGGGATCAACACCTTCGCCCTGCCCAACCTGCAAGGGCGCGTCCCGATCCACCAGGGCACCGGTTACTCCATGGGACAAGCAGCTGGGGTCGAGACGGTGACGCTCATCACGTCGCAGATCCCGTCACACACGCACACGCTCACCGGCAGCACCGCGCCCGCCGACGCGGGGAGCCCGTCGAACGGGCTGTTCGCGGCGAGCGAGGACACGAGCTTTTACGCGGCGTCCAACCCGGGCAAGGCCGTCCCCATGAACGCCGCCGTCGTGTCGCGCGCGGGTGGATCCATGCCGCACGAGAACATGCAGCCTTTCCTCTGCGTGACGTTCATCATCGCCGTCGAAGGCATCTACCCCCAACAAGGCTAGCCAAGGAGACTCCCCATGTCAGACCCCTTCATCGGAGAGATTCGAACCTTCGCCGGCGACTTCGCCCCCAAGGGCTGGGCGCTTTGCAATGGACAGCTGCTCCCGATCGCGCACTACACGGCCCTCTTCTCGATCCTCGGCACCACCTACGGAGGCGACGGCAAAGCGACCTTCGGCCTGCCCGACATGCAGGGGAACGCGCCCATGCACTGGGGCGACGGCCCTGGGCTCACCCCTCGATCGATCGGCGAGATGGGCGGCAGCGCCAACGTGACCCTGCTCGTCACCGAGATGCCCCAGCACGTGCATCAGGCCATGGCCTCGCAATCGAGCGCCGACCAACTGACCCCCGCGGGCAACGTGCTCGCCGACGCCGCGCTCTACGCCGATCCTCCGTTCACGCAGGTCATGGCGCCGGCGGCCATGGGCGTCACCGGCGGCTCCCAGCCGCACAACAACATGCAGCCTTATCTGGGGCTCACGTTCATCATCGCTCTCGAAGGCATCTTCCCGCCCCGCGGCTGATCCACCGATGCACGACCCGCGCGTGATCCTCCGGCCCGAGGAGCCCTCGGACGAGGCGTTCTCACTCCGCCTCTTCGCGTCGACGCGCGCAGGCGAGATGGCTTGTCTCGCCGGCGCGCCCGCGGCACAAGAGACGTTCCTGCGCGTTCAACACCAGGCGCAGAAGCGCGCTTATGCGACGCAACATCCCCGCGCCGAGCGGTCGATCGTCGTCATCGACGGCGCGCCCGCGGGGCGGATCATCGTCGATCGCGCGACCCACGCGGGCGGCGAGATCCGGCTCGTCGACATCGCGCTCCTGCCCGAGCACCGCGGCAAAGGCACCGGCACGGCGCTCCTCACATCCCTGCTCGCCGAGGCTCGCGCCGCGCGTAAACCGATCACGTTGCACGTCCTTCGCGGGAGCCCGGCGGCGCGCCTCTACGCGCGGATCGGCTTCGTCCGCAGCGGCGGCGACGACATGTACGACGCGATGGAGTGGGCGCCTCCCGGCACAGAGCCCTTCGTGTCCGCTCGACAATAACAACCTCCCGAGCCGCTCACGCAGAACCGGATATGCTGGCTTCGTGCGAAGCTCACCTGCGCTCTTCAGCTTTCTCTCGTGCATGCTCGTCACCACGGCCGCGGCGGCCTCGCCCGCGCCCGCGACCTCGTGGTTCCGCGACGGCGCGCGGAGCGTCGAGGTCGCACGGCTCGGCCCGCCCGCCATCGACGCGCTCGGGCGGACGCTCACGCCCGTCGAGCTCCAGTATCGAGGCCGCTCACGGAGGGCGCCGAGCGCGGTCCCCGCGTTCGTCGACGCGACCGCGATCGTCGCGATCGACGAAGGCACGGGCGCCGAGGAGGCGCTCGACGCGCGCGGCGTTCGCTTGATTCGCCCGCTCATGCCGTCGATCGGGCTCTGGCTCGCGGAGGATCAAACGGGCGGCGACGGCATCGACGCGGCCGCGCGTCTCCGCGGCGACGACGCGCGCGCGGCCGGGATCCGTCACGCGATCCCGAACCTCTACGTCCGCATGCGCGCGCACGGCTCGCCTTACACGCCCAACGATCCTCGCTTCCCCGGGCAATGGTACTTCGAGAACCTCAAGATGAGCGACGCGTGGGGGATCACGCAGGGGGATCCGGGCACGACGATCGTCGTCGTCGACACGGGCTGCGACCTCACGCACCCCGACCTCGCGGGCAAGCTGGATCCGGGCCTCGACGTCGTCGACGGCGACATGGATCCGAGCTTCGATCCGAACGAGGCAGGCTCCGCGCACGGGACCGCGTGCGCGGGGATCGCCGCGGCGATGACCGACAACAACGAGGGGATCGCGGGCGGCTGCCCCGCGTGCAGGCTGCGCTGCGTGCGGCTCATCAACGACATGCCGCTGCCCATCTCGGCCGACGTCGACGCGTTTCAATTCGCGCTCGACACAGGCGCCGCGGTGGTCTCGAACAGTTGGGGTTTCGTCGATTCGATCCCTGTTCCGAAGGCGCTCGAAGACGCGGTCAACAACGTCTTCGACAACGGCCGCGGAGGCAAGGGCGCGCTCGTGGTCTTCGCCGCGGGCAACGACGATCGCGTGATCGAGGACGACGAGCTCCAGGCCGTGCGCGGCGTGCTCTGCGTCGGCGCCATCAACAACTTCGATGATCAAACGCCGTTCACCAACACGGGCAACGCCGTTGATCTCGTCGCGCCGACGGGCACGCTCACGACCGACATCCAAGGCGCGGGCGGCGATGATCCGACCGACTACACGAGCCACTTCGGCGGGACGTCGTCCGCGTGCCCCGTCGTCGCGGGCATCGCCGGCCTGCTCGTGAGCGCCGCGCCGGATCTCACCTCGGCCCAGCTCTACGACGCGATGATCCGCACCGCGCGCCCCGCGCCGTTCGCGGTGCCCGACGTGAACGGCCACGATCCGGTCTTCGGTTACGGGATCATCGATCCGGTCGGCGCGCTCGGCGACGTGCTCGGCACGGGAGGCGGGGGCGGCGGAGGTGGCTCGGGAGGCGGGGAGACCGGCGGAGGCGAGGGCTGCGGATGCGCCGTTCCAGGCGCGGATCCGACGGCCCTCGCGACGTGTCTTTATCTCGCTGCGCTCGGCGCGCTCCGCGCGCGGCGACGCGCGCGCGCGAAGTAGATCGCGGTCGCGAGCGCGAAGAGCGCGGCCGATCCGCCGGGCGAAGAAGGTGTCGTGCGGCAGCCGCAGCCGCCTTCGCCGCCGGTCTCGGAGGGGCCGCCACCGCCGCTGCCGCCGCCGCCACCGCCGCCGCCGCCCGTTCCGTTGAACGACGCGCGGCACGCGGCGACCTCCTCCACGCTCCCGATGCAGAGCGCGGGCTGCTTGGAATCGCCCGTTTGGAGCGGGTTGACGACGACGGTGACGAGGCGGTCCGCGCCCGCGGTGTCGATCGTCTCGGTGCCCAGCGTCACGTCCGCGAGCCTCTTCACCGGGTCGTAGCTCGATCCGCGCTGCACGCCGAGGAGCACCACGAGGCCGTCGGTCTTCGATGCGTCGCCGACGACGGCCGCGGTCATCGCGGGGCGATCACCGGGGGGCATCCCGAAGTACTGCGACGACGCGTGAAAGACGCGGATTTTGTCGTCGATGAACGGCGCAGTGACGAGGTCCATCTTGACCGCGGGATAGGTCGATCCCTTCGCGTAGCCCCTCGACGGATCGCCGAATTTGCCGAGGAAGAGGTTCCACGTCGCGAACTCCACGAACGCTTCGGCGAAGCTCGTGTTGGCCTCGGCGGTCAACATCGCGTCGAGCTCGGTGAACCAGGTGGGATCGGCGACGCCGTTCGCGCCGTTCTCGCAGCGCTCCCAGAGGGCTTTGACTTTGCCCGCGCCGTAACGCTCCTCCAAGAACTGAGGGAAGATCGCCTCGCCGTAGCTGAAGGGATCGACGGGGCCGGGCAGCGGCACTTCGAGCGATCGATCGGGGTTGTCGAGGTAGCCGTCGAGGAACGCTTCGAAGTCTTTGAGCGACGGATCGAACATCTCCGTGGCCCACACCGCGGTGCTCTCCGAAAAGACGCTTCCTTGGTTCGTGTCGTACGCCGCTTGCACCGCGTGGAAGAATTCGTGGCTCCCCAAGATGCGATTGGCGATGAGCGTCGACGGGTAGCCGTAGCCCACGTAGTCGTTCTCTTGCACCATGTAGCCCGCGCAAATGTCGCTGTTCTGCGGGTCACATTGATCGTTCTGGTAGTTGCCGTCGCCCTTGCCCGCGAAGTCGACGAGGTAGACGTCGAAGCGATCGTCGCCGCCGTTGTCCGCGATGCTCGCGTCGGAGCGCGGCGCGCGAAAGCCCAAATCATCGCGGTAATACGTGAGGACCTCGTCGTAGATGGCGCCCACCTCTTCGACGAAGTCGGGGACGCCCGAAGCGTCGGCGTCGGCGGAGGGGACCGCGTTCGGGCCTTGCCGCGTGTAGTGCACGAGGAAGCTCCCGCCCGGCGATCCATAGGTCTCGACGACGTCGGTGTCGCTGAACTTGAAGAGCAGGTTGTTGCCCGGCGTGTCGGGCCTCACGAGCGGCGCGTCGCGAGGCGGTCCCGGCACGTCGATGTCCGCGCCTTCGCCGCAGCCTGCCGCGAAGAGCGCCGCGGCCACGCACCATGCGCGCTTCACGGCAGGTACGCCCAGCGCACGCGGAAGTTCGCGGAGCCCGTGTTCTGCATGGGGATCATCTCGGTGGTGTCGCACTGCTCTTGCACGGCGGGCGCGTAGTAATCGGTGACCGTGAACTTGACGCTTCGACCGTCGGCGAGCGCGATCACGAACACGTGATCGGTCATCTTCACGCACCCGGGGTACGTCCAGTAGCTCGACAGCGCGGTCGCCGGCGAGCTCATGAGGCCCGAGCCATCCGGGATGAGCTCGCAGCTGTCGGTGAAGTAATCGTCGGTGTGGAACGAGAGGCCCGAGGGCTCGGACGCGACGCTGTCGAACGTGACGTCGCCGGGGATGCGCGCGGCCTTCACGCACGAAGGGCCGGAGTTACCGCTGTTGATGCGCGCCACGTAGCGGCGGAAGGCGATGTCCCAGTCCATCGAGTCGATCGAGGTCTCGTCCGAGATCTCGACCTTTTGAAGCCCTGCGTCCGTGAACTTTGCGTAGGTGTACGACTCGGGATCCGAGACGAACGCGCCGCCCGCGGTCGCGTCGATCATCGAGATCCACCCGCTGCCGTCGGCCTGGTTGGTGATGAGCCCTTTGGTGATGTCGGCCTGAAGGTTCATCTGAAGGATGACTTGGTCCGAGCACGGGACGGTGGCGGGCATCGTGCACGCCGGCCCGGAGCCCCCTCCTCCGCCGCCGCTGCCTCCTCCGCCCGAGGCCCCCGAGCCTCCTGTTCCGCCGCCTCCACAAGCGGCGAGCGGTGAAGCGAGCGAAGCGACCATCAGACCAAGAAGCCAGCGTGTATTCATAGAGGCATGATACCAGAGGCAAAGCCTCGTGATGATCATGATAGAGAGGGGACATGCGCCCTACGTCGTCCCTTCTTTTGCTGCTCCCCTTCGCGATCGCCTGCGGCGCGGGCGAGCCCCATGCTCAGCACACGATCGATCCCGGCGCGCGGCAGGCCATCGGCGCGGTGCTCGACGACTGGCACGACGCGGCCTCGCGCGCCGACGAAGATCGGTATTTCAATCACCTCACGAGCGACGCTGTCTTCCTCGGCACCGACGCGACCGAGCGCTGGGACAAGGCGGCGTTCCGGGCGTACGCTCACCCTCATTTCGCCAAAGGGAAGGCGTGGTCGTTCAAGGCATCTCGGCGCGCCGTGATGCTCGACGCGGGCGGCGCGCTCGCGTGGTTCGATGAGGACCTCGTGACGCCGAACCTCGGGCCCGCGCGCGGGAGCGGGGTCATGGCCAAGGAGGGCTCCGCGTGGAGGATCAAGCACTATAACCTCACCATCACCGTGCCGAACGAGCGCTTCGACGCCGTGAAGCGCGCCGCCGCGGGGCTCACCCCCGAGCCGTGCGCGCCCCCGGCCAAATAGGCTCCTCACTCGTTCATCGCACCTTCAATGGGCCCCTTGGGCCACGAGCACGATCTTGCCCGCGACGCCGCCTTTCTCCAACATCTCCTGCGCGCGGGCGCCTTCGAGGAGCGACAGCCGCTCTGCGATGCGCGGCGCGATCGCGCCTTTGTCGAGCAGATCGAGCACCTTGGGGAGGTCCTCGTGAAAGGGCTTTGGGTCCTCGCGGTAGAGCTTGGTGATGCCATAAAAGGTCGAGCGCCTCCCGGTGAGGGGCGCGCCCACGAAGGCCGCCCACGCGCCGCGGATCGTCGCCCAATGGCTGTCCACCCCGGCGGTGAATCCATAACACACGAAGACGCCGCCGCGGCGTGTGGCCTTGACGCACTGGCTCGCCGAGGCGCCGCCGATCGCGTCGAACGACGCGTCGACGCCCTCGGGCACGATCGCGCGCACCTGCTCATGGAGCGTTGATCCGCGGCTCTCGATGGGCGTCGCGCCGCGCTCGGTGAGGAGCGCGTGATGCCGTTTGGAGGCGGCGGCGATCGCGCGGACGCCGATCGCGCGGAGCAGCTCCAGGAGCGCGAGGCCCACACCACCGTTGGCCCCGGTCACGAGCGCGGTTTGGCCCGCTTTGAGCGAGGCGGCGCGGTGGATCATTTGATAGGCGGTCACGTAATTCAGGATCACCGCCGCGACCTCCGCGTCGTTGTCGCCCGGAGGCAGCTTGACGAAGTCCGCCGCTCGGCGCGTGAGCGACTCGGCGTAGCCGCCGTGAACCGTGAGCGCCGCCACGCGATCGCCGACGGCGAAGCCTTTGACGCCGGGGCCGACGGCGTCGACCACGCCGACGACCTCATAGCCGGGCGCGAACGGGAACGAGGGGCGATAAGGGTAGTACCCGCGTCGCATGATGACGTCGGTGTACCCGACGCCGGTCGCGCGGACGCGCACGCGCAGCTCACCCGGCGAAGGGTCGGAGAGCGGGAGCGTGACGGGCACCAGCTTGTCCAAACCGCCTTTGCCGACCAGGTGAATCGCTCGATACGTCGTGCTCATGCTCATCCTCGTGACCTCCGCGCGCCACCCTAAAGCGCGCTCGAGCGGTTGAGAAGGAGCGCGGGCGCAAGGGTCCTGTGCGAAGATGCAGCGATGGATCTCTCGTGGGACGACGTCCGCGTGCTCCTCGCGCTGCTGCGCACGAACAGCCTCTCCGGCGCCGCGAAGAAGCTCGGCGTGGATCGCTCCACGATGAGCCGGCGCGCGGCCGCGTTGGAGCAGGCGCTCGGGAGCGCGTTGTTCTTGCGCACGCGCGACGGCCTGCGCGCGGCGGCGGCGGCGGAGCGGCTGCGCCCGCACGCCGAGCGGGTCGAGGCCGCGATCAAGGACTTCGAGCGCGCCGCGGCGGCCACGAGCGAGGGCGCGTCCGGCGTGGTGCGCGTCGCCACCACCGAGGCGCTCGGCGCCACGCTCGTCGAGCAGGGGATCCTCGATGTGAGGCGCGATTATCCCGATGTGACCATCGAGATCTTGGGCGCCAACAAGCCCGCCGACGTCGCGCGGGGCGAGGCCGAGATCGCGCTCAGGCTCGTTCCTTTGCACGAGGCCGCGCTCAAAGCGCGCTGCATCGCGAAGCTCGGTTTTGGCCTTTACGCGGCGACATCGTATCTGCGCGCGCGCGGCAAACCGGCGCTCGGGGCCGGGCTCGAAGGGCATGACGTGCTCGTCCCGAGCGACGATTTGGCTCGTTTGCCGGAGGCTCAATGGCTCTTGTCCCAACGCGGCGCGCGCGTGGCGCTCCGGTCGAGCAGCATGCCGGCGCTCTTCGCGGCGTGTGTCGCCGGGCACGGGCTCGCGGTGCTCACGCGGGCATGGGGGGATCGGTCACCGGGGATTGAGCAGGTCTATCCGCTCGACGAGCTGCCCCCGCGGCCGCTTTGGCTCGTGGTTCAACCCGACGTGGCGAAGCGGCCCGAGGTGCGCGTGGTCGTCGAGCACATCAGCGTGATTATGGAGCGTTTGACGCAAACGAAGATGGCTTGAAGACGAGAGGATGTCACCAGCGCACCTCGTTTTCCAATAGGGTAGGACGACATTACGCGGGTCCCTTTACCGCGGCAAGCCGAGCCTGCTTTGCCGTCTATCTTCTTATCCCTTCGACCTCTGCACAAAGCCTTTTGATAAGCGCCGGACGCTCATCGACGCTCATCGACGCTCATCGACAATGGCGGAGAGGCGTCCGGCGCGGACCCATCCCTCGTCGACACGCTCGGAGAGCCCATCGACGCGCTCGGAGGCCAATCGCCACGACGCTCGATCGGCTCATTTCTCGGAGCGATGGGCTCAACGAGGTGCCGAGAGCCCCTTCGGCCCGGATCAATGGCTCATTTTCCCGCGTCGATGGGCTCGTGGAGCGCGTCGATGACTCCCCGGGCGTATCGATGGCTCTCCGTGTGAGCCAACGAGCAACGCGGCCTCACCCCCGCCGCGTTCTCGCTCTTTGGCAAATATTTGGCCCACCACTCCGGTCGCCGTTATAGCCGGGTGATGCTCATCAAAAAAATGGAGCGGGACACGAGGTTCGAACTCGCGACCCTCAGCTTGGGAAGCT
>CAYTJL010000235.1:0-15168 GCA_964437785.1 uncultured Polyangiaceae bacterium
CGCCGCCGATCGCCTCGAGGATCGCGACGTAGGTGCGCGGGTCGGCGATCTCGTCTTGGATGAGGAACGCGGGCTCGTTGCGGAAGATGCTCACCGGGGAGAGGACGGTGTCGCGGATGTTGGCGAGCACGGAGCGGCGCGCGCTCCACGCCTCCAGGTAGCGGGGGACGCCGCCGATGACGCTGTACGTCTCGACGATTTGCTCGGGGGAGTAGTCGGGGAGGAAGAGCGACATCTCGCGCACGCCGATCTCGTCGACGAAGAGATCGGCGGTCGTGCGGCCGAAGAGCGGGCCCTTCGGCGACGCGAGGGTGTCTTGCATCATGTGGTAGTGCGAGCCGGCGAGGACGAGGCGCAGGTTCGAGCGGCGCAGATCGCGGTCCCACGCGGCTTGGAGGAGGGTCGCGAAGGAGGGCTCGCACTCGAGCAGGTAGGGGAGCTCGTCGATGACGATGACGAGGGGGGCGCTCCGGGAGAGGCGGCCGAGCTCGCGGAGCGCGATCTCCCAGGTCGAGAAGGAGAAGGCGGGATCGGCGGTGCCGAGCACGGGCGCGAGCGCTTGGGAGAACTTGGCGAGGAGCGCGGAGGAGGTGGTGCGGTGCGCGACGAAATAGGCGGCGCGCGCCTTGGGCTCGGCGTCGATCCAGCGCATGAGGAGCGCGGTCTTGCCGATGCGGCGGCGGCCGTAGATCGCGACGAGCTGGGCGCCTCTGCGGGCGTTGATCGCGCGGAGGGAGGCGAGCTCGTGATCGCGGTTGAAGAAGGCGGCGCGCGCGCTGGGATCGCTCGCGTCGGGGTCGCTCGCGTCGGGGTCGGGAGGGTCCGCGTCGGAGTCGACGTCGAGGTTGAAATGAGGATTGGTCACAGGGCGAGTATATTACTGGGGATGTGAGTAAAGGGCCAAGGCGCTCGACGGGCGGGCGCGTCTCGATGTAGCGTAGGGTCCCATGGCCCTTCACCCGCTCGCAGGGAAGCCCGCGCCCCGATCGATCCTCACCAACGTACCGAGGCTCGTCACCGCTTATTTCACCGAGCGCCCCGACGCGCGCGAGCGATCGCAGCGCGTGGAATTCGGCACCTCGGGCCACCGCGGCGTCGCGACCAAACGGAGCTTCAACGAGGCTCACATCCTCGCCGTGACGCAGGCCGTCGCGGAGCACCGCCGCGCGGCAGGGATCAACGGCCCCATCTTCGTCGGGTTCGACACACACGCGCTCAGCGAGCCCGCGTTCGCGAGCGCCGTCGAGGTGCTGGTCGGCAACGGCGCCGACGTCCGTGTGCAAACCGGGCTCGGCTACACGCCCACGCCCGTCGTCAGCCACGCGATCTTGACGCACAACGCCTCCGGCAAAAGCCCCCTCGCCGACGGCATCGTCATCACGCCTTCCCACAACCCGCCCGACGGAGGGGGCTTCAAGTACAACCCCCCTCACGGCGGCCCGGCCGACACCGACGTGACGCGCGCCATCGAAGAACGCGCCAACGCCCTGCTCGAAGAGGAGCGCCGCGACGTGCGCCGCGTCCCCTACGCCAAGGCGATCCGAAGCGTGATCGAGCATGATTATGTAACTCCTTATGTCGAGGACCTCGCGAACGTCCTCGACATGGACGCCATCGCCGCGAGCAAGATCCGTATCGGCGTCGACCCCATGGGCGGCTCGAACGTCGCGTTTTGGGCGCCCATCGCCGAGCGATACAAGCTCTCGCTCACGGTGGTCAATCCAGTCGTGGACCCGACGTTCTCGTTCATGACGCTCGATCACGACGGCAAGATCCGCATGGATTGCAGCTCCCCGCACGCCATGGCGAGCCTCATCGGCCTCAAAGACCGCTTCGACATCGCCTTCGGCAACGACGCCGACTCCGATCGTCACGGCGTCGTGACCAAGAGCGGCCTCATGAACCCGAATCACTATCTGGCGGTCGCCATCGCCTATCTGTTCCGCCACAGGCCCGATTGGCCGAGCCGCGCGGCCGTGGGCAAGACGCTCGTCTCGTCGGCCATGATCGATCGCGTGGCGAACGACCTCGGACGCGACCTCTCCGAGGTGCCCGTCGGGTTCAAGTGGTTCGTCGGCGGGCTCGGGAGCGGCGCGCTCGGGTTCGGCGGCGAAGAGAGCGCCGGAGCCTCGTTCTTGCGGAGGGACGGCCGTTGTTGGACGACGGACAAAGACGGTATCATCCTGGGCCTCTTGGCCGCCGAGATCACCGTCAAGCTCGGCAAAGACCCCTCCGAGGTCTATCGCGATCTCACCGCGCGCTTCGGCGCTCCGGTGTACGCGCGCATCGACGCGCCCGCGAACGCCGCCCAAAAGAAGGTGCTCTCCTCGCTCTCGCCCGAGAGCGTCCAAGCGAGCACGCTCGCGGGCGACCCCATCACCCAACGCATCACCAAGGCCCCCGGCAACGGCGCCTCCATCGGAGGCCTCAAGATCACCACGCAAAACGGCTGGTTCGCGGCCCGCCCGTCGGGCACCGAGGACGTTTATAAGATCTACGCCGAGAGCTTCGTGGGCGAAGAGCACCTCGCGCGAATCCAGACCGAGGCGGCCGCCATCGTGGACGCCGCGTTCCGCGCGAGCGGAGCGGCGTAACACGCTATTTGCACTTCACCGCGCGCAGGATCGCGCCGACGCTCCGCGCGCGATCACACACCTTGCGAAACGCCGGCCGATTGAGGATCGTAGGGACGATCCCCTCTACGACGATGGGACAAGCGATGGTGTAGTGGCTCGGCGCGTACTCCCAACGTACCGTGGGCGCACCCCCGGGCGAAGGGACCACGCGCGGCAAAGGGCGCCGCGTGAACGACACGCGCAGAGGCAACCTGCGATATCCCAAGAACATCCACACGCGCACGGCGCCCTCGGGCGTGATCGAGACAGGCACCATCATCCGCGCGTCTCGCCCGAGGTCATGGTCGCGCGCGCGCGCCGCGCAAAAGCCCGCGAAGCGCTCGACGGCCGAAGCGTCGCCCTGCGCCTCCTCGCGAGGCGGGCGGCCGAGCTCGCGAAACGCCGTCGCCGCAGCGCCGGTGAAGAGGTCGTCGAGCGCCGCGAGCTCCTCACGGATGCTCCGCCCTTCGGGCCACCCCGGCACGTCGCGCGGGGGCTCGTCCATCGCCTCTCCGATCATCGATCGCGCCATGGTCATGAGGAACCGATGGCCCGCCGCGCGCCGCAGATAATGTGTCGGCAAAGGCTCCACGGTGAGGTGCGGGCGAATCACCACCACGCGCTCCTCCTCGACCTCGTCGTCTTCGGCCTCCTCCTCCTCGTCGAGATCTTCGACGTGCGTCTCGCGGGCCAAGGCGATGGCCGCGCGAAACAGCGCTTCGAGGTGGCTCCGGTACGACGATGACCATTCGAGCCGCGCGCGCTCGGGCGTCGGGTCGGGGTGCGCGAGCGGCGCCGCGGCCCACCATTGATGTTGATAAAACCCCGACGACGGGCCCGGCGCGAGGTCGAGCTCGCCCGCGCGGATTTGACGGATGGCCTCGCTCAGCACGTCAAAGCCCGGCCTCGCTCCCCCGAAGGCGAGCGCCCTCACGATGGCATCTTCGGGCGCGACGAGCGGCGGAGAGAGCGCGCACGGCTTGGCCAAAGCGTCTTTGTCGCGATCGAGCGCGCGCAGGAGCGGCCGGAGGCTCGGCCGTTTGGGAGGGTTCGTGAGCCGGCTGCGCGCGCGCATGTGCGCCCGATAGGCCTTGAGGAGCGCAGGATCGCCGTGGAGCGCGCGCGCCGCGGCGCCGATGGACACCGTGTCTTCGAGCGCGGTTTGGAGCATGCGATTCTGCCGATACGCATCTTCGAGCTCCGGGCTGTCCGTGTGAAAGCCGAGGGGCATGGATCGCACGGGATCGGCCAAGAAGCGCCTCACGCGCGAGGACACCGCGCGATCGAGGTCGCGCGGGACGGCGGGAGACTCGATGTTCCCGAGCCGGCACGCCGCGAGGAGCACCTCGACCGCATCCCCTTTGGAAGAGCGCCGCCCCGCGAAGAGCCGCGCCGCCCAACGCTCCAAGAGCGCGCGTTTGCCCATGGTCTTCGGCGTGCCCCGTTGGAGGAGGAGCTTTATCGCGGCGATCACCCGATCTTCGACGTGCTTCGCTTTGAGCCCGAGCAGCGCGGCCGAGGTGAGGTGATCGCTCGGCGCCACGGGCGAGGGCACGAGATCGGGAGGGACGCGCGACGGATCGTTATCGTCGTCGTCGCTGTGCTCTTCGTCGATGCAGCGGAGCTTGAACCCGTGATCTCGCTCCTCGATGTCGAGGTGGAGCCGCTGCGGCGTGAGATCGATCGCGATCTCGAGCCCTTGGTCGCGCATCGTTCGGATCATGTCCCCCCCTCGGTGACGTCGCTTTGGAGGCTCACTCCATGGTGATCGCGATCTTGCCGCGCGTGTGCAGCCGCTCGCTCGCCGCGTGCGCCTCGCCCGCGCGCGCGAGCGGGAACGTCGCCTCGACGTGGGTCGTGAGCCGGCCCTCGTCGAACCAGCGCGCGAGATCCGCGAGCTCGGCGCTGTTCGGCTCGACGAACACATAATGATACCGCGCGCCGATGTCCTCCCAGCCGGGCGCCGCGCGCGTGGTGATGCTGACGGCGTGACCGCCCTCGCGGAGCGCAGGACGCGCGGCGCGCAGCGTGTCGCCGCCGATGCAATCGTAGATGACGTCGAAGCTCCCCGCGGGGACGGAGGGGATGCCCTCGGGGCTCGCGCCCGCGTAGTCGTAGGCCTCGGACGCGCCGATCGAGCGCAAAAAATCGTGGTTCTTGGCGCTCGCCACGCCCGCGACCTTGGCGCCCATGATGCGCGCGAGCTGCACCGCGGCGGACCCCGTCCCGCCCGACGCGCCGAGCACGAGCGCGCGGTGCCCCTTGGCGAGCCCCGCCGCCTTCAGCGCTTGGAGCGACGTGAGCGTCACGAGCGGGATCGACGCCGCCTCGGCGAACGACGCGCGCGCCGGCATCAACGCGAGATAACACTCCGGCACCGCTTGCTGCTCGGCGTAGGTGCCGCGATCGATCGAGGGCCTCCGCACGTAGCCGAAGACCTTGTCGCCCACCGCGAAGCGCCTCGCGGCGTGGCCGCGCGCGAGGATCTCGCCCGCGAGATCCCAGCCGGGGACAAAGGGCATCGCGTGCGGAAAGCCCTTCGCGAGGTTCCCTCGCACGATCTTCCAATCGACCGGGTTTACGCCGGCCGCGCGGATCTTCACCACATATTCACCCTCTCCCGCGGTGGGATCAGGGACGTCGTCGAGCACCATCGCGTCATTGCCGCCGAACGCATGAACACGGATTGCCTTCACGAAAACCTCCAGAGGCGAGGATGCTAACATCCGGCCTTCGCCTCGTGACCGCAACGAGTATCATCGCGGCGTGGCGCTCACCTTCATGGTCCCTCCTTCGCTCGGCGCGGCCAAAGCGACGGCGCGCGCAGAGCTGCTCGAAGGGGCGCTCACCCGCGCGTTCGACGAGCCGGTCAACGTCGTGGTCACGGCCTCCTATCGCGAGCTCGAAGCCGCGGCGACGTCGGGCGGCGTCGAGATGGTGTGGGCGCCGGCCGCGGTGTGCGCGATGTTGCCCGCGGCGCGCGCGATCTTCACGGTCGTGCGCGAGGGCAAGCCGAGCTACCGATCGGCGCTCGTGGTGCGGAGCGATCACGCCGCACGATCGGTGGAGCGCCTCACGGGCGCGCGCGCGGCGTGGGTCGATCCGCTCTCGGCGGGCGGCTACGCGCTCGCGGTCGCGATGCTCCGCGATCGCGGTCTCCTCCCCGATCAGCTCTTCTCGTCGCAGGTGTTCTTGGGCACGCACCGCGCGGCGATCGAGGCCGTGCTCCACGGCGACGCGGACGTGACCGCGGTGTCGGTCGCGTCGACCGACGACGAGAGCATCGCCGCGCGCCTGCGCTGGTACGCGGGCCCCGCGGGCGATCAGCTCATCTCGATCGCGATCACCGACGCTTGTCCGAGCGACGCGATCGTGATCACGGCCGCGACGCCGGAGGATCGCGCGCTCGCGCTCGCCGCGAAGCTCGTCCCTGCGACGCCGGGCGCCCGCGCGCGATCACGGCTGCTCTCCGCGCTCGAAGCGGACGATTTGATCGCAGCGAGCCTCGCCGACTACCGGCCGCTCAGGAGCGCGCTTTTGTGGAGCGCCACGGGCGTGCGACCCAGCAAGCCGCCTCCCGCCGCAAACGACCCTTCCAAGAAGCCTACGGAGCCTCCGCCCGCCGTCCCGAGGCCCTCCCAGCTCCCAACGCTCAAACCCTCTTCGTCGCCGCGCTCGAAGTAGGGCCCTTTGCCAAAGGCCCCTTCGCGTCTGGAGGGCGCTCAGCTCGTGAAGCAGAACCGGACCGGGATCTCGGCCTTGATCTCGTCTTGTTTGCCGCTCGAGAGCTCGATCTTGATCCTCCCCGAGCTGTTCAGCTTGGTCGGCGCCGCGAGCACGTCGAGCGTCCCTTTGGGCTTGAACCCTTTGATGGGCGCAGGCTTCTTCTTCTTGTCGTCGATCATCACGGCAGACACCTCTTTGCCCTTGAGCGACGCGAGATCGATCCGCGTCTTCGCCTTCCACGGGACCAGCAGCGTGATGGTGCGATCGTCGGGCGTCTGCGTGTGCGACGAGCAATCAATAGGATAGTTGGCGAGCATCACCTCGACGTTGCCATCGGCCCGCACGGGGCCGACCGTGCCAGCGCCCTTGAGCTCCCAGGGCTTACCGTCGAGCGTGCCTTGAATGGGCGGGAAAGCCTCGGTCGGGGCCGACGGCGGCGGCGGCTCCTCCATCTTGCCTTCGGAGTTGGCCATGTCGTGCCCCGCGCTGGGCGAGGCGCTCGGCGCCTCGGGGAGCTGCTCTTTGACTTGGGTGGGCGGCGTGTTGCTGGAGGCGCACGCCGCGGCGAGCGCGGCGAGGAAGAGGAGGGCGGAGCGCTTCATAACCCCTTACTACACCACAAACCCACGGCCGTACGAATTTGATAGGCTCACCGCCGATGCCCCTCTTGGTCCTCGTCCTCCTCGCGATCGCCGCGCTGCTCGTGATCGTCGCCGTTTACGACATGATCCAGCGCAGCCACGCCATCTTGCACAATTATCCGATCGTCGGTCACCTCCGTTATTGGATGGAGGGCCTCGGCGGGCCGCTCCGCCAATACATCGTCACGGGCAACGACGAAGAGCGCCCGTTCTCGCGCGATCAAAGGCGATGGATCTACGCGTCGGCCAAGAAAGAGAACAACTACTTTGGCTTTGGCACCGACAACGATCTCGAGATGTCGTCGAGCTACATCGTGGTCCGGCACTCGGCCTTCCCCGTCGACGCGCCGCACGCGGGCGAGCCCGGATATGACCCCTCGTATCCGTGCCCGCCCGCCAAGGTGCTCGGCGGGGCGCGCAAACGGCCAAAGGCGTTTCGCCCCTCATCCATCGTGAACACGTCGGCCATGAGCTTCGGCTCGCTCTCCGCGAACGCGGTCGAGGCCATCAATCGCGGGGTCAAGCTCGCGGGGGCGATGCAGAACACGGGAGAGGGCGGCATCTCGGATCACCACAGGAGGGGCGGCGGAGATCTGGTTTGGCAGATCGGGACAGGGTACTTTGGCTGTCGCGACGAGAAGGGGAATTTCTCGCTGGAACGGCTCCTGGAGACGGTGGCGAGCGCCCCTGTCCGCGCCATCGAGATCAAGCTCAGCCAAGGTGCCAAACCGGGCCTCGGCGGCGTGCTGCCCAAGGCCAAGGTCACCCAGGAGATCGCCAAAATCAGGCTGATCCCGCTCGGCAAAGACTGCATCAGCCCCGCGCACCACAAGGCCTTCTCCGACGTGAGCTCGCTCCTCGACTTCATCGAGCGCGTCGCCGACAAAACCGGCCTCCCGGTAGGCATCAAGTCGGCGGTCGGGGACATCGCCTTTTGGCAGGACCTCGCCCGATCCATCGAAGAGACGGGCCGCTCCCCCGACTTCATCACCATCGACGGCGGCGAGGGCGGCACGGGCGCGGCGCCGCTCGTCTTCAGCGATCACGTGGCCTTGCCGTTCAAGCTCGGGTTCTCCGAGGTGTTCCGCGTCTTCGCCGAGCGTGGTTTGGACGACGACATCGTCTTCATCGGATCGGGCAAGCTCGGCTTCCCCGAGACAGCGCTCCTCGCCATGGCGCTCGGGTGCGACATGATCAACGTCGCGCGAGAGGCCATGTTGGCGATCGGGTGCATTCAAGCGCAAGAGTGTCACACGGGCCATTGCCCGACCGGCGTGGCGACCCAGAGCGCGTGGCTGATGCGCGGGCTCGACCCGACCTCCAAAGCCGCGCGCCTCGCCAATTACCTCGTGACGCTGCGCAAAGAGCTGCTCGCGCTCGGACAAGCGTGCGGCGTGGCGCACCCCGCGCTCGTCCCGCTCGATCGCATCGAGATCGTCGATCCGGGCTTTACCAAGCGCTCTGCGCGTGAGGTCTTCGGCTATCGCGCCGGGTGGGGGTTGCCGAGCGAAGCCAAGCGCGAAGAGGTTGAGCGCTTGATGAAGACGCGTTGACGGATTTTAGTGCGTGGCGGACGCGGGCGGCGGCAGCACGGCCGTAAAGTCTTGCAGGATGCGCGGCTCGTACGCGGAGAGCAGCTCGTCGACCCGATCGTGGCTGGTCGACGCCACCACGAGCCCCACGTGGTGCGTCGGGTGCCCCGTCAAACGCCACACGATCTCGGGATCGGTGTACGCCGACGTGTCCGGGTGCTCTTGCTTGGAGAGCGAGAGGATGATGCCCGCGTAGAGCGATTTGTGCGCGGGGAGCGTGTAATTGCCCTCGCCTTGGAGCAGCTCGATCTTGGCCCACTCGCGCCACAGGTTGATGCCCGTCGACGCCTCGACCAAGTCGGCGATGTGCGCGCCGCCGACGCGCGCCGACGTCTCCAGGAAGTACACCTTGCCGTCGTCGCGACCCACGATGTACTCGGTGTGCGAGACGCCGCGCACGAGCCCGAGCTCGGAGATGACGCGGCGGTGCGTCTCCATGAGCGCGCGCTCGACCGCGCTGCCGCGCTCGACCGTGCGCGTCTGAAAGAGCCCGCCGCCCTGCGTGAGATCGAAGAGCGGGCGTTTGTATTGGTGCGCCTCGGCGAAGATGACGTCGCGCTCGAGGATGATCGAGTCGACGTGGAACACGTCGCCCGGGATCATCCGCTCGATGAGGTAGCTCGAACGGTTGTCGCCGAGCTCGTCGAGCGCGGGCCACACGTCCTCGGCGCGCTCGAACTTCTTGATGCCGACGCTCGACGCCTCGCTCCGCGGCTTGAGCAGCCACGGCGCGGGCACCGAACGCAGAAACTCGTCGATGCGCTTGTCGTTGAGCACGTGCACGAAGTCGGGGATCTGGATGCCGCGGTCCTTGGCGCGCGCGCGCATCGCGAGCTTGTCGCGGAAGTAGCGCGCCGTCGTCTCGCCCATGCCGGGGATGCGCAGATGCTCGCGCAGGTGGGCGGCGATCTCGACGTCGTAGTCGTCGAGCGGCGTGACGCGCGAGATCTCGCGCGTGCGCGCGAGGTAGCTCACGGCGTTGAGCACCACGCGCCGGTCCGTCATCTGCGGGACCGCGAAGACCTCGTCGAGCGACTCACGGACCCAGGGCTTGCCGAGGTTCTGCTCGGTCGTGAGCAGAATGACGTTCGCGCCCTCGCGCTTGCACTGCTCCAAGAACGGGTTGCCCTTGAAGAAGCTCGCGAGGCACAGGATCGTGCGGCCTTTGCCGGTGTCGGTCGTGGTCGAGGTGGGGTCGTAGTTGTTCAAAGCGGCGGGAGGGTAGCCGCAAGCGCCCGCCCGTGGGAAGCCCCTCCCGCGCCCTTTTCCTGGGGCTTCTTTCACCTCGTATGTCCGAGCACATCATCCATCACCTCGGCCCATTTTTGATCCGCGGCGTGGGCTCCCGCCTCGTGCGCGTCTACGTCCCGCCGCGCCTCGGATCCGGCCCGATCCCAGCGCTTTACCTCTTCGACGGGCAGAACCTCTTCCACGACGAGCCGTCGTTCGCAGGCGGGTGGCGCCTCCACACGACGACGAGCCGCCTCGTCAAACAAGGGCACCCGATGCCCGTGATCATCGGCGTCGATCACGGCGGCGGCGAGCGCCTCGCGGAGCTGTCGCCGTGGCCCGCCGCGAGGAGCCGCACCGAGGCGCTCCTCGATTGGCTCACGGGCGACCTCATGCCGCGAATTCAAGCGGATTTTCACGTGGCGTCGGACCCTCCGCACGTCGGCGTCGGCGGCTCTTCGCTCGGCGGGCTCGCCGCGCTCTACGCGCACTTCCGCAACCCCGAGCGCTTCGGCCGCGTGCTCGCGATGTCACCCTCGCTGTGGGTCGGACGCGGCGCGCTCTTCGGCTTCGTCGCGGGCAAGACGAAGCCGTGGACAACGCGCATCTACCTCGACGCGGGCGCGCTCGAAGCGGGCGGGCGCATGCTCGCCTCCGCGAAGCAGCTCGCCGAGTCGCTCAAGGCGCGCGGCTGGAACGATCACGAGCTGCGCTTCGTCGCGTCCAAGCGCGGCGCGCACAGCGAGAAGCACTGGCGGAGGCGCGCGCCCGGCGCGCTCCGCTTCTTGTTCGGCAAATGATCAAATCGCGAGCATGTGCTCGACGTTCGCGAGCAGCTCCATGCGCTTCTTGACGATGACGCTCGTCCCGTCGAGCAGGCGCGCCGTCTCGTTCAGCACCTCGGCGAGCGGGATGACGCGCACCGAAGGATCGGGCGTCTCCATGCCGAAGCCGAACGGAGGCTCCCACGAGAGCATCACGTCGTGCGCGCCGCGCTCCGCGCTCATCACCGCGCCGTACGCGAGGCGCTGCGCGATCACGCGATCGAGCGCGCTCGGGTTGCCGCCGCGCACCACGTGACCGAGCACGGTCTCGCGGATGTCGACGCCCGGCGCGTCCTCGTAGAGATGATCGCCGAGCCGCTTCGCGAGCCTCCGCACCGGCACGTTGAGCCCCTCGGACGCCACGATGAGCACGCGCTTCTTGTGCCCTCCCGGCGCGAACGATCGCGCGAGCAAGGCGCGGAGCTTCTGCACGAGCATGTCCTCGTCGAGCCCGCTCTCGCCGTACAAGATGGCGTCGGCTTCGGCCGCGATGCCCGCGCGCATCGCGAGGAAGCCGCATTTGCGGCCCATCACCTCGACGATGAACGCGCGGCGGTGCGCGCGCGCGGTGTCCGAGATCCGATCGCACGCCTCGACGATGGTGTTGCACGCGGTGTCGACGCCGATGCTGAGCCCCGAGTGGCCGATGTCGTTGTCGATCGACGCGGGCAGCCCGAGCACCTGGAACGCGCGATCGGCGCCGAGCAGGTGCGCGCCCGTGAGCGATCCGTTGCCGCCGATCACCACGAGCGCGCCCACGCCGAGATCGGTGAGGCGCTTCTTGGCCTTGGCTTGCCCCTCGGGCGTGGGAAACTCGGTCGATCGCGACGAGCCCAAGATGGTGCCGCCGAGGTGCGTGATGCCCTCGATCGCCCCGAGCTCGATGGGCTTCACGTCCCCTTCGAGCAAGCCTTGGTAGCCGCGGTTCACGCCGAGCACCTCGTGGCCTCGGTTCGTCCCCGCCACCGCGACGGTTCGGATCGCGGCGTTCATGCCCGGTGAGTCGCCGCCCGACGTGAGCACAGCGATGCGCATGGTTCGTTCCTCCGCGCGCGATGATACGCTGTCGCGCTCCCGGAGGATCATGGGCCACCTGCCAGGCACGATCGTCGACGGCCGTTACACGATCAGCAGGGTGATCGGCGAGGGCGGCCACGGCATCGTCTACGAGGCCAAAGATCAGGTCCTCGGCTCGCGCGTGGCCATCAAGTGCCTGCACGCGAACGTCGCCTCCGAGCCCGGCTTCAAGACCCGCATGATGCGCGAGGCGCGCGCCATGGGCGCCCTCTCGGGCACGAGCGCGGTGCAGGTCCTCGGCGTCGGGCGCGACGGCGAGGTCGGCATGTACATCGCGATGGAGCTCGTGGACGGCCGCGACCTCGATCGCTACCTGCGCGAGCTCGAGGCCGAGGGCACGCGGATCGACGTGTCGAAGCTCGTCGCGATCATGAGCCCCATCGTCGAGACGCTGGCCGTAGCGCACGATGCGGGCATCATTCACCGCGATTTGAAGCCCGGGAACATCATGGTGCTCGACTCGACCGCGCGCGGATCGGTCAGGCTCCTCGACTTTGGCTTGGCCAAAGACATGAGCGCCGAGACGCTCACGCTGGAGGGCACCATCGCGGGCTCGCCGTCGTACATCGCGCCCGAGGGGTGGCGCGGCAAGTCCGATCAAATCGATCATCGCTTGGACGTGTACGCGCTCGGCGCGGTGATCTTTCGCGCGCTCGCCGGCGCGCCCCCGTTCGACGCGCGCGTGATGCCGCTCGACCAGTTCCTCGTGGCGGTGCTGCGCGGGCCGAGGCCCAGCTTGCACGCGCTGCGCCCCGATCTGCCGCCCGCCGTCGACGGCTGGGCACAGAGGGCGCTCGCGCTCGCGCGCGACGATCGCTTCGCGTCGGTGCGCGAGCTGTGGAGCGCGTTCCGAACGATCGTGGGGTGAAGGGCTAACCGGTCCAAGGTGGGGCCCGGGCTCCGCAAGCGGGCCCTACGCCCTCACACCCCCGGAGCGCGTCGAGAGCGCGCTCACGGCGGGGCGACCCGCGCGGCGGATCCACAGATCCACGGTGACGATCAGCGCCGCGAGGAGCAGCGCGAGCGGCCACCGCGGCGAAGGCTCGCCCGGCGCCGGGCCGCCCATGCGCAGGACATCGTCCGCCGCGGGATCGAAGCGTCCTCCGCCCGCCGACGCGATCGCGCGGAGCGCGCGCTCGTCCGGCCCAAGCGCGCGGAGCTCGTCCGCGGTGTCGCGGCCGCCGAGCGCCTCGCCCATCAACGCGCCCTCGGCGTCGCGCACGCGCGCCATCGCGAAGGGCTCGCCGTTCGTGCGCGCGACCGCCTCCCAGCGGCCCGGGCCGACGCGCTCGAGCGGCGCGGAGACCTGCCGCGACGAGCCGTTGTCCCCGATCACCGTGAGCTCGACCACCTGCGGCAGCACCGCCTTGTGGCCCGGCACCTCGGGGACGTCGACCACGAGCGTGGCCGAGCGATCACCGATCGCCACGCGGAGATCGGCTGATCCCGCGCTGCGCCTGCGGATCGCGAAGCGCACGGCCTGGCGGAGCACTTGCCCCGCGGCGGGCCAGCGCGACCAACCGTGCTTCCAGTCCGCGCGCAGATCCGTGGTCAGCGCGACGACGTGCCCGAGGCCGTAGCGCCACGACGCGAGGATGGGCTTGTTGTCGCCCTCGGTCGCGATCGCGGTGTCCGCGGTCGAGCGCTTGCGCGCGTCGACGAAGCCGCCGAGCGACGGGAACGCCGCGACGTCGACCCCGCGGAGGATCGCGTGATCGGCGTCCGCGAGGACCTTGATCGGCCCCTCGCGCAGGTTGCTGCGCGCGGCCACGCGCGTCTCGGACACGAAGATGCGGCGCAGATCGGTCGCCTGGCTCGTGAGGTAAAAGCGGCCTCCGCCGGCCTTCGCGAGCTTGCGCAGGAACGCGGTGTCGCTGTCCTCTTCGCGGCCGATGCCCACGACGCTCGTCGTGATCATCGAGCGGCGCGCGGTCTCGGCGAGCTTGAGCGCGGACTTGTCGGACGCGTCGTCGCAGCGCCACGCGCCCTCGGCGCACTGCTCCTCGGAGTCGGCCGTGTCCGAGAACAAGATCACGTGCCGGACCGGCGAGGTCGCCCCCGCGAGCACGGCGTACGCGTCGGTGAGCGCGGTGTAGACGTAGATGCCGCCGCCGCCCGAGTCGATCGCGCGGATCGCGGACCTATGCCGCTCGAGCTCGGCGATCGGACCGAGGGGCTGGTTCCAGTGGGTCTTCGTGTCGACCGAGCCGATGGCGAGCTTGTCCTGCGGCCGGAGCGTGGACGACGCGGCGAGCGCGGCCTCGACCGCGAGCTGGATCTTGGTGTGCGTGCCGACCATCGCCCCCATCGAGCCGGATCGATCGAGCATGATCGCCATCGAGACCTCGGGATCCTCCGCCTGGCCCTGATCCTCGATCTCGATCGGCAACATCTTGGCGACGGGCGCCTGCGCGTACTCCGGCGCGAAGCCGAACACGCCGCCCGTGACGATCACGCCGCCGCCGTTCTTCGCGAACTCGATGAGCGACTCCTGCACGCGCGGCGACAGGCCCATCGCGCCTTGATCCGTCCCGTGACCGAGCGGCGCGTCCGCGAGCACGACGAGGTCCGACGAGGCGATGGTGCCGTCCTCGATGGTGTCGCTGATCGAGACGAGCTTTTTGTCGAGCTCGGCCTTGTCGATCGCGTCCGCGAGCACGCCCGGGCAGCTCCCGTCGACGCTGATGACGAGCGCCCTCGGCCTGCCGCCCACGGTCGCCGCGGCCATCGCGCGGTGCTCGTCGACGCCCGCGGGATCGCGCACGATCGCGGTGTAGACATAGGCTCCGGGCCCAGGCTTCGGATCGTTGAAGACGGCCGCCGTGGCGCCTCGATCGTCGAGCGTGATCACGCGCGACTCCACCTCTGTGCTGCCGCGCATGAGCGTCACGTGGACGAGCGAGGTCGGCTTGCCGCGGACGGTCACGTCGAGCGCGACAGGCTCGCCTTCGGCGACCCGAGGAGAGCGAGGCGAAATCTCCGTCACGACCGGTCGCTCGAAGCTCGGCGCGCCCGCTGGCACGACGTCGATCGTGATGCCCTCGCGGAGCGCCTCCGCGGCTTCGAACGCGGCGTCGCCTCGCGTGGCCCGGCCGTCCGAGATCAAGACAATACGCCGATGCCCCGAGCCGGGGAGCGCCGAGCGCGCGAGCCGGATCGCCGACGCGAGATCGGATCCCGGCTCGGTCGGGAACGGGATCGTGTAGGGAGCGCTCCCCTCGGTCGAGACGCGCGCGAGGATCTCGGCCCGCGACGAGAAGGTCAAGAGCCCGAGCCCCTCATCACGGCGGTGGCCCCAAACGCTCTTGGCGAACGCGTGCGCGGCGCGCACGCCGTCGGAGCCCATGCTCACGGACCGATCCACGAGGATCGCGACCGAGACGCGGTGATCGTCGCGCCGCGACGGCGGCACGAGCGGGGACGCGAGGACGAGGAGCAGCGCGATCGCGCGGAGCGCGAGGCT
>CAYTJL010000236.1:0-15047 GCA_964437785.1 uncultured Polyangiaceae bacterium
GGCGGCCCTTGTTGGAAAATCAACCAAAGCCCTTCGGCCCTCGCTCCGTTCACACCGCTCGTTGCCAAGCAGAAGAGCAGCGGATACATTGGCCCTCGCTCGCCATGCCGGACCGTACGACCCTCGAAGCCCTCCTCGCGCTCCTCCCCGCCCAGCTCGACATACTCATTGAGGAGCTGGGGGTCCCGTCCGCGATCCTCTCCGGGCCGCAGGCGCCTTTGGCAACACGCGCCACGGAGCTGCTCCGTTGGACCCGACAGCAAGGGCGGGAGCAGGAGCTCGCGGACTTGCTCCAACCTCGACCCTCATCACCACCAGCGCAAACGACGACAGATCGGCTCTTGATCCTCACCCACCCCGTACACGTCCCCATCGGCGACGACGACATTGCCACCGTGATCCCCGCGCGAGACCTCGCCAATTGGGATCACATCCAGGTCAAACCGCTCGAGAAGCCTCTGGGTGACGAGATCGATTGGCCCTCCGTGGTCAGCGAGCAAGAGCGAATCTTCACCGAACGTGTCGAGCCCGCGCTCAAGACACACACGCACGTCGGCTACTTCGGCGTTTCGCCCATCCCGCTCGCGCTCCACCTGGGGTATCGGGTGACGAACGCCTACTCTCTCTCGCTCTACCACCGTTATCAAGAGGGAGGGCGATGGTCTTGGCGGCTCACTCCGTCGCGCGAGAGCCCTACGTTTGAGCCCTCTCTGCTTCCGCCCCAACGATCGAACGTGGCAGGACCGGTGGTGATCCGCGTGTCGACGTCGAGGCGCATCGATCCAGAGTCAACAAGGCGCCTCGTGCCCGGGAGCCTGGCGGAGATCGATATCGCGTTGAAGGATCCCGAGGCCGGTACATTGGAGAGCGACGGCGCGGTGGAGGAGATCGCGCGTAGGTTCAGACAAGCGCTCGATCGAGCGGTAGACTTGTTCCCCAACGTCGACGAGATCCACCTCTTCGCCGCGGTGCGGAACGGCATCGCCTTCCGCTTGGGCACCGAGATCAGCGCGACCCAACACCCTCCCATCGTCACCTATCAATACCTGCGATCAGGGCCGGGGCCTCATCACAGACCCGCCATTCGCCTCCAAAAAGGGCGCGGCCACGCGATCACATCCCTCCCACCGCACAACATCCCTTCATCTGCAGGAGCGTCGCCCTCACCGCTCCCAACCCCGCTCCCCCACGACGTCATCTTGGAGATCCACCAAAACATTATCTCCACGGGCGTCGGGCGAGACACGCTCCTCGTGGGCATCCCCCAAGCGCTCCGCACACAGCTCGCCGACGCCAAAAATCCAAACGAGCAATTGCTCCATGATCTGAGCGCGCTCAATCAAATGTGGAGCGCCCTGGGCCCTGAGCCACCCCTCGTGACCTGGCTCAAGAACGCCGCAACCATACGCCGAGGGTTCCCCGAAGCGACCTATTTTCGAGACATCATGGATCGTCTTCGCAGCTGATGCGCCTCCCCAAGAGAGCCTCTCGTGCGCGGCGCGCGCCTCTTGCAAGGCCGCGCGCTCCTCTGGCAGAGTAGCGCCATGCCCGTGAGCTACCCCTTGGAGCGATGGTTCAACATCGGCGGCCCCTGCCGCCCGCGGGAGCATTACATGTTGCCGCCCGAGCGCCGGCTGGGCGATGTGATGAAGCTCGTCGATCACGGCAAATACTTTACGCTCCACGCGGGGCGCCAAACCGGCAAGACCACGTGCGCCAAGTGGCTCGTCGATCACTACAACGAGGGAGAGCGGTTCTCGGCCTTGTGGGTCGATGTCGAGACCGCTCGCGAGGAGCCGGATCCGGCCGCGGCCTTTCGTACGATCTCGACCAAGCTCGACATCGCCTTGCAGCAATACCTCCCCGGTGTGCCTCCCCCCGCGGCGCGCGCTCGCTACCTCGAAGACCCGAGCACCGCGCTCCTTCAATATTTGCAAGACCTCGCCGCGCGCTGCCCCAAACCGCTCGTCGTGTTCTTCGACGAAGCAGACAGCCTGGTCGGCAAGACCATGGTCTCGTTCCTCACCCAGCTCCGCGACGGCTACCTGGCGCGCGACAAATCCCCTTTCCCACACTCCATCGTGCTCGTCGGCATGCGCGCGGTGCGCGATTACCCGCTCACCCTCGAAGATCGTCGCGCCGTCTCGTGGCTCGGCACCGCCTCCCCCTTCAACATCAGCACAGAGGCCATGACGCTCGGGCCCTTTACCCCCGCCGAGGTGGCCGAGCTCCTCGCCCAACACACCCAGGAGACAGGCCAGGTCTTCTCCCCCGAGGCCGCCGCGCGCATCGCCGAGCTCTCCGCCGGTCACCCATGGCTCGCCAACGCCCTCGCCGATCAAATCGTGCGCAAAGACGTGACCGATCGCACCGTGCCTATCACCTCATTCCACGTCGACAGCGCCAAAGAGACCATCATCCTCGAACGGCGCACCCACATCGACTCGCTCATGGCCAAGCTCCGCGAGCCCCGCGTCCGTAAGATTATCGATCCCATGCTCGCTGGGGAAGAGACGAGCGGCGACGTGCTCGACGACGATCTCGCGTACGTGCTGGGGCTCGGTCTGATCGTCGAGCGTAACCGCCGCTACGAGGTGGCGAATCCCATTTATCGCGAGGTGATCCCGCGCGCCATCACCCACGTCCGCCAGATGCAGATTTGGCAAGAGACAGCCTGGTACGTGAAGCCCGACGGCGCGCTCGACGTGCCTAAGCTCATGGCCGCTTGGCAGGTGTTTTGGCGCGAGAACGGCCACGTCGGCGCAGAGGGGTTTGGCTACCGCGAGAGCGGCCCTCACCTCATGTTGATGGCGTTCCTCCAACGCGTCGTCAACGGCGGCGGCGCCATCCACCGTGAATATGGCCTCGGCCGCGGCGCGCTCGATCTGCTCATCGAGTGGCGCGGCGAGCGCCACGCCATCGAGGTCAAGCTCCGCCGCGACACCCAGACCGAGGCGCGCGCCCTCGAACAAGTGGCCCGCTACCTCGACGCGACAGGGCTCGACACAGGCTGGCTCGTCATGTTCGACATGCGCTCCACCCTGCCTTGGGACGAGCGGCTCACCCTCCGCACCGTGAGCGTGGGCGCAAAAGAGGTTCACATCGTGGGGTGTTGATCGAGGACGCGGCGCGGAACGCACCTCTTGCAAGGCCGCGCGCTCCTCTGGCAGAGTAGCGCCATGCCCGTGAGCTACCCCTTGGAGCGATGGTTCAACATCGGCGGCCCCTGCCGCCCGCGGGAGCATTACATGTTGCCGCCCGAGCGCCGGCTGGGCGATGTGATGAAGCTCGTCGATCACGGCAAATACTTTACGCTCCACGCGGGGCGCCAAACCGGCAAGACCACGTGCGCCAAGTGGCTCGTCGATCACTACAACGAGGGAGAGCGGTTCTCGGCCTTGTGGGTCGATGTCGAGACCGCTCGCGAGGAGCCGGATCCGGCCGCGGCCTTTCGTACGATCTCGACCAAGCTCGACATCGCCTTGCAGCAATACCTCCCCGGTGTGCCTCCCCCCGCGGCGCGCGCTCGCTACCTCGAAGACCCGAGCACCGCGCTCCTTCAATATTTGCAAGACCTCGCCGCGCGCTGCCCCAAACCGCTCGTCGTGTTCTTCGACGAAGCAGACAGCCTGGTCGGCAAGACCATGGTCTCGTTCCTCACCCAGCTCCGCGACGGCTACCTGGCGCGCGACAAATCCCCTTTCCCACACTCCATCGTGCTCGTCGGCATGCGCGCGGTGCGCGATTACCCGCTCACCCTCGAAGATCGTCGCGCCGTCTCGTGGCTCGGCACCGCCTCCCCCTTCAACATCAGCACAGAGGCCATGACGCTCGGGCCCTTTACCCCCGCCGAGGTGGCCGAGCTCCTCGCCCAACACACCCAGGAGACAGGCCAGGTCTTCTCCCCCGAGGCCGCCGCGCGCATCGCCGAGCTCTCCGCCGGTCACCCATGGCTCGCCAACGCCCTCGCCGATCAAATCGTGCGCAAAGACGTGACCGATCGCACCGTGCCTATCACCTCATTCCACGTCGACAGCGCCAAAGAGACCATCATCCTCGAACGGCGCACCCACATCGACTCGCTCATGGCCAAGCTCCGCGAGCCCCGCGTCCGTAAGATTATCGATCCCATGCTCGCTGGGGAAGAGACGAGCGGCGACGTGCTCGACGACGATCTCGCGTACGTGCTGGGGCTCGGTCTGATCGTCGAGCGTAACCGCCGCTACGAGGTGGCGAATCCCATTTATCGCGAGGTGATCCCGCGCGCCATCACCCACGTCCGCCAGATGCAGATTTGGCAAGAGACAGCCTGGTACGTGAAGCCCGACGGCGCGCTCGACGTGCCTAAGCTCATGGCCGCTTGGCAGGTGTTTTGGCGCGAGAACGGCCACGTCGGCGCAGAGGGGTTTGGCTACCGCGAGAGCGGCCCTCACCTCATGTTGATGGCGTTCCTCCAACGCGTCGTCAACGGCGGCGGCGCCATCCACCGTGAATATGGCCTCGGCCGCGGCGCGCTCGATCTGCTCATCGAGTGGCGCGGCGAGCGCCACGCCATCGAGGTCAAGCTCCGCCGCGACACCCAGACCGAGGCGCGCGCCCTCGAACAAGTGGCCCGCTACCTCGACGCGACAGGGCTCGACACAGGCTGGCTCGTCATGTTCGACATGCGCTCCACCCTGCCTTGGGACGAGCGGCTCACCCTCCGCACCGTGAGCGTGGGCGCAAAAGAGGTTCACATCGTGGGGTGTTGAGCAGGGTGTCGAGCAGGCGGCGCCGTCAAATACCCCGGCCGATACCCGTGTAATAAAACCCCATCTCGCGCAGCTCGCTGGGCACCCACATGTTGCGCCCGTCAAAGAGCGCGGGCGTCCGCATCAACCGCTTCAGCCGGTTGAAATCGGGCGTCCGGTATTCGTGCCACTCGGTCACCAGCGCCAGCGCGTCCGCCCCTTCGACCGCGCCATACATCCCTTCGGCATAATGGAGCTTGTCGCCGTACTGCGCGCGCACGTTCGGCATCGCCTCGGGGTCGTGGACCCGCACCGTCACGCCCGCCGCGAGCAGATCGTTCACCAACGTGAGCGCGGGCGCCTCGCGGATGTCGTCGGTCTGCGGCTTGAACGCGAGCCCCCACACGGCGACCACCTTGCCGCGCGCTTCGCCCCCGAGCCGATCGAGGATCTTCTTGCCGAGCACCTTCTTCTGCCGCTCGTTGACCTCCTCGGTCGCGCGCACGAGCGCGAGATCGTGCCCGAATTTCGCGCCCGTGAAGAGCAGCGCCGAGATGTCTTTGGGGAAACACGAGCCGCCGAAGCCCGGCCCGGGGAACAAGAACTTGGGGCCGATGCGCGGATCCGCGCCCACGCCCTTGCGCACGAGCTCGATGTCCGCACCGACCCGCTCCGCGAGCAGCGCGAGGTCGTTCATGAACGAGATGCGCGTCGCGAGCAGCGCGTTCGCCGCGTATTTGGTGAGCTCCGCGGAGCGCGCATCCATCACGTGGATGCGATCGGTCGCGCGCACGAACGGCGAATACAGGTGCCGCAACACCTCGCGCGCGCGCGGATGGCTCGTGCCGATGACCACGCGATCCGGCTTCATGAAGTCGTTGATCGCGTTGCCCTCCTTGAGAAACTCCGGGTTCGACGCGACCCCGAACGGGTGCGACGTGAGCCCGCCCAAAATCTCGCCGATGGCGTCCGCCGTGCCCACCGGCACCGTGCTCTTGGTCGCCACGACCTTGAACCCGTTCATGTTCTCGCCGATGGTCTTCGCCGCCGCGTAGACGTACGACATGTCCGCGGACCCGTCCGCCGCCGAGGGCGTCCCCACCGCGATGAACACCACCTCGGCGTCGCGCACCGCGCCCGCCACGTCCGTCGAGAAGCGCAGCCGCCCATCCTTGCCGTTCTTGGCGATGAGCGCGTCCAGACCAGGCTCGAAGATGGGGACCTCGCCCCGTTGGAGACGCGCGATCTTGGCGGCGTCGACGTCCACACAGTGCACGTCGTTGCCGAAGTCGGCGAAGCCGGCCCCTGCGACCAATCCCACGTATCCCGTTCCGATCACCGCGAGCTGCATAGAACGGCCCCTATACCACCTCCCTTTTTTCGCGCCTATGGGGCCGCGAGACGATACGATCCCGCCATGCGCTTGACCTTGCCCACGATCACGATCGGCCTCGGCCTCGCCGCGGCGGCGTCCGTGGCCGAAGCCGCGCCCGAGAAGCTTTACCTCTCCAAAATCGGCGCGAGCGCGGAGGGCGCGAGCTTCATCGAGATCACCAACATCGGCCCGTCCACGGTCGATCTCCGCGACTACTACCTCTCGAACCGCTCGCTCTATTACAAAGTCGTCTCGTCCCCGATCATCGGCCCCAAAGACTTCATCCTCCGCTTCCCCATCGGCGCGACGATCGCCCCGGGAGAAGCACAGGTGGTCGCGATCGACGGAGGCAATTGCTTCGCGAACGGCTGCGCGCTGGGCACGGGCTGGGGCACCACCCCGACGTACGAAATCGCGCTCACCCCCACGTCCTCTTCCATGCTCGTCCCGGACATGACGCTCACCGCGTGCGGCATGACACCGGCGCTCTCCCTCACCAGCGGAGCCGTGGTGCTCTTTTATTGGGATGGGCTCTCCGATCTCGTCACGGATGTTGATTACGTGCTTTACGGCCTCAACGGCCCCGAAGCACAGCCCGTCTACAAAACAGGCGTATCCATCGACGGCCCCGATCCCGATCTCGCGCCCTCGACGTATGCCAAGGACACCCCCGATAACCCCCTTCATCACGCGGGGTTCGCGATCTCCAACGTCAACGGCACCATCATGACGTGCCGCCTCTGGTTCGATGAGGGCCAGCCTCCGGCGTCGAACGGCAACGGCGTCAACGGCGCCGACGAGACCGCAGAGGTCTGGGCAAAGACCTTCTTCCCGTGCATCGGAGGCAGGCCGGGCGAGCTCGAGGACAGCGACTCCGACGGCGTCCCCAACGCGTTCGACAACTGCCCTGCCAAACCCAACGACGATCAGATCGACACCGACGCCGACGGCGTCGGCGACGCGTGCGACAACTGCCCCGCCGCCCCCAACCACGATCAAAGCGACCAAGACAGCGACGGGCTGGGCGACATCTGCGACAACTGCGTGACCTCTCAACAACAAGAGCAGGCCGACGACGACGGCGACGGCATCGGCAACTCGTGCGACAACTGCCCGTCCGATCACAACACCGATCAGATCGACGCCGACGCCGACGGCATCGGCGACGCGTGCGACAACTGCCCTACCGTGAGCAACGTCGATCAGATCGACACCGACGGCGACGGCGTCGGCGACGTCTGCGACAACTGCCCCTTCGCCGCGAACCCCGATCAAGAGGACCTGAACGCCAACGGGGCGGGCGACGCCTGCGAGCGCGATCCGCCGCACCGTCCCATCGTCACGGACGTCGCCACGGGGTGCGGGTGCCGCGCAGGTCGAGGCGCGACCGGCGGCTCGATCGCGCTCGTGGTGAGCGCGCTCCTGGCGATGAGCGCGCGCGGGAGGCGAAGGCGGCGATGATCGATTTCGAGAAGCGGGGGAGCTTTCATCGGGTCTTCGGACACCGCATCTTCACGCTGCACGAGCGGCCCAAAGAGCCCTTGGGCACGCTCCTCTTCCTGCACGGCTTCCCGTCGTCGTCGCGCGACTTTCACCTCACGCTCCCGCGCTTCGTCGAGCGCTACGAGGTCATCGTCCACGATCACGTGGGCTTCGGCCTCTCGGACAAACCCGAACACTTTACGTATTCGCTCGTCGATCAGGCCGAGATCGCGCTCGGCCTCTGGCGCGCGCTCGGCGTCACCAAGGGCCACATCATCGCGCACGACTACGGCACCAGCGTCGCGACCGAGCTCCTCGCGCGGCGCGCGCGCGATCTGCTCCCCATCACCGTCGAGAGCGTCACGTTCTCGAACGGCAGCGTCCACTTCGAGCTCGCGCAGCTCACGCCGTCGCAGCGCCTGCTCAAGAGCCCGCTCGGCCCTGTGTTCTCGCGCATCGCTTCGAAGCGCGTGTTCGTCGCGCAGCTCCGCCGCATCTTGGGCGATCCGAGCAGCGTCTCGGCCGAAGAGCTCGACGCGATGTTCGAAGGCATGGTGCGCGATCACGGCCGCGCGCGGCTGCCCGCGCTCGCCGGCTACATGAACGAGCGCACGCGCCTGCGCGAGCGATGGATCGGCCCGCTCGCGTCGCTCGACGTGCCCGTGCACGTGCTCTGGGGGAGGCGCGATCCCGTCGCGGTGCCCGCGATCGCGGAGCGCCTCGCGGCCGAAATCCCGGGCGCTTCGCTCACGTGGCTCGACGCGCTCGGCCACTATCCCATGCTCGAAGCGCCGGACGTGTGGGCCGACGCCGCGCTCGCGTTCCTCGACGACGCGACCTGACACGCCTGACGTTTCGAGTTGATGCCTACGACGCTTCGCCCCAGAGTGGGCGCGCCGTGGACAGCACCGAATCCCCACCCTCGTCGGCGTCGCCGCCATCGTCGGGCGCGTCGAGCTTCAACGAGGAGCACACGCTCGCGGACGGGTGTCGTCTCACGCTGCGCTTCATCCGCCCCGACGACGCGGACGAGCTGCGGCGCGGCTTCGCGCACCTCTCGCGCGAGTCGCGCTACCGGCGCTTCCTCTCCGAGGTCTCGACGCTCACCGACGAGATGATCGATTACCTCACCAAGGTCGACGGCCAGAACCACGTCGCGGTCGTGGCGACGACCGACTCGCCTGATCTCAAGACCGAGGTGGGCCTCGGCGTCGCGCGCTTCATCCGCCTCAACGACGAGCCCGAGGTCGCCGAGGCGGCGGTCACCGTCACCGACGAGGCGCAGGGCCGCGGCATCGGGAGGCTCTTGTTGATCGCGCTCGCCAAGCTCGCGATCGCGCGCGGCATCAAGACCATCCGCGCCGAGGTGCTCGCGTCGAACGAGCCCATGCGCAAGCTCCTCAGCGAGGTCGGCGCCGTGGTCCGCTCCGACGACGGCGCGACCTTGGTCTTCGACGTGCCGCTCGTGTGGCCGCCCGAGAGCGAAGAGGCGCACAAAGATCACCCGCTCCGCAGGCTTCTCCGCTTCATCGCCGAGTTCGGTCGCTAGCGCGTCGTCACTCGACCCAGATGGGGTTCGTGAACGAGAACGGCCTCGCGTTCGCGCGGTAGAGGTACGTCATGGGCTTGGATCCGCGGGCGATCGCGGTGATGTAGTCGCCCTTCGCGAACGATTCACGGAGGCGCTCCTCGACGCGGTGCGGGCCCTTGCTGAAGGGCGGCCTGAACGTCTTCACGATCTCGCCGCGCTTGAGCACGTCCACGCGATCGACGTCGATCCACGGCGGCGCGTCGACGATGATCTCGACCTCGATCTCGCCGGGCGCGACGCTCTCGCCGATGCCCTTGCCGCCCGCGGTGAGCCTCACGAACGGGCCGCCCGACACCATCACCTTGCCCTTCTTTACGGCCTCGATGAAGGCTTTTTCGTCGAAGCGCGCGGGGTCGTCGTTCGGCACGGCGACGAAGTTGCGCGGCACGCCGGGCTCGTGGAACGAGAGTTTGTGCGAGTCCGAGTTGCCCGTCGCGGTGATGCGCTTGCCGCTGTCGAGGATCGCGTAGAAGTCGCGCAGGCACTCTTCGACTTTGTGGATGAGCGCGTAGTGGTCGCCGTTATAGACCTCGAGCGCGTCGAAATCCCACGAAGCAAAGGGCGCGCGCTTGGTCCATCCGCCCACGTCCTCGGGGTCGAGGCGGAGCAGCTCGAAGTAGCCGATGTCGCCCATGCGCGGGTGGTTCACCTGCACGATGCCCGCGCCCGCCGCGCGCGCCGCGTCGAAGAGGCCCTTCGGAGAGACGCCGGCCCACGGGATCGGCGCCGCGCTGGGAGGCAGCGGGAACACGTTGAAATGGCCGAGCGGAGGATCGCGCGTCGTCACCTCGTCGCCCACGATCGACGCGAGCTTCTGCGTGAGCCCGAGCGAGGTGATCGTCTCTTTGTAGTCGGTCACCTTGTTGTGATCGGTCGCGACCGCGACCTCGACGCCCGACGCGGCGAGCGCGCGCACGCGATCCGCGAGCGGCTGCGGCGCGTCCGGCGAAGGCACCGCGTGCAGGTGAAGGTCGGCCGAGATCCAGCCCGTCGTGTCGACCGCGCGCGACAGCTCCGCGCGCACCTCGACGACGCGCCCCGCGACCGCGGTGATCTCCTTCTCCACCGCCGTGAATTCAAAGCCCCGATGGATCGAGACCTTGTACGAGCCCGGCGGGATCGGGCGCTCGCCGCGACCCTTGTCCGCGTGGATCACGTTGAGCGCCGTGCCCTCCACCGGATCGTCGCCCCAGTCAGGATCGGCGGTGCCCTTGATGCCGCGCACGAGCACGCGCGCGGGGATCGCGCCGCCGCCCTTCTCGTCGACCTCGAAGCGCAGCGTGGCCGCGGGCGGGAGCGTCCTGCCGGCCCACGCGGTCGATTGGAACCACGCGCCTTTGCCGTGCCCCGGCGCGCCGAGGCGCATCTGGTTGCACCCGCGCGGCAGCACGATCTCGGGATCTTCGGCGGAGAAGCGCGCGAAGGGCCGCGGGCTCTTGCCGCGATCGGGGCAGCGCGAGGTCTCGACCTTGGTCTCTTTGGGCAGCCCCTCGGGGATCTTCACCTTCTCGACGCCGCCGCGCCGCGTGCACGACAGCTCCATCGCCGCGTGCCCGAGCGATCGCGTCGAGCTCGCGATCTCGACGATGCGCCTCGGCGTGGGCGCGTCGAGCGCGGCGATGGTCGACGCTTCGCCCGTGACCGCGGATCCGAAGAAGCCCGCCTCGCCGGTCACGATGCGCGCGTGGAGCTTGCCGCTTTGCGCGCAGAGCGCGTACGCGACGCCGAGGCTCTCGCGCGCGAGGAATTCGCCGTTGACGCGCCCGTTCTCGACGAAGCCCTGCCCCTCGACCCACGTCGGGACGTTGCCCCATCCGACGCGCTCGCCGAGCGTGACGGTGAGCGCCGAGGCCTTGGGCGACGACGCGACGGCGGCGCTCTCGATGCGCAGGATCGAGCCCGCGAACGAGATGAACACGTGCAGGAGAAAGGGTCGCTCGAGCGCGCGGCGAACGACGTGGATCCCACGATTTTCAGCGAAAGGTTCGATGCTCTCGAGCTCGTAGTGCATGCCCTCGAAGCCCACGAAGAGCGACGGATCGATCGCGGTCACCTCGTCGCGCCCGCCCCTCGGGCCGACGTCGAGGACGCGCCCTTCGGCCGAGATCACCGCGACGTTGCCGCCATTTTCGAGCAGGTAGTCGCCGGGCTTTCCGTCGACGCGGGGCCCTTCGAGCGGGATGTCCGAGCGCGCGCTGATCTTCTTGACGCTGCCCTCGGTCACCTGCGGCGGGGCCACGATCGCAGGCGTAAACGAGGGGTTTGGCGCCGCGGACGCGGACGAGGCGGGCGTCGGCTGGGGGCACGGCGCGCCGCCCAGATCGCTCGCGCCGCACGCGGCGAGCGCCGCGGGGACGAGCGCCGAGCACACGCGGATCGAGGTAAAAACGAAGGGCTTCATCACCTCCGATTAGTACCCGGCAAGAGAGGGCATTGACAAACACGGAGGGATCGAACAGAGTGCGCGCCGCTTTAGAGCCGCCCAGGTAGCTCAGTTGGTAGAGCAGGGGACTGAAAATCCCCGTGTCGATGGTTCGATTCCGTCCCTGGGCACAAGTCACCCGCGAGTCGCGGCTCTACCCGCGAATCAAATCAACCACGGTGACGACATCACCGCCGGGCACATAACAGACGATGAGGTCTGTGCCGGGAGCGGCTCTCCCCATGACGAGCACGCCTCTCCGAACCGATCGATCTTCGGGGCCGACGAGCGGCCTTTGTTCGTCCATCAAGCTGCGGAGCACCAGCACCACCGCGGCGTACGCGGGAGATCCCCTGGGCGCGAGCCTCTCGCGTGACGCCAAGAAGGTTTTGCTCGGCTCGATGATCCTCACAGGTCAGAGGAAGCCGAGCGCCATGGCCTCATCGAGCGTCAGGTGCGGCTCGCTGAGCTCTTCGATGAGATCGTCCGCGGTGTCGATCCTTCGATTGGGATCGTCGGGGCGAAACACGTAAAGGCTCCCTTCGACGCGCGCCCGAGCGGCCTTGATCGCCGCGACGTCCGATGAGGTCGAGGGGAGCACGGCGACGATCTGCTCATCGCTCACCTCGAAGCCGAGGGCGCGCGCGTTCGAAAGGATGCGCCACACGCTGCGATCGGGCTCGCTCCGCGGCTGATCTGCTTGACGAGGATGACGCCCCTCGCGAAGCGCCCGCCGCGTCCCGCCGTCCAGCGCCTGTGCAGGCGGCATGCGGTCGAACGGCTCCGGGATCCTCAGCGCCATACCTCGAAGGCTACGCGCCCTCTTCGCCACCCGCAAGTCAAAACGAGCACGACTCCAAGAGAGCAGGGCACGCGCCCATCAAACATGCTGCGCAGTCGTTCGACATGGCCTGTTCGATACACAGGTTGGGCCCGCAGCTCCCAGAGCAATCCGAGCACGCGCACGCGAGCAGGTCGGACAGCGTAACCTCCTGCTCCGGGCAGATGTTCGTTTGCGGGTCGCCCACGAACACCACATCTCCGCAGCGCGAGCAGACGAAGCCGCCGCCCTCACCGCCCGTCCCGCCGGTCCCGATCGTCTCCTCGAAGCCACCGCACGTGTCGTATCGGGCTTCGCCGTAGACCGCGGGGTAACAGCAGGTCTGACCGTTGTAGTAGCCGTCCCCCGCCAGCTCTTGGACCTCGGTCCCGCACTGGCCCATCCGCGTGAGCGCCTCATCGCGGGGCGGGCACCCTTTGGCGTCGTACTCCGCGCGGGTGACCACGAGGCACGCGGTCCGCGCGCACGACGCGCTCTCGAGGACCATGCCAATCGTCGCCAAAGCAAAGAAGATGGTTCCTTTGGAAGAAGCTCTCATGAGGCCCGCATGATAGCGCAACGAGCGGTTGACGCGGCCAGGGTCTTGCTCAGATAACGGGGCATGGCAAGAAAAGCCCTCGGTTTGCTGGCCCTCCTGCTCGCCCCCGCGCCGCTCTTCGCGGCGGTGTGGGCGGGCTGCGACGGCGGGGGCGGCGCGGGAGGGACGGGCGGAGAGGCGCAGTCCTCGTCGAGCGCGTCCTCGTCCGGCGTGGACCCGTGCAAAGACGACGGCGTCTGCGACCCGGACGCGGGCGAGCTGTGCTCGTGCGTCGACTGCGTGGGCACGCCCATGTGCTCGGTCATCACGTGTATCGCGGATCAAAAATGCACGTTCGACGACGCGTGCGTCTGCGCCGACTGCGACCGCGACCCCATCTGCAACGACCCCAAGGGCGCGGGCTGCCACGACGACGGCGCCTGCGATCCGTTCACCGAAGGCTGCATCTGCGCGGATTGTTGGTCGCTCGCCGAGTGCCAAGACAACGTCGCCGCGTGCAACGGCGGCTCACCCGACCAGACGTGCGATCCCGCGGGGGAGAGCTGCGCGTGCCTCGATTGCGCCTTCGCTCCGCCGTGCGTCACCGATCTCTGCGACGACGACGACACGTGCTCTGCGTTCGAGCCGTGCACGTGCAAGGACTGCCTCACGTCGCCCTTCTGCAGCGACCCTTCGCGCTGCACCGATGACGGGCTCTGCCTGCCGCTCACCGAAGGCTGCGTGTGCGCAGACTGCGCTCCGTTCGCGGCCTGCGCCGCGCTCCCCGACGGCGGCGCGGACGGCGGCGACGCAGGCGATGCGGGAGACGCCGGCGCAGGCGACGCAGGATCGGGCGGGGGCGGAGGCGGGGACGGGGGGTGACCGATCCCCGTTTTCTCTGCGTTTGCGGTGTTGGAGCGTCGTCTTAAGATTTTTAACGCAAAGGCGCAAAGACGCAAAGAGAGGGGTTGGGCTTGTCGAAGAGGGCCAATTTGCGTTACGCTGCGTCCATGCCGGAGCCCCCGAGCCCCCCATCGCCGCGCGGAAGGTTCCGCCGCGCGCTCGGGTTTTTGGGCAAAGCGCTCGGCGTCACAGGCTTGTTCACGGGCGCGCTCGCGGGCTCCGTGCTGCTCACCGTCGACATGGACTTGCCCGCGGTGCGGCGCGCGGTCCAGCAGGTCGCCAACGTCGCGCTGAAGGACCTCTTTCAAAACGAGCTTCACGTCGGCGAAATTCAGCATCTCAACCTGACGAGGCTCGATGTAAAGACGGTCGATGTCGTCAATGATCGAGGCGAGAGCGCCTTGCGCGCGCGGGGCGTCCACGCGCGGTTCGACGTCCTCGGCGTCCTCAAAGGGGCCCTCTACGGGGTCGGGGTGCAAGAGACCATCATCGAGTCTTTCACCGTCGATCACGCCGACGTCACGATGCCCCTCGTCACCACCGCGTTTATCCCGCGCCCGGTCCGCGAAGCGAAGCCGTCGCCGCCGCCCGAGCGCCCCCAACGCTTCCTGCTCAAGCACATCGAGGTCAGGAGCGCGTGGGTCCACGGCTTCGTCAACGAGAAGATCCCTATCGACGCCGACGTCCACGCGCTCTTGGGGAGCTTCGTCATCGACTCCAGCCCTGCGCAACACGCCGTGCTCCAACTCGATATCTGGTCGCAGGAGCTGACAGGGCGCCTGCCCGCGCCGGGCGCCCTTCAGGCGTTGGGGGACTTCCACCTTCGCAACGACTCCCGCGATCAATCGTTGAGCATGTGGGCCGGCCTCAATGGCACGTTCGACGGAGAGCCGCTCACCACCGCCGTCTTCACCAAGCTCCACACGGGCGCCGGGGGGCAGCCGGTGCCTTATGAAGGGCGGCCGACACCCGTCCTCGCGCTCCATGCTTATATCGACGCCGCGCGCGTAACCCCGTACCACATCGATCAGATCATTCCCAAGAGGGTCCTCGACAAGGCCCTCTCGGTCCAGGCGTACGTGGGTTGGGAAGATCAAAAGGTCCAAGCCGACGTCCACGCCTCCCTCGACGACGCCGGCAGCCTCGACCTCACCTTTTGGCAGTCGAGCCCCACGCGCGTCGAAGG